>JAAYAH010000180.1 GCA_012719445.1 Actinomycetales bacterium | reverse complement strand
TGGCCTGCGACAGGGTCTGAGATCCGCCTACGGGGTCTGCGGGAACCCACGGGATGCGGGGCAGTCCCCACCGGGCTCGAGTTCAGGATTCCTGACCCAATCCCCACGAACCCGCGGGTCCCCGACCCGTCCCCGTCGCCGAACGAGCCCCACTCGCACACCTTCGGAGATATCGGGCAGGACATCTCGATGCCGCATCCGGGCGGTGAGACCTGGTGAGCCGGCCCGGTCCCGGAGGTAGTGGGGTCGGAGGCGATCACACCGTCGTCAACCGGCCGCTGCTGGACAGCCCCAGCGACTACCTCCTCGCCGCCGTCCTCGCTGTGACTGCGGTGGGCTCGATGTTGACGTGGCTCATCGGGCAGACCGCCGCACTGATCACCGGCGGCGGATGGGCACCGGTCTCCCCCGGTGAGACCTTCGCGGTGGCTACCCGTCTGCCGGAGCACCTGGGCGATCCGGCCGCCGCGTGGCCGGTCGCGGCGCGGGCCCACCTGCCTGGGCCCGTGGGGTTCGCCGTCGCCACGGTGCTGGACCTGCTTCTCCTCGCCACGATCTCGGTGGTGGTGCTGCGACGCCTCGGGGGCACCCAGCGCCGCAGGGGCATGGCGTCGGCCGCGCAGATCACCCGGGTCTTCTCCCCCGCCGCGGTCCGTGCTGCCGGTCAGCGCCTACGCCCCACCCTGCAACAACCCCCGGCCAGGCCCCGGGTCTCGCGCTGGCTCCGCCGGCTCCCTTCGCTGATCGACCGGGGTGGCTCACGTAGCGCTGACGAGATCGGTCTGGATGAGGTCTCGGTGGACGTCGGGCGCGCCGATCCAGGCGTGCACGGCACCAGCCAACCGGTGCGTCTGGGCATCGAGAACTCCGTCCTGGTCTTGGCCGCCGCCCGGCAGGGCAAGACCAGCCAGGTCGTCATCCCCTGGGTGACCTCCTGGCCCGGGCCTGTCCTGGTCACCTCCGTGCGCCCTGACGTCCTTCGCGCCACCGCGGCCCTGCGCGCCGGGAACCTCGCCGTCCTGGACCTGACCGGCACCACCTGGCCCCACGCGCTCGGCTGGTCCCCCACCACCGGATGCCAGGAGTTCGACACCGCCCGACGCCGCGCCGACCTGATGATCACCGTGGGGAAGCAGGGGCACTCCGACGCCACGAACGCCGTGTTCTTCGGCACCTCGGCCACCAACCTGCTCGCCGGGTGGATGCACGCCGCCGCTCTCACCGGGCGCACGATGCGCGAGGTCCTCACCTGGGCCCTGGACGAACACGACACCACCTGTGTGGACCTGCTGCGCCGCCACAGCGGCGCGGCGCCCGGGGTCGCCGGGATGCTCGACGCCCTCTACCGGTCTCCGGCCGAGACCCGCTCGAACCTGTTCGCCACCGTCCTGACCGGCCTGGCACCCCTGCTGTCCCCCGTCGCCCACACCGCGTTCTGCCCCACCGGCCCCGGCTTCGACCCGGCGGAGTTCCTGCGCGGGGCCGGGAGCGTGTACCTGATCGTCCCGGAGACCCACACCGCCGAACTCGCCCCGATGGTCTCGGTGTTCGTCGACGAGATCGTGCGCACCGCCACCGCCTTCGCCGCCACCGCGCCCACCGGGCGCTTGGACCCGCCGCTGGGGTTGTTCCTGGACGAGGTCGCCAACGTCGCGCCCCTGCCCAAGCTCCCCGACCTCATGTCCTACGCCGCCGGATCCGGGATCTTCGTGGCCGCCGTACTGCAGGACCTGGCCCAAGCCCGGCAGCGTTGGGGCCGCGACGGCGCCGACATGCTCTGGGGTGCAGCCACCTGCAAGCTCGTCCTCGGTGGTCTGACCGGCGACGAACCCGAGACCATCTCCCGCCTGGTGGGCACCTACCGCGAGCGCCTGACCACCACCTCCCGGACCCCCCACGGGCCCACCGTCTCCACGTCCCTGGCCGACCGGCAGATCCTGACCCCCGAGGCGGTGCGCACCCTGGACCCCGCCCAGCGCCAGGGGTTGCTGCTGCACGCGACGACCCCACCGGTGATCACCCGGATGGTCCGCCACTACGAGAGCCCTCGCGCGGGCGAGCACGCCCACTCGGTCGAGCAGACCCGACCGCAGCCGGTCACGGGCCACGAGGCATCCAGGGCCAGGACGGGGAAGGCGGGGGCTGCATGAACGTGGTCGACCTGGTCCCCCCACGTCGCGGGGCCGCCGCGTGCGCGAGGAAGGAGAGACGGTGAGACGTCCCGTAGCGGGTATCGAGGAGGAGCCCGTCGCGGCTGGGCGCATCACGATGATCCGGCCCAGCCGTGCCACCCGGCTGCGCCGATCACGCACCCGACGGCCGCGATCCAGCCCGGCCGAGGTTCCACCGGCCACCGTCCCGGCGAGCAAACCGGCCCGCGCCCAGGTCTTCGAAGACCACGACCTCACCTCTGACCAACGCGCCACGTGGTGGGCCGACCTCGTGGACTGGGTGGCCTGGCTCCACGACGCCTACGAACTGTCCACCGACCACCGCCTTCCGGAGTGCTGGCACCAGCACCCCGGCCTCGTCCAGGAACTCACCGCGCTGCGGGCCTGGCGAGCCGAGATCTACACCCCACCCACCGACCCCGACGGCCACCCCGCCCCCGTGTGGGGCAACGGCGGCTCCGCCCGCGCGTGGCACGGCGAACTACGCAACGTGCTGCGCGCGGCCACCACCGACTACGCCGTGCGCTGCCGCGCCGGCCACAAACCCCCCACACCCCTGACCAGCGGCGACGAGGACCCGCACCAGGAATGGGCCCAGGCGATCCCCGAGCCACTCCGGTCCCCCGCCGGGACACCAGCCCCGCCCGAGCCCGCCTCCCACGGCGGTGGCCTGCGGGTCAGCCACCAGCACATGCGCGCCCTCCTGGCCGCCGGCCAGGCCCAGGCCCTGTGCCCGCACATCCCCGGCTACGTCCACCACGACGGCACCTGGTGGGTCGCCGGGCCCGAGCAGACCTGGCTGGCCGTCACCGACCCCGCCCTGGCCGAGCACCTCGACGCCGCCGCGGCCACCTGGGCCCGCGCCCAAGCCGCCACCGCCGCCTACACCCCCAGCCCTCACCAGACCCACCACCACTGACCGGACAGCAAGGGAGCCGCACCCGTGTCTTACCTGACCGACCGCGCCGAGCGCGCCGTCCTGGCAGCGCTGCTGGGCGACCCCGACCCGCCCCTGCACCTGTACGGCCTGCACGCCGAGGACTTCGCCGCGCCCCTACACCGCCAGGTGTTCACCGTCCTGACCGACCTGGCCACCACCCACCCCGGCCAAGACCTCATCGAACGCGACCAGGCCATCGCCGCACGCCTGGACTCGCCCACCCTCACCGCCTCCGACCTGGGCATGCTGCGCACCCACCCCGGCCACTGCCCAGCCGATTCCTACGCCCAGATCGTGCGCGCCGCGGCCCTGTATCGGGACCTGGCCCACCAGGCCCAGGCCAGCGCCGAACGCGCCACGGCCACCCCCAACACTGACCCCGTCCTGGCCGACCACGAGCACAAGCTCGCCGCCGCCCTGCAACGCCACGCCCACGCCTTCGCCGCCCTGCACACCACCGACGTTGCCCATCCCGTGGACATCGACGTCACGACCACCCCGGCCCCGGGGCGGGCCGCCCTGGAGGACCAGGTTCTGGCGCACCTGCTGTACGACCCCGACCAGATCCCCGTCCTGCGGGAGTTCCTGACCGACAACGCCTTCACCGCGGCCATGCGCCGCCACGTCTACCGAACCATGGTCACCATGGACAGCGACGGTGAACCCATCGACGAGATCACCCTCACCTGGCAGGTCGAGGTCGACCTCGCCCACGCCCGCGTCCACGGCATCGACGTCAACGCCCCCGGATCCACCCCGGACGAGTCGGTCTACCCCACCACCGACACCGACCCCGCCCCGAACCCGACGGCCTACCTCGTCGGCCTGGCCACCGTCCCGATCACCACCGAGTCCGCCGTCCACGCCGGACGCGAACTCCTCGCCCAGCATTTCCAGGACGTCCTGCCCAACCCCGCCGCCACCGCCCAGGCCATCCTTACCCACCGCGATCAGACCGTCAGCCCCACGGCACCTGCGCGGGCAGCCAGGACGACCGCGCGCACCAACGCCTCCCCCCGGCCAGCCGCCCCAACCCCCGGCTACACCAGCGCCAGACCACCCGGCCCCCTACCCGCCACCGGACCAGAACCCCAACCCGGCCCCGCCCCGACCCCCACCCCGAACATCCAGCCGGGGGTCCGGCCATGAACCTCACACCTCGCCCCCCAGCTGCCGCACAGCCAGCCGTCGGCGCAACCCCCGTCACCCC
>JAAYAH010000179.1 GCA_012719445.1 Actinomycetales bacterium | reverse complement strand
TCACTGATCTGGTGCCCTTCTGCCCCACCGGATGTGATCTTCGCAAATCCCATCCTTGCAGGCCGAAGGGCACCTCTTCACATGATCAGCGTTCGGGCTTCACCGCTACTCGCGGATCTGGGTCTGACCCCGTCGGGGTGACTCAACTCACACTCATCGTCACTTATCGTGGTCGCATTGCGGGAACAAGCTCTCGCTCACCGTCGTTGGTTGAGCCTGGTGACACTCCCAGGGGTCTCACCGGGCGTCGGGCCGTGGTAGCCCCGGGTCCCATCTGAAGCCGCTCCGAGCGGCCTTTGCGCCGTGAGGCGCTCCCGGCCCGACGCTCTCCCTCTCCCGCCCGCCGAGCGCGGGTTAGGGTCGTGGTCGTGGCTGCACAGCATCCCGAGGAGCTTGCCGCGCCCGCCCCGGACGCCGTCCCGGACAGGACCGTCATCTCCTGCACCGGCCTGGTGAAACGCTTCGGCTCGGTCACAGCCCTCGACGGCCTCGACCTCACCGTCACCCGCGGCAGGGTGGTCGGCTTCCTCGGGCCCAACGGGGCCGGGAAGTCGACGACCATCCGGATCCTGCTCGACCTCATCCGGCCGACCGCGGGTCTGGTCCGGGTGTTCGGGCTGGAGCCCCGGCGCTCCGCGGTGGAGAACCGGCGCCGGATCGGCTACCTGCCGGGGGAGCTGCGCCTCGACGAGCGACTGAGCGTCGGGCAGACGGTCCGGTCCTGGACCCGCCTGCGCGGGGCCGACCAGACCACCCTCGACCGCGCGCACACCCTCCTGGAGCGGCTGGACCTCGCCCCCGACCGCTCGGCGAAGTCCCTCTCCTCCGGCAACCGGCGCAAGCTCGGCCTGGTGGGCGCCTTCATGGACTCCCCCGAACTGCTCGTCCTCGACGAGCCGACGAACGGCCTCGACCCCCTCGTCCAGCAGGAGTTCCACTCCCTCGTCGACGAGGCGACCGCCCGCGGTGCCACGGTCTTCCTCTCCTCGCACGTGCTCGACGAGGTCGCCAGGATCGCCGACGACGCCGTCGTCATCCGGGCCGGCCGGGTGGTGGCCGCCGGAGCCGTCGGCGAGCTGGTCGGGCACGCCCGGCAGCCCTTCAGCGTGGTCTTCCGGGACGCCGTCCCGGAGGGGGCGCTGCGCGCCGCTCCGGGGGTGCGTGACCTCGAGATCGCCGGGCACGAGGCCAGGGGCAGCGTGGCGGGCAGTCCCGACGGCCTGCTCGGCGTCCTCGCCGCGCACCCGGTCGACCGGCTGCTCCTCCCGGAGCCGGATCTCGAACAGGCGTTCCTCGGCTTCTACTCCGGCCCGGAACCGGACGACCGGACCGGAGCCGACGGTGCGGGAGGTGCATCGTGATCGGCAAGACCGGGGAACTGCTGCTGCGAGGCCTGCACGCCCAGTGGCGCTCGGCCATCGGCTGGACGCTGGGGATCGTCGCGCTCGCGGTGATGGTGGGGGCCACCTGGCCGACCATCCGCGACAGCGGCATGATCGCGGCGTTCGAGCAACTCGACCCCCGGTTCCTGGAGGCCTTCGGCGCCGCCGACTTCATGACCCCGGCCGGGTACCTCGACGGTCAGCTCTACGCCCTGCTGCTGCCGCTGGTGCTCGCGGGAATGGCGATCGCCGCGACGTCCGCCCTGACCGCGGGTGACGAGGAGGCAGGCCGGCTGGAGTTCGTGGCGGCGCTGCCGCTGTCCCGCCGGCACCTGCTGCTGACCCGGTTCGCCGCGGTCCTCGTCGTGCTGACCGGGCTCGCGGCACTGACCGTCCTCACGATCCGGGGCATGCGGGAGCCGTTCGACCTGGACGTCCCGTTCTCGCGGCTGGTCAGCGCGACCGCCGGCTGCCTGCTGCTCGGGGTCTTCCACGGTGCCCTCGCCTACGCGATCGCCGGGTTTGGCGGCAGCAGGGCTGCGTGCCTCGGGACGACCGTCACGGTGCTCCTCGCCGGCTACGTCGCGGACTTCCTGTTCCCGCTCTCGGAGCGGCTGGAGGACTGGCAGCGGATCTCGCCGTGGTGGTGGGCGATCGGGTCGACCCCGCTCGGGGACGGCATCGACGGCTCCCGGGCCGCCGCGCTCGGGGTCGTCACCGTGCTCGCCGTCGCCGTGGGGACCTGGGCTGTCGGTCGGCGGGACCTTCGCGGCGCCTGACCGGAGCCGCCCTTTTCGCGGGGTTCGCGGGGATACCGGCCACCTCCCCGGGCAGCCGGGCCCGCGATCCGTGCTGCGGAACGCGCGGTCCGGTTCTCCCGTGGTCACAATGGGGGCGATGGCCCTCGGAACCGACCAGCGCGTGAGAGACGAGCCCGGCGACCGGTCGCCGTCCCGCCCGGTGCGGGACCGGCTCCTCTCCTCGGTCCGGCACGTCCCGAGGACGCTCGGGAGGGCAAGGGACCGGCTCACGGAGATCGGGACCGGCTGGAGGGTGCGTGCCCTGGCCACGCTCGGGGCCCGGGCGGCCCGGCGGGCGAGAACGGCCTGGACCACCAGGGGACTCTGGCTGCCCCGCGCCGTCAGGGCAGGCGGCGTGGTCGCGGTCGCGGTGGCGGGTGGCTGGGTCGGCGCGGCGCTCACTCCGACGACGACCGCAGGCCTGGGGCCGCTGACCCTGGACGTCCGGGTGATGCCGACGCTCTTCTCGGGGGTGCGGGTCATGCTGCCCCCCGCGGGCAGGGTCGACTTCGACACCCACGAGACGCCGGTCGGGGTCAAGGTGAGCGTGAGCTCCGTCGACCTGGAGGGCGCCAAGAAGGCCATCGACACCCCCGGTGGGCTCTTCGTGCTCAGCCGGAACGCCCCCGACGAGCTGCGCAGGGCGGTCATCGAGGCGGCGCTGAAGACGTCCGGCTGCGCCGTCGTCGGGTCGGTCCTGCTCAGCCTGCTCGTCTACCGAAGGTCCTGGCGGCGGACCGGCCAGGTGTCCCTGACCGTCTCGGGCGGGCTGGTCCTGGTCACGACCCTCACCACGGTGACCTTCGACGCCGACCGCTTCGCCCAACCCAACTTCACCGGCCTGCTGAGCCGGGCGCCGTACGTCGCGGGCAGCACGACCGGCCTCGTCGACCGGCTGGAGTCCTACCGCAGCGGCCTCGAGGACATCGTCCGCGGGGTCACCGCCCTCTACGCCACCAGCGAGGACCTGCCCTTCCTGCCCGCGGGGGGCTCCGAGGAGGTCGTCACCGTCCTGCACGTGTCGGACATCCACCTCAACCCGCTCGCCTACGACCTCATCGACCAGCTCGTCGGCGGCTTCGGGGTCGACCTCGTCGTCGACACCGGAGACCACACCACCTGGGGGACCGGGGTCGAGTCGCGCACCGTCCGCCGGGTCGGCAGGGTCGGGGTCCCGTACGTCTTCGTCCGGGGCAACCACGACTCGCCCGGTACCGAGGAGGCGATCGCGGACAACCGCAACGCGGTGGTGCTGGACGGCACCGTGACCACGGTCGAGGGCCTGGTGATCTCCGGGGACGGTGACCCCGTCTTCACCCCCGACCAGCCCGAGAACGCCGTCACACCGCCCGCTGTCACGCCGTCCGCGGCCACGTCGTCGGGAGTCCCCTCCGGGACGGCGTCCGGCATCCTCCCGCCGTTGCCCGCGATCCCCTCGGTCGGAGCCCCCGGCCCGGCGGGAACCGGGACCGGAGGGCCGGTCACGACGGCGGCGCCGGGCGGCAGCGCCGGTCCCGAGCACGAGGAGGCTGCCCGGGCGGCGCCGCAGGACCCCCAGGTCCGGGCGGGCAAGGAGCTGTCCGGGGTCGTCTGGGAGTGGAACGTCACCCACCCCGACCATCCGGTCGACCTCGTCGCCGTGCACGACCCCGCCATGGCGCGTCAGCTCGTCGGCTCGGTCCCGCTGGTCCTCGCCGGGCACACCCACAACCGGAACGTGACCACCGACCACACCGGGACCATGATCATGGTGCAGGGCTCGACGGGCGGTGCCGGCATCACCGCGCGAGGGCTGGAACGGCTCCGGGACGGGCAGCCGCTGCCGCTCACCGCGACGCTGGTCCACATCGCCCGCTCGGGTGAGCGCAAGGGCACGGTCGTCGGGTACGACGAGGTGACCGTCGGCGGGTTCGGCCTGGCCTCGGTGTCATTGCAGCGGCACGTCGTCCGGTCGGACCAGGCCGGGCCGGTCCCGAGAGCCGGTGAGACACCGACGCCCACCACCACGCCCATGGCCACCACCGTGATCACGACCACCACCATGGCCACCGCCCTGACCACCACCATGGCCACCGCCCCGACCACCACCATGGCCACCGGTCCCTGAACGACCAGGCGGGGCCGCGCGCCGGAGACGACGCCGAACCGGTGCGCGGGGAGGTCCCCCCTGCCGCGGACGGCGGGTGGTAGCACTGTTCCCGGGGTTCGGCGCCGCCCCGTAGCATCCGCCCCGGCGGGGCAGCGTGGTCACCGTCGTCCAGCCAGATCCCCTCTCCCAGGAGGCGCAGTGGCCTTTCGGCTCCGCTCCCGCGAGGTGCGTTTCCGTGCCCAGTTCACGGCCATCGCGGTCCACCTCGCCGACGGTGCCCAACTACTGGCCGAACTGCTGGGCAGTGACCGGGCC
>JAAYAH010000178.1 GCA_012719445.1 Actinomycetales bacterium | reverse complement strand
TCACTGATCGGGTGCCCTTCAGCCGTACCGGATGTGATCGTCGCAAATCCCATCCTTGCAGGCCGAAGGGCACCCACTCGCGTCATCGACGATCAAGCACCCGCACTACTCGCGGATCTGGGTCTGAGGTTCGTGCAGGGATCAGTCATGGATGATCGGGACAGGAAGAGCGTGAGCACGTGAGTTGCCACGTCGCGAGGTCACCGGCCACCCGTGCGGATGATCTGCTGGACGACGTCGACGAGGGTCATCTCGGCCGCTGTGGTGCCTCCGGTCGACCAGACCAGGCCGTAGGTCATCCGCACGGTGGGGGCCTCGATCGGGACGAAGGCGACGTCGTCCCGGCGCACGGTGTCCACGAGCAGCCGGGGCACCGGCAGCGCGCACTCGCCCGCTGCCACCAGGTCGAGCCATGCCAGCAGGTCGTCGCTGTCCGGACCGGTCGGCGCCGGGCGGGGGTCGGCCGGGAGCCGGGCGGCGAGCTGGGCCCAGCCGCTGCCCGGCGGGCGGAGCCGCGGCATCACCACCCGCAGTCGGACCGGGTGGTCGAGCCGGAGCCGGGCACCGGCGGCCAGCGGATCCCCGCGCGGCACCGCGAGGTGGCTGATCGGGACGTGGAACCGGGCCGACACGGCGTGACCGGCGGGGAACGGTGCGCTCATCAGGGCCGCCGTGACCGCACCCCGGGACAGGTCGTCGGTCGCTGCGGCCCAGCCGGCCGGGCGCAGCTCCACGTCGAGCCGGGGTGACCGGGCCCGCACCTGGCGGGCGACCCGGGCCGCCAGGGTGCCGACCAGCGGGCAATAGCCGAGACGAATGGGTCGGGAGGTCGCCGACGCCCTGCGCGCCGCCTCCTCGGCGAACCGCGCCGCCTCGGCGAGCAGGCTCTCCGCGAGCGGGAGCAGGGCGGCACCGGTGTCGGTCAGCCGCACGTCGCGGCTGGTCCGGTCGAACAGCCGGACGCCGAGGGCGCGTTCCAGGCGGGCCACGGCCTGGCTGACGGCCGGCTGGGACATGCCCAGCCGCCTGCCCGCCCGGGAGAACCCCAGCTCCTCCGCCACGGTGACGAAGCACCGGATCTCGCGTAGCGGCAGCGGCGACTCCACGCCCCAGTATGGCCACAGCCACCGCCGTCGATCGCCTTTCCCGTGCCGCTCGCGTGGTCGTTCCGGGACCGCGTGACCGGCCCCTTCCGGATCATTCACGCCGGTGATGGATCAGGCGCCGTACGGGATCCGCCCGGCACCATGGCCACCCCGGACCCCGAGGAGGGTGACCAGCAGTGACGGAGCCGACCCCCGACGCCCCCGCCCCCGACGCCGCAGCCCTGGGTGCTCCCGCCCCGCGCGTTCCGTTCCCGGCGGCCACGGTGCTCGGCTACCCCCGGATCGGCCCGCGGCGTGAGCTCAAGCGGGCCCTCGAGGCGTACTGGGACGGGGGGATCTCGGGTGAGGAGCTGGCGGAGGCCGGTCGGGAGCTGCGGGCGGCCGCCTGGCGGCGGCTGGTCGGGCGAGGGCTGGACGCCGCGGGGGCTGCGGTGCCCTCGAACACGTTCTCCCTCTACGACCACGTCCTGGACACCGTCGTGCTCGTCGGTGCCGTCCCGGCCAGGTACCGGAGCCTCGGCGCTCCGGGCGACCCGGACGCCGACCTGCGTCGCTACTTCGCCATGGCCCGCGGGGAGACGGGCGTCGCGCCGCTGCGGATGACCAAGTGGTTCGACACCAACTACCACCACCTCGTCCCGGAGATCGGCCCGGACACCCGGTTCGAGCTCGCCGGGGACAAGCCGCTCACCGAGTTTCGGGAGGCCGCCGCACTCGGCGTGGTGACCAGGCCGGTGCTGGTCGGACCGGTGACGTTCCTGCTGCTGGCCGAGGCGCCCCCGGGAGCCCCGGCGGGGTTCCGGCCGCTCGACCGGCTGGACGACGTCCTCGCGGTCTACGCCCGGCTGCTGCGGGAGTTGGCCGACGCGGGTGCGCCGTGGGTCCAGCTCGACGAGCCGGCGTTCGTCGCCGACCGCAGCCCGGACGAGCTCGACGCCCTCGCCCGCGCCTGTTCCCGGCTCGGCGGGCTCACCCGGCGCCCGCGGATCCTGGTCACAGCCCCCTTCGGCGACCTCGGTCCCGCGCTGCCCGTCCTCGCGGCGTCCCCGGTCGAGGCGGTCGCCGTCGACCTGGTCCGTGGTGCCCTCCCTGCGGTGCCGCCGGGCTCCCTCGCCGGGACGACGTTGGTCGCTGGGGTGGTGTCCGGTCGGGACGTGTGGCGGACCGACCGGGAGGCCGCGCTCGGGGGGCTGACACGGCTGCGGGAGCAGGCGGGACGGGTCGCGGTCGGGACGTCCTGCTCGCTGCTCCACGTCCCGCTCGACCTCGACCGGGAGCCGGACCTTGACCCCGGACTGCGGGCGCGGCTGGCCTTCGCCGACCAGAAGGTCACCGAGGTGGTCGAGCTGGCTCGTGCCCTCGCCGCGACCCCCGTCGCCCCGGTCCCGGACGGCGGGACCGCCCGTGACGGTGGAGAGGCGTCGGTCCCCGGCCGGGCGCCGTACCCGGTCCGGGCCGCGGCGCAGGCGGAGCGCCTGGGGCTGCCGCCGTTGCCGCTCACCACGATCGGGTCCTTCCCGCAGACCGGTGAGGTCCGTGGGCACCGGGCGGACCTGGCGGCGGGCAGGATCACCGAGGCGGAGTACGAGGAGCGGGTCGAGGGCGAGATCGAGCGGGTCGTCCGCAGGCAGGAACGGCTCGGGCTGGACGTCCTGGTGCACGGTGAGCCGGAGCGCAACGACATGGTGCAGTACTTCGCCGAGCACCTCGACGGGTTCGTGACCACCCGCAGCGGCTGGGTCCAGTCGTACGGATCGCGCTGCACCCGGCCGCCGATCCTGCACGGCGACGTGAGCAGGCCGGGCCCGATCACGCTGCGCTGGACGCGGTTCGCGCAGTCGCTGACCCCGCGGCCGGTGAAGGGTATGCTCACCGGACCGGTGACGATCGTGGCGTGGTCGTTCGTCCGGCCGGACCGGCCGCTCGCCGACGTCCTTCACCAGGTCGCCCTCGCCGTCCGGGAGGAGGTGCGCGACCTCGACGCCGCAGGGGTCCCGGTGATCCAGGTCGACGAGCCCGCTCTGCGGGAACTGCTGCCGTTGCGCCGGGAGAACCAGGCGGAGTACCTGCGCGCAGCCGTGACCGCCTACCGGACCGCCACCTCGGCGGCCTCCGCGGGGACCCAGGTCCACACCCACCTCTGCTACTCCCGGGTCGAGGACGTCCTGGAGGCGATCGACGCCCTCGACGCCGACGTCACCAGCATCGAGTCCGCCCGGTCCGGCGGCGCCGTCCTCGCCGCGCCGGACCTCGCCAGCTTCGCGCGGGGTCTCGGGCCCGGGGTGTACGACATCCACTCGCCGCGGGTGCCGGGGGCGGACGAGGTGGAGGCGCTCCTCAGCGCGGCGCTGCGGGTGATCCCGGCCGGGAGGCTGTGGGTGAACCCGGACTGCGGGCTGAGGACGCGGACCCCGGACCAGGTCGACGCGGCGCTGGCGAACGTGGTCGCCGCCACCCGCCGGGTCCGGGCCGCCCTCGCCTCGGCTCAGCCCGACCCGACGGTGAGCGCGTCCGCGCCCTGACCGCCGCGTCGGTGGCGTGGACCCACCGGTCGGCCCTCGCCCCGATCACCCGCGCCCGGCCGCCAGGACCCACCGGGCGATCTCCACCTGGCCCGGCAGCACGGCACCGTTCTCGAACCCCCAGGCGAGGGTCTGGCCGAGGGCCCAGCCCAGCACCCGCTCCCGGTCCAGGCCGAGCTCGGCGGTGAGCCGGTCGAGGCGGTACCGCAGCGCGGCGTCCCCGCGGCCGAGCGAACTCCCCCGGACGGCGGCGACCACCCCGAACTCCCGCTCGCCGACCAGCGGCTTGGGGTCGATGACCAGCCACGGCTCGCGTCGGGCCCGCAACACGTTGCCGGAGTGGAGGTCCTGGTGCAGCAGCACCTGCTCGCCCTGGCCGGGCCCCAGGTCGGTGAGCGCGGAGACCGCCGCGTCGAGCAGACGGCGTTCGAACGGGCGCCCGGCGGCCTCCCAGAGCGCGGGGAGGTTCCCCGCCCAGCGGGCCGCCTCGTCCGCCAGCCGGTCGAACGGTGCGTCCGCCGGGATCCAGAGCCTCGGCAGCAGACCGGTCAGGACGTCGAGGGCCTCGTCGGCGTCGGCGGTCCACAGCGGGTCGCCCGGGTCGCAGCGCTCCAGCAGCAGGGCCCAGTCGTCGGGGTCATGGGCGAGCAGGCGGACGGCGCCGTCGCCGTTCCACCGGGACAGCGCCTCGGCCTCGTGCGCGCCCTCCTGGTCCGGGTACTGGAGCTTGAGGACGACCGGGGTGCCGTCGGCCGTCGTCGCCGGGACCGTGTACGAGGCGCACCCGTCGGTGAACGGGTCGCCGGTCCGCAGCGACCAGCGCCGGCTCGCGGCGTCGAGTCGCCCGGGCAGGGAGGCCAACCAGGCGCGGCCCTCCTCGCAGCGGGTGAGCCAGTCGAGGGTGGCCGGCCGGGGGAGCGGCCGTGAGTCGGGGCCGGGCCGCGGGCGGGGTGCGGTCATCCCGCCATCGTCCCCCACCCCCGCGTGCTCCCCGGGTGCCCCACCTCCGCGTGCCGCCCCCGGGTGCCCCACCTCCACCCGCCGCCCCGAAGCCCCCCGCGCGTTCCCCCTCGACGCCTCCCTCGCGTGCTGCCCCGACGTCCCCCTCGCGTGCCCCGGGCGGGCGGTAATCCCGGAGGCCGATCGCGCGGCCGTTGCTAGGCTGTCCTCGCCGCGACTGGCGTTCGGGTGGGTCACCACCGGGGAGCGGCAGCGTCGTCCCTGCCGGGTCGTTCGCCTGGGCCCGGGGATCGTCCGTCCACGACGCCTACCCACCCGGACCGGTCCGGCCGCCGTCCCGTCGGCAGAGCCCACCCGGTCCGCTCGCCGACCGAGGAGTCTCCCGAGATGACCGATCAGACCGTTCCGGTCCCGCCGTCCCGACCCGTGACCACCGCGCCGCTCGACGAGGCCGATCCCGAGATCGCCGCCGTCCTCGAGGCCGAGCTGGACCGCCAGCGTGGCACCCTCGAGATGATCGCCAGCGAGAACTTCGCGCCGCGCGGGGTCCTGACGGCGCAGGGCAGCGTGCTGACGAACAAGTACGCCGAGGGCTACCCCGGCCGTCGCTACTACGGCGGTTGCGAGCACGTGGACGTGGCGGAGAACCTGGCGAGGGACCGGGTCAAGGCCCTGTACGGCGCCGAGTACGCCAACGTCCAGCCGCACTCCGGCGCCCAGGCCAACGCCTCGGTGATGCACGCGCTGCTCACCCCCGGCGACCGGATCCTCGGCCCCTCGCTGGCGCACGGCGGTCACCTCACCCACGGCATGAAGATCAATTTCTCGGGCCGGTTGTACGACATCACCGCCTACGAGGTGGACCCGGAGACGTACCGGTTCGACATGGACACGGTGCGGGCCGCCGCCCTGGAGTGCCGGCCCAAGATGATCATCGCCGGGTGGTCGGCGTACGCCCGGCACCTGGACTTCGCCGCCTTCCGCAGCATCGCCGACGAGGTGGGCGCGCTGCTCATGGTGGACATGGCCCACTTCTCCGGCCTGGTGGCCGCCGGGGTGCACCCGACCCCGATCCCGCACGCGCACGTCGTCACCTCGACGACGCACAAGACCCTCGCCGGTCCGCGTGGCGGCATGATCCTGTCCGCGACGACGGATCACGCGAAGAAGCTCCAGTCCGCGGTGTTCCCCGGCCAGCAGGGCGGCCCGCTCATGCACGTCATCGCCGCGAAGGCGGTGGCCTTCAAGCTCGCCACGACGGAGGAGTTCCGCGAGCGCCAGGTGCGCACCCTGCGCGGCGCGAAGATCCTCGCGGAGCGGCTGACCGCCCCCGACTGCGCGGCGGCCGGGGTCTCGGTGCTCACCGGCGGCACCGACGTCCACCTGGTCCTCGTCGACCTGAGGAACTCCAGCCTCGACGGCCAGCAGGCCGAGGACCGCCTGCACGAGGTCGGGATCACGGTCAACCGCAACGCGGTCCCGTGGGACCCCCGGCCGCCGATGGTCACCTCGGGCCTGCGGATCGGCACCCCCGCGCTGGCCACCCGTGGCTTCGACGACGAGCAGTTCACCGAGGTCGCCGACATCATCGCGGGCGCGCTCCAGCCGACCTGCGACATCGCGGCGCTGCGGGCGCGGGTCGCCAAGCTGGCCGCCGACTTCCCGCTCTACGGCGGACTGGAGCGCTGGTGACTGCGGGCACGGTCGGGCAGCCCCCCTCGTCCTCGGCGGGGGCCGCTCCGCCCGCAGGAGCCGTTTCGCCCGCAGGAGCCGTTGCCCCCGCGGCCGACGGGTCGCCGTCGGTCGGCAGCGCCCGGATCCTCGACGGCAAGGCCACAGCCGCCGCGATCAAGGCGGAGCTCGCCGAGCGGGTCGCCGCCCTCGCGGCGCGCGGGATCACAGCGGGGCTCGGCACGGTGCTCGTCGGGGAGGACCCGGGCAGCACCGCCTACGTCGCCGGCAAGCACCGGGACTGTGCCGACGTCGGCATCGCCTCCCTCCGGGTGGACCTGCCGGCCACGGCGTCCCAGGCCGAGGTGCTCGACGCCGTCAGGGCGCTCAACGCCGACCCCGCCTGCACCGGGTACATCGTGCAGCTCCCGCTGCCGAGAGGGCTCGACACCGACGAGGTGCTGGAGCTGATGGACCCGGCCAAGGACGCCGACGGGCTGCACCCGACGAACCTGGGCCGGCTGGTGCTCAACGTCAACCGGCCGATGGCGTCGCCGCTGCCGTGCACCCCCCGCGGCATCGTCGAGCTGCTCACCCGGTACGGGGTGCCCCTCGCCGGGGCCGAGGTGTGCGTCATCGGCCGCGGGGTCACCGTCGGCCGTCCGCTGGGCCTGCTGCTCACCCGCCGGGACGTCAACGCGACCGTCACCCTGTGCCACACCGGCAGCAGGGACGTCGCGGCGCACGCCCGGCGGGCCGATGTCCTCGTCGCGGCGGCCGGGGTCCCCGGGATCGTGACCGCGGACCTGGTCAAGCCGGGCGCCGCGGTCCTCGACGTCGGGATCACCCGGGTCGTCGACGAGTCCACCGGGCGGACCCGGCTGGTCGGGGACGTCGCCCCGGAGGCGCGCGAGGTGGCCGGGTGGGTGGCTCCGATGCCCGGTGGGGTCGGGCCGATGACCCGGGCGATGCTGCTGGCCAACGTCGTGGAGGCCGCCGAGCGGCAGAGCTGAGCGTCGCGGCTGAGCCGTCGGTGTCGCGGCGGGGTGGCCCCGGCTGCCATCACGAAGATCTTGGTGGATCGGGCTCGTAGGGTGTGCCGTATCCACCAAGATCTTCTGTGTAGGCGGTCATCACCGAGACGGGAGACGCGATGAGGGCGCTGTACTGCTTCGACCTCGGCACCCCGGTGGACCGCATCGAGCGGGTGGTCGGCGAGGCCGGGCTCGATGCCGTCATCCTCGGGTCCGACCTGGCCGACCACGATCGGTTGCGCGACGGTCTGGCGGGTAGCTCCGTCGACGTCGTGATCAACGTTCCGGTCTTCTTCGATCCGGTGTTCCTCCCGGACAACGCGGCCTGCTACGCGGTGACGTCGCGGGGACGGCGGGCGGTGGAGGGCTGGCTGCACTTCGCCTGCCCGAGTTCGGAGTCGTACTGGCGGTACCGGACGGACCGGGTCCGCCGCCAGCTCGAACGACTGGCTCCGATCGACCCGGTGATGATCACCTTCGACTTCGCCCGGACCTTCGTGTTCTGGGAGACGGTCCGACCGGGAACCGATCCCGCCGCCGTGGTCCACGGGTGCTACTGCGCCACCTGCCGGCAACGCTTCCACGAGGCGTCGGACCATCACGTCCCGGACGAGGTCCCGGTCCCCGGCCCGGCCGCGACCTGCGCCGCATCGTCGGCGTCCTGCTCCGTCCCTGACCCCGACTCCGCCGTCCGGCGGCGGTCTGGGGTGGGTGGCGAGCGGCTCAGGTCACCCGGCGGATCGCCGAGCTGAGCGGGTCCGTCAGGGGGCGGTTCCCCGGCGTCCCGTTGGGGGTGAAGCTCGTGCCGTGGCTCGCGGAGGAGTTCGGTGGTGCGAGGCTCTGGGCGGCCGGGCAGGATCTCGCCTCCCTGGCCCGGCTGGTGGACGTCGTCATGCCGATGACCTACTCGTTCATGACCGGGAGTTCCGCCGGGCACATCGCCGCCCTCTGCGACGAGCTCAGGACCACCACCGGGAAGCCGGTGATGCCGTCCCTGCAGGCGGACAACACCTATCGCGAGGGGGAACTCCCGATGGCCGCCGTCGAGCAGATGCTCGACGAGGTGGAACGCAGCAGCGACGGCGGCTACTCCGTGTTCCACCTCGAGAGCCTCGCCGACCGGCCCGAGCTCCGTCGTCTCCTCGCATCGCGGGCACCAGCCTGAAGATCTTGGCGGATCCGTCCCGTACGGTGTGCCGGATTCACCAAGATCTTCGACTGATCCGCGACTCGTCAACAGGCTGATCCGCGACTCGTCAACAGCCGGCGTCGAGGTCACGTCGTCAACAGTGTCCAGCGACTGCTCCACGGCCCGGCTGAACGGCGCGAGCATGCACGGGTGGCGGCCGAGGTGAGGGGGCGAACCCGTTCGGAGTCCGGCGGGGTGGTGAGGGTGGTGCCCGCTCGGGTGGTGACGGCGGGGCAGGCCGGCGTGCTTGCCGCGAGGCAGGCCGGGGTGGTGGCGCGGGCTCAGTTGGTCGCCGTGGGTGTGAGCCCCCGGCGGATCGCCACCGCCGTGTCCGCCGGGCGGTGGCAACGGGTGCTCCCCGGGGTGTACGCGGTCTTCACCGGGCCGGTACCGCCTCTCGGGAGGGTGTGGGCGGCGGTGCTCTACGCGGGTGCTGGTGCGGCGGCGAGCCACGGCACCGCGCTCTGGCTCGCCGGGGCGGAGGCCGAGCCATCGGTGATCCATGTCGCGGTGCCGTCACCGCGACACGTGATCGCGCAGGCCGGCATCCGGATCCATCGCAGCCGCGCCATCCCCGGCGCCGTGCACCCGGTCAGGCGACCACCCCGGGTGCGGCTGGAGGACGCCGTGCTCGACATCCTGGACGGCGAGACCGCGGTCGAGTCGGTGCTGTCCCTGGTGTTCCGGATCTGCCAGGGACGGTTCACCACGGCCGGCAGGCTGCGGCAGGCGCTCGCGGCCCGGTCGCGACATCGCTGGCGGACGCTGCTCACCGAGGTGCTGGCCGAGGTGGACGGCGGTGTCGCGTCCCCGCTGGAGCAGCGGTACCTCGGCGCGGTGGAACGGGCCCACGGCCTGCCGAGGGGCGAGCGGAACCACCCCGAGGAGGTGCCGCCGGCACTGGTTCGCGGTGCTGGCCTGGCGAGGTCCCGTCGGTGGTACCGGGATGTCCGCTACCGGCAGTGGGGAGTCGTGATCGAGCTCGACGGGCGCGGGGCACACCCCGGGTGGGAGGCGTTCCGGGACCGGTTGCGGGACAACGTCGTCGTGGTGGCGGGAGACGTCCCGCTGCGGTACGGCTGGCACGAGATCGTCGGAGACCCCTGCGGGGTCGCGGCCGAGGTGGCGGCGGTTCTCGTCGCGCGCGGCTGGACCGGGCGTCTCGTGGCCTGTTCGCCGAACTGCCGTCTCGTGGTCTGCGCACCGGACTGCCGTCTCGTGGCTTGCTCTCCGGACTGCCGCCTCCCCGAACAGGGCGCCAGGTGACGGGTCGGCACCTGGCAGGCCGCCGTCCCGAGCATCAACCCGAAGATCTTGGTGGATCCGGCACATCCTGCGGACCGAATTCACCAAGATCTTCGGATGCCGGATCGGGCTACCGGGCGTCGGGTTGCCGACGAGCGGTCTCCCGTCGGGGGCGCTGGATCAGCGAGGTCGCGGGCATCGCCTCGGACGGTGAGGATGGTGGCGGGACGAGGACCTGACGGACCGGTCCCCGGGAGAGGGCGAGGGAGACGTGGGCGAGATCCTGGTCGCGGAGGCCACCGAGGAGGAGACCGCGACGCTGAAGACCTGCCTGCAGCGGCAGGGCGTCGACCGGGCAGTGCGCGGCACGGAGCTGGTGGTGCGCGGGACCGACCTGCTCGGACCCGGTGTCGAGGTCCTCAGCGTCTTCATCGCCTCGACGGTCGGGGCCCGTGAGCTCGACGCCTGCCCCGACCTGCGGCTCGTCGCCACCCGGTCGACCGGGTTCGACCACATCGACCTCGCGGCCTGCGCGCAGCGGGGGATCGTCGTCGCGAACGTCCCGGCCTACGGCGAGAACACGGTCGCGGAGCACACCTTCGCCCTGATCCTCTCGCTGTCGCGGAACGTCCACAAAGCCTGGGTGCGCACCAGGGGCAGCGACTTCTCGTTACGGGGCCTGCGCGGGTTCGACCTCCGTGGACGCACCATCGGGCTCGTCGGCACCGGCCGGATCGGGCTCCACGTCGCCAAGATCGCTCGTGGGTTCGGCATGCGGGTCCTCGCCTACGACACCCGTCCGCAGCCCCTGATCGCCGAGGTCCTCGGCTTCGAGTACTGCGGGCTCGAGGAGCTCGTGTCCTCCTCGGACATCGTCTCCCTGCACCTGCCGCTCACCCCGGCGACGCATCACCTGGT
Source organism: Actinomycetales bacterium (assembly GCA_012719445.1). Taxonomy (GTDB): domain Bacteria; phylum Actinomycetota; class Actinomycetes; order Actinomycetales; family Kineosporiaceae; genus JAAYAH01. Next base: position 17,866 of record JAAYAH010000178.1, on the reverse strand, counting down.
GAACCTCGACCTGTTGCGACGCTTCAAGCCGGGTGCGCTGCTCATCAACACCGCCCGTGGCGGCCTGGTGGACACCCGGGCACTGCTCGAGGCCCTCGACGAGGGGGTCCTCGGCGGGGCAGGGCTGGACGTGCTCGAGGGAGAGCACACCATGTCCGAGGACCGGCGCCGGCTGCTGTCCGCCGAGGGGGAGGAGGGGTTGCGCACCTGGCTGGGCAACCACATCCTCATCGAGCGGGAGGACGTCGTGGTGACGCCGCACATCGCCTTCGACTCCACCGAGGCCGTCGCCCGGATCCTCGACGTCACCGCGGAGAACATCGCGGGATTCCTCGCCGGGACGCCGCAGAACGTCCTGTCCCCCGGACGACCGTGATCGGAGGGTCACCCCCCCGCGGGGGCTCACGCCGGGTCGCGGTGAGGATCGGTCACCGGTCGGTGCCGCGACTGGGGTGATGCCCGGTGCCCCGAGGACGACGGTTGCCGGGAGCCGCCCCGCCGAGATGGTCGAAGCCGCCGAAGCGAGCGGTGTCGAGGCAGCCGGAGAACGCGGCGGGGGAGAAGCGGAGGATGGGGCCTCGTTCGCGGTCCTTCGTGTCGCGCATCTCCACCCGGCCGTCCGCGCGACGCACCTCGATGCACGCCGGCGCCGCGGAAGCTGAACTCGCCGTGGCCTTGACCCAGGGTGTCGCGGGCATGGCGGAACCTCCTCCGGCTCAACGGTTCTCGGGCGGCCAGAGGCGAGGATATCCGGCACCCGCTGTCGCCTCACCGCGCTTCCCTGTTTCGGTCGTCACGCTCGATGACCGGAGGGACGCCGAGCGACACCGAGACCGGTCCGGACCCGAACGAAAAACCCGAATCACACCCGAAACCGTTTCGAGAATTATTGACCATTTTGTTTCAGCAGCCTAGCCTCCGTGCCATTCACGCCGGCGGAGACACCGGCCGGCGTACCTCCGGCACCCGGTGGAGACCCTGATGAGACGACTCCTGACCACCCTCACCGTCACCGTGACGGCGCTGGCCGCGAGCGCGGCGACCGCGGTCGGTCCGGCCGCCGGCCCGGCCGCAGCCGCATCCTGCACCGGCTACGTCGCGCTGACCTTCGACGACGGCCCCAACTCCGGCAACACGACCACCCTGCTCAACACCCTGCGCAGCGCCGGGGCCAGAGCCACCCTGTTCAACATCGGCCAGAACGCCGCAGCCAACCCCTCCCTGGTCCAGGCGGAGCGGGCCGCGGGCATGTGGGTGCAGAACCACAGCTACACCCACCCGCACATGACCTCCCTCAGCCAGTCCCAGATGAGCTCCGAGCTGTCCCGCACCCAGTCGGCCATCCAGAACGCCGGGGGCGGGACCCCGACCCTGTTCCGGCCGCCGTACGGCGAGACCAACGCCACCCTGCAGGCCGCGGCCTCGGCCCTCGGCCTGCGCACCGTCACCTGGGACGTCGACTCCCAGGACTGGAACGGCGCCAGCACCTCCGCGATCGTCCAGGCCGCGAGCCGGCTGCAGAACGGTCAGATCATGCTGATGCACGACCAGTACGCCACCACCATCGCGGCCATCCCGCAGATCGTCAGCAGCCTCGCCGCGAGGGGCCTGTGCCCCGGCATGATCTCTGCCTCCACCGGCCGGGCCGTGGCCCCGGACGGCACCACGGTGACGACCGGCACCACGACGACGACCCGCAGCACGTCGCAACAGCCCACGACCACCCGCACCACCACAACGTCGGGTGGGGGCGGAGCGGGGACCTGCACGGCGTCCTACACGGTGGCCAGCCAGTGGCCGGGCGGGTTCGTCGCCAACGTCAACGTCTCCGCCGGTGGCTCGGCCATCAACGGCTGGCGGGTCACCCTGGTCCTCCCGGGTGGAGCCTCGATCGCCTCGCTGTGGAACGGCATCGCCTCCGGCAACAGTGGCACCGTGACCGTGACCAACCAGAGCTACAACGGCCGCCTCGGCGCCGGCCAGAGCGCCAGTTTCGGTTTCCAGGGCACCGGCACCGGAGCCGGAGCGAGCGTCACCTGCACCGCCACCTGATCCACCCCATCAACCCCACCCACCCAATCAACCCCCCACCCATCCCGCGCGCCGTCCCCACCCCGTGCGCTGTCCCACCCATCCCGCGCGCCGTCCCCCTTGCGCGCCGTCGACCGGTGGCGAAACGGGCTCATTCTTGAGAAATGAGCCCTGTTCGCCACCGGTCGACGAGGGAGCGGGCGCGGGCCGACGGCGAGATCGGCCGCCTCGGCCTGTCTCGTTGCGGGTCGGCCCGTCGCGGTGAGCCCCGGCCGGTCACCCGTGTGGCCAGGCCGCCGGATCGTCGAGGAGGGCCAGGTCGTCGAGGAGGGCCAGGTCGATGACTCCCGTCGGCAGGGTCAGCAGCGGGCTGTGGGGGTCGTCCGGGCCGTCGAGGAGGGACTGCGCGAGCTGCTCCGGGTCGGAGACCGTGGCGCTCGGTCCGGCGGTGCTCCGGCCGGTGACCCGTGCCGGGGGAACGACACCGGCCGGGTCGCCGGTGCCCGGAGCCCGGTGCCGGGTCGGGCGGGTGAACACCGTGACGCCGCCCTCGCCCTCCTCGACCGGGGCGTGACCGGCGGCGCGCAGCGCGGCGAGGGTCACCTCCAGGGGGCGAATCCCCACGAGCACTCCCGGGGCGACCTGGCGCAGCCCGAGCGAACGCAGTTTCCGGTCGGCCGCGACCTCGGCAACCAGGGCCTGGTCGTCGCTGCGGAGGTAGCAGGCGACGTCACCGCCGCGGAGCGTGCCGTGCCGCCGGGCGACGTCGCCCACCAGGTAACCGAGGGGCTGTGGGACCGGCCCCTCCGCCAGCCGGTCGACGGCGGAGAGGATCGCCTCCCGGTCCAGGCCGCTGTCCATGGCCCGGCGGATGCTCTCGGGGGAGAACCGCCACACGGTCGCCGTCGACTGTTCCTCCCGATCCGCCATGGCGTCCAACGTCCTCGACAGGTCCTCCGCCGGCGGCCCCAGCGTGATCGCGGTCAGGTCCGCCTGGAAGCGGGCCGTCGTGCAGACCTGCCCCAGCCCGTCCCGCACCGCCGCCGCGATGTCCTCTCCCGCCTGGAGCGCTCTCCCCGTGGGGGCGAGAGCTCCCGCTCCGACCACCCCGAGCCAGGTGGCCTCGTCCAGGGTCGCGGTCACCAGGCGCTCGGCCTCCCGGTCCCGGTGGGCGGAGTCGTCGTCCGGGTGGGCAGGGCGCTGGTCCGGGTGGGCGGAACGGTCGTCCGGGTGGGCCGGGTCGCCGTCGGAGAGGGTGGGGTCGTCACCGGGTGACCCGGCGCCCGCAGTGGGGAGCCCGCCGGTGACCAGCGGAACCCGCCACCGCAGCCAGGCCGCGAGCTCCGATCCCGCCGCGCCGGCCCCGGCGTGCTCACCCAGCACCGAGAGCAGTTCGGACCGTAGGATCCCGGCCTCCCCGTTCCGGCCCGGTCGCCAGGCCGCGGTGGGCTCGGCGAAGGGGGTCTCCGCCAACTCCGCCCACGCGCTGACCAGCACCGCCAGGCGCTCGGCGAGCGGCCGCTGCGTCCACGCGTCGAAGTCGGGGGTCGGCGCGAGACCGTCCTCGGTGACACCGACCAGGTCCGCCTGGTGGCCGAGGGCGAGGGACAGCCTGACCGCCCGGGGGGCGCACCCTGCCTTCCCGGCGATCCGGCGCAGCTCACGCACTCCGACGGCGCCGCTCTTGAGCAGCGGGATCGGCTGGTCACCCGCTGCGCCGAGGATCGCCCCGACCACCCTGACGGCGTTCGACCCGGCGGACGTCGCGTCCCGGGCGACGTAGGCCTCGTCCGCCGCGACCCAGGTGACCTTCGGCTGGCGCCAGGTGAACGGAGCCGACCACGCGGGCCCCCTGAGCGCCAGGGCCACCTCCGCGGGCATCACCAGGGTGGGCTGCCAGTCCAGTCGGATCAGCAGCATCCGGGCCAGTGCCCACTCCACCGGGTCTCGCAGCGTGCCCTGGTTGCCGTAACGAGGGGAGTAGTACCCGTAGTAGGTCAGCGGCTCGCCGCCGAGAGCCATCCGGCGCAGGCGGTCGGCGAGTCCGGCGGGGGCCAGGGCCACCAGGTCCCGGACCCGGTCCCGGTCGGTGAGGATCTCGGTGACCTGCGCCACCAGGGCCGTCTTGCGGGACGCCGGGCCGACCCCGAGTGCCCGGAGCGTCGCCCGCAGGTGGTCGGCGGTGCGGGTGAGGAGCACCTCGTGCAGGTTCGGCCCGAGGCCCAACGGCTGCGGACAGAACTGCCGGAGCTCTGCCAGCGGGCAGTGATCCTGGTCGATCAGCAGGTGTTCCGCCAGCGTGGTCAGCGCCTGGTCGACCGCCGCGCCCGCCTCGGTGTCCTCCGTGACGCCCAGCAGGGTGTCCAGCCTGGTCCGGGAGGCCTCCGGGGCGAGGGCGAGCAGGGCCTCGGTGACCTGGAGGACCGGCAGCGACGACCGTTGCAGGGCGGCCTGGAGCAGGAAGGGGTGGTGCAGCCTGGCCGTGAGTTCAGCCATCGACCCCGGCGGTGCGGGGCGCAGGAGCTCCGGACGCCGCCTGAGCAGCGCCGCGAGACCGTCTCGACCGAGGGCCCGGATCGTGGCTGTCGACAGCACCGGCCCATGATGCCCGCCCGTGGTGGGAACGCGAGAGCGCGGGGTCCCGGCTCTCTGGTCCTGGCGCCGTGGTCCTGGCGCCGTGGTCCTGGCGCTGTGGCCCCGGTTCCCTGGCCGCGGGATCGCGGGATTGCGGGGACGACGGGAGCCCAGCGGTCAGGCGGCGCTCCCTTCGGCGATGCCGTATCCGAGCACGGACCGGGTCAGGGTGCCGTCTCTCTCGACGACGACGCACTGGACGGACCGTGACCCGAACCGCCAGGACGCCGCGGTCGGGTAGAAGTAGGTCAGCTCCATCGACTCGGTGACTGTGCTCGCGATGATGGCCTCCATCGCCGCATCGTCCGTGCAGACCTCCTCCGCCCTGGCCTGCATCGTGGACTCGCCGGGGTAGGAGTCCCACGGGGGGGTCATGTGGTAGAGCTGCGCGTCGTGCGGCTCGTGGCACGGCACGGCCCGGACCTTCCCCACCCGGGTACCGGCACCGTCGGGGTACTCGAAGCAGTCGCCGAACCTCAGGTCCTCCACCGCCAGGGAGCCGGCACGGTCGATCACGCCGTCGCCGTCCCTCGTCGCCGTCGTGGAGGGCCGCCCGCCGGTGAGGTTCTCCAGGGCGTCCCCCGCGGCCAGCATCGCGACGAGTCCGAGGACCAGGACCATGAGCGCGGAACCGATGGCGATCCCGGCGAGCGCCATCTCCCGACCGCCCTTGCCGCTCTCCCGGATCCGACGCCTGGCGACCAGTCCCAGGATGACGGCGATCAGCGGAGCCCCCAACAGGGCCGTGACCAGTGAGGCGATGGCGTACCCGTCCACGCCGGGGGCGGGCGGCACGGGGTAGGAGCCTGGAGGCAGGACCGGTAGGGGAGCTGCGTAGGGGTCGTCGACGATCAGCTTCCACCCCTCGGGGGCGGGCGGCCACGACGGGTCGGGGTGCCAGTTCAGATCCGGCAGGAAGTCGGGAGGTGCGGGTGGCCAGCCCGGCGCCGGGTTGAACCGCAGGCCCATCGGGGCTCCTCGGGTGCTCGTGACGGGTGCCCGTGACATGGTCAGGGCGGCGGGATGCTCGCAGGACCGGCGGTGTGACGGGTCGCGAACGGCGGGGTCACGCTCTTCCTGGTGTCCTGGTGTCCTGGTGTCCTGGTGTCCTGGTGTCCTGGTGTCCTGGTGTCCTGGTGTCCTGGTGTCCTGGTGTCCTGGGTCGCGGCGTCACCTCTGCCGGCCGGGGCGCCGAGCCGACCAGACCGGCCTGATCCCCGGCGAGCGGTGTCCCGGCGTGCGGTTCCTCGCACGCGGAGTCCAGACGTGCGGAGCCCGGGCACACGAACCGCGGCGACCTCGGTGGGATCCGGGAGGTGACCACCCCGATCCCACCGGTGGTCGTCCTCGGCCTCAGGAGGTACCCGCCACCAGGGACGTGGTCAGGCCGCCCTTCGGCTCGACCACGATGCACTGGATGGTCCGCTCGCCGAGCAGCCACGACGTCGTCGTCGGGTAGAGGAAGGCGATCTCCATGGTCTCGGTGACGGCGTCCTCGTCGAGGTGCTTCGCGCCCTCGGTGGTGCAGGTCTTGTCGGCCTGAGCGGTCAGTTCGTCCTCACTCGGGCGGTCGCCGGTGAGCCGGGGGGACACGTAGAACACCTGGGCGTCGTGGGCCTGCGTGCACGGAACCGCCTGGACCGTCCCCACCTCCTCGACCTCTTCGGTGAGGCTGTCGGCGCCCGGGTACATGAAGCAGTCGCCGGTCCTGAGCTCCATGCTCGAGATCTTCCGGGCCTCCTCGATCTGGCCCGAACTGTCCCGCGCCGCGGTCTCGGGCAGCAGGTCGCCCTTCTCGGCGGCGTCGAGACCGACGATGACGAGCACGGCGATGAGCCCGGCCGCGAGCATGGACAGGAAGCCGATGACGATGCCGGCGATCGCCATCCCCCTTCCGCTCCGCCTGCCGTAGCGGGTGCGCTGCAGGGAGACGATCCCCAGGATGATCGCGATCAGGGTTCCGCCGAGCAGCGAGGTGACCAGGGACGCGATGGCGAACCCGTCGGTGGCTGGTGCCTGCGCGGTGCGGCGCGCGTCGCCGTAGGGCGCCGGACTGCCGAAGGGAGCCGGACTGCTGTAGGGCGCCGGGGTGGGTGGGGTGGCGGGGTCGTCGACCACCACCTGCCAGCCCTCCGGTGCGGGGGGCCAGGACGGGTCGGGTCGCCAGTCGGGGCCGGGGACGAAACCGGGGGGTGCGGGTGGCCAGCCCGGCGCGGGGTTGTACCGCAGGCCCATCGGGGCTCCTTGTGTACTTGTGAGGCGATCAGGGCGGCCGGACGCTACCAGGACCGATGGCGTGACGTACCGCGAACGACGTATCCGGGACGAAGCCGTGACGTCGGTGGCTGTGACGTCCGCGTGGCCGTGCGCCGGTGGCCACCGCTGCTTACCGTTGCCGCGTGAGCTCGACGATCGTCCGGGAGCAGGTTCTCGCGTTCCGGGTCAGGGCCCAGCAGCTCGACCGGGAGTCCGGGACGCTCGCCGACACCGCCGTCCTGGACGCCGGCGTCCAGGACACCGGACCGGACGGCGCGCTGTGGGCGCTGGCGATCCGGGGGGTGGACGTCGCCTCGCTCGACCCCGCCGACCTCGCGGTGGTCTGGACCCTCCGGGGAGCCCCCCACGCCTATCGCAGGGCCGATCTGCCCTCCGTGGCCGCCGCCGTGGAGCCCTTCTCCGAGGCGGATGCCGGTAAACGGATCTTCGATGCGTCCCGGCCGCTGCGGGAGGCCGGCATCGGCAACCGGGAGGCGCTCGACGCCGTCGCCGCGGCCATGGGCTCGATCGTGGATCGGCCGATGGTCAAGGGAGAGGTCTCGACCCGCCTCACCGCCGTCATGGACCCGCCCTACCTCCGGTTCTGCCGCCCCTGCAACGCCACCCATCTGTACGAGATGCCGTTCCGGTTGGCGGCCCTGCGGGCGGGACTGGAGTTGCAGGCAGGGACCTCACCACCGGTCCTCCGTGCCATCCCGGGGTTCCGGCGTCAGGACCGGCCCGCGGTCGAGCACGAGGTCGTCCGCGGGTCTCTTCGGCTGCTGGGACCGGTGACCCCGAAGCAGGTCGCCGAGTTCGTCGACGCTCCGGTCCGGGACGTGCGGTCCCGGTGGCCCGACGACGCCGTGGAGGTGTCGGTGGACGGCGAGACCCGCTGGGTGCTCGACGCGGACCGGAGCCGGCTGACGGCCGGGCCGGCGCGGGTGACCCGGCTGCTCGGTCCGTTCGACCTGTTCCTCCAGGCGAGGGACCGACGGTTGATCGTTCGGGAACCGGACCGGGCGAAGGCACTGTGGCCGGTGCTCGGCCGCCCCGGTGCGGTCCTCGTGGACGGCGAGATCGTCGGGACCTGGCGGCCACGGGCCTCGGGCAGGTCACTGCGGGTCGGCGTCGAGCCGTGGACGGCGTGGACGCCGCGGCAGCGGACGGCGGTCGCGGAGCAGGCCGAGCGGCTGGCGTCCCATCGCGGGGTCAGGCTCGCCGGGGTCGACGGCCTCGACTGACGGTCCCGTCCCCGTCGCCGCGTTCGGGGGTGTCCGGTGGGCTGCCCATGGGGCTCATGACGACCGGCGGTCCCCGGAGTCGCGGACCCGGGCCCGATAGCACCAGGTGACGTAGGGCAGCGGGATCTCCCCGTCCTCGGTGGGATCCTTCTTGCCGGTCAGGAGTTCCCGCACCTCGTCGAGCAGGGCCGCCCGCTCGTCGGGGGGCAGGGCGATGACGTGACTGCGTGAGGCCGCGAGATCGATCAGGGCTCCGATCGGGAGCTGGTGGACCCATTCGACCTCGTACCTCTCCACCGGCCCGAACCCCGGGCCGAGCCGGGGGACGCCGAGGGCGGCATGCCTGTCGCCAGGACGGTGCAGGATCCGGTCAAGGGCCGCGACCCAGGGCACCCGGGCGTCCCGCACGTTCCACACCAGACCGATCCACCCTCCCGGCCGGAGCACCCGGATCACCTCGGGTACGGCTCGCGCCGGGTCGACCCAGTGCCACGCCTGCGCCACGAGAACGGCGTCGACGCTGCCCGGTGCCAGCGGGATGGACTCCGCGGTCCCGGCGAGGATCGGGACCCCCGGCACGGAGGCGGCGAGCTGTCTGCGCATCCCCTCCGCGGGCTCGACAGCGATCACGTCGATGCCGCGGTACCGGAGCAGCCGGGTCAGCTTGCCGGTCCCGGCACCGAGGTCCACCACCCGCCGCGCGCTGCCCTGGAGCAGCCAGTCGACGGCGGTGAGCGGGTAGGGCGGGCGCCCGCGTTCGTAGGTGGCGGCGACCGCCCCGAACGAGGTGCCGAGGTCCACCGGCTCGTCAGTCGCCATGGGAGCAGTATCCCGGTTCGTTCCCTGGTCATCCCGCTCCGACCCGCGTCGCCGTTCCCGCCCGCTCACCTCCGGTGGGTCCGCTCACATCCGGTGGGTCATGGGGAGGGCGAACAGGACGACGTTGACGGCGAACAGCACGGCGATGACGGTGAGGTGCGGAGCGAGCGCCGCCCAGCGGGTGGGGCCGGTGTCCCCCTGGCGGGCCCTGGCGATGCGCCAGGCGGTGCAGGCGGAGCCGGCGACGCCGAGGGCCAGCACCAGGTACTGCAGGACCTGGATGGTGCCGGTCGGCGCGAGTGCGGGTGAGCCCGGGGACGCGGTCCCGCCGACGGCCACGACGGCGGTGCTGACCACGGCCTTGCCCTCGGCCAGCAGGTGGAACAGGTTGTGGGCGATGTGCCCCGCCACGTCGAGGGGGATGAGCGCGTAGCCGTACCGGGCGAAGGTGCGCCACGTGCCCTCACCGGTGCGAGGGGAGGCGATGCGTGAGGAGAGGGCCAGCAGCAGGGTCGGGACGGCGATCGCGACGGTGAAGGCCGCGGTGAAGATGACCGGGTAACTGGTGACGCCGGTGCTGCGCTCCAGCAGGTCGAGGGCGTTCGTCCAGATCCCGAGCATGGTGATGTTCTGGATGAAGACGATTCCCATGATCGCGGTGGCGAGGAAGGAGTGCTCGAGGACGGGCCTGCGGATGAACCACAGTTCCTTCGTCGGCGGTTGCCAGGTCAGGGTGAGCGCGTCGTTGGGGCAGTTCTTGATGCAGTTGGCGCACAGGTTGCAGTTGGCCGCGGAGTCCATGGTGCGGGGGAACTCGAAGAGAGGGCAGGCGGGAGCCTTCTCGCCGCCGTTGTAGCAGACCGCCCTCGCGGTGCAGGTGGCGCAGACGTCCTGGTTCGCGCGCAGGGCGAGCATCCCGGTGCGGGCGTAGTTGCCGGACAGGCCACCGAGGAAGCACAGGTACCGGCAGAAGGTCCTGCGCTGGAAGAACGCACCGGAGGCCACCACGGCGGTGGTGAGCAGCAGCAGCAGGATGCCCGTGCCCCAGGGGGATCCGACGATCCCCCAGACGTGGTCCGCCCAGGTGATGGCGATGAACTGGGCATCGATGATCCAGATGCCGTAGCGCCTGAGGAGTCCCGGCACCGGCCTGTGCACCCCGACCAGGCGCTGGACCAGGTCGGACAGCTTGCCGAACGGGCAGACGGCGCACCAGAACCGCCCGACGAGGACGAACACGATCGGGATGACCGGCCACCACAGCACCCAGGTCAGGGCCGTGCCCAGGTTGTCGTGGGCGCGTTGCGGCCCGACGAGCAACTGGTAGACGATCACGACGAACACCGCGATGGCGGCCCACTGCAGCACACCGGGGTAGGCGCGGCTCCGGGCGACGGCGGCGACCGGCCGCAGCTCCAGCAGGTTGCGGCGTCCTCTCCCGGACCCGGACCCGGGCCCGGGAGGGGAGTCGGCGGTCGTCGTCGGCCGGTCCGCTGCGATGGTCATGGGGTTCTCCGGGGACGTGGTGGGGGCGGGAGCATCGGTGACCTGTCCGGCCGGGTGAGGGCGGGTGGGTGTCAGGCCGGGCCGGGTGAGGGCGGGTGGGTGTCAGGCCGGGGTGGGCAGCGGCCGACCGCGCCTGCCGCCGCGGGTGCGGGAGTCGCGGGCGGTCCTGGCTCGCCAGACGAGTGCCGTCACCAGCACGGCTCCGTTCACGAGGACGAAGGTGCCGAGCGCCGGTGCGAGCGGGCGGTCCGCCGTCCCCGGCTCGGTGGCGGCGTGACCCTCGTGTTCCGTGCCGTCCGGACCGGACGTCCCTCCGCCGGTCTCCTGCCCGGTGGCGGCCTGGTGACCCTCGTGCGGGTTCCCGCCGAGGGCTCCGTCGTGCCCGGTCGGGGCATCACCTGCTGCCGCGGCATCGTCGGTGGCGTGGCCCTCGTGCCCGCCGGTGGCGTCGGGGTCGTGGCCCTCGCGCTCGCCGGTGGTGTTCGGGGCGTGGCCCTCGTGCCCCGCCGGGCCGACGGCGTCCTGCTCCGGTGCGGGGTGGGCATGGGAACTGCTGCCGGCCGTGCGGGTTCCGCCGAGGTCGGGTGCGCCGATGCGGGTCCCGACGGCGTATCCGGTGACCGCCGTGAGCAGCAGGATCCCGGGGAGGAGCACCCAGAGCGCCCGCTTCCCGAGGAACGCGACGACAGGGCGGTTCGGAGGGTTCACGGGCACGACCTCTCGACTCGGCCGGTCGCCGGGGCGACGGCGGCTCGACGCTGGTGGGGCCTGATCCAGCATCGGGGCAGGACACCCGGGATCCGATCGGGAAACCATGAAGGTTCTCTGAAGCCCGCGTCGACCCCGTTCCGGGCGACGTGCCCGCAGCCGCCTGACGTGGAGGATGGCTGCATGGACCAGAAGGACGGGCCTCCGCGGACACCGGCCCACCCTGCGGGCACCCGGCCCGTGCGGGGGTCTGCGGCGGAGGGGAGACCGATCACCGGGCCGGGGGACGGCCGCCGGGTGCTCGTCGTGGACGACGAGCGTCCTCTCGCCCAGCTGATCGCCGGATACCTGGAACAGGACGGGTTCGAGGTGGCGCTGGCCTTCGACGGGCCGACGGCCGTGAGGACGGCCCGCGCGCTCGACCCGGACGTCGTCGTTCTCGACCTCGGGCTGCCGGGGCTCGACGGCATCGAGGTGTGCCGGGTCCTGCGGACCTTCTCCGACTGTTATCTGATCATGTTGACCGCTCGGGTCGAGGAGGTCGACAAGCTCGTCGGGCTGTCGGTCGGTGCGGACGACTACGTCACCAAACCGTTCAGCCCGCGGGAGCTCCGGGCCCGGGTCCACGCCATGCTGCGTCGTCCTCGCGGCCGGTCCGGCGGGTTCGGGAACGGCTCCGGCGACGACCAGCAGGTGCTGCGGTTCGGCTCGCTGACGATCGACGTCGGGGCACGTGAGGTGCACGTCGACGGCGTCCCGGTCGAGCTGACCCGCACCGAGTTCGACGTCCTCGTCGCCCTGGCGGCCAGGCCGCGGATGGCCTTCGGCCGCCGTCGTCTCGTCGAGGCGGTGTGGGGAGCCGACTGGGTCGGTGACGAGCATCTCGTCGATGTCCACATCGGGCACCTCCGGCGCAAGCTGGGGGACGACGTCGCCGCACCGCGGTTCATCCGAACCGTGCGCGGCGTCGGATACCGGATGGGTGACGGCAGGTGAGCGCGGTCCGCCGGAGGGCCGGCGACGGGGTGGGATCCGCCGTCCGGCCGGGACGTGCCACCCGACCAGGGGCCACCCGGTTCCGGTCGGGCGTCCGGTTGCGGTCGGACGTCCGTCGGCTGGGGCTCGCCGCCCGGCTGCTGGCCGCCCTCATGCTCGTCGTGCTGACCGGCGTCGTCACCGCATGGATCGTGGCCACCCTGGTCGCGCCACCACTGTTCCACCAGCACCTGCGTGAGGCCGACCCGCTCGTGACGTCGGCGGAGACCCACCACGCCGAGCAGGCCTTCCGCTCCGCGAACGGGATCTCCCTCGCGGTCGCTCTGCTCGCCGCGTTCGTCGCCTCGGTGGCTCTCAGCGTGTACCTCGCCCGGATCCTCCAGCGCTCGGTCGAGCCGCTGTCCAGCGCGGTGGCGAAGGTGGCCCGTGGCCGGTACCACGTGCGGGTGCCGTCCCCCGGCGTCGGGTCCGAGTTCGATGTCCTCGCGGGCGCGGTCAACCAGTTGGCGGAGCAGTTGCAGGCGATCGAGGTGACCCGGAGACGGTTGCTCGCCGACCTCGCCCACGAACTGAGGACGCCGATCGCCACCCTCGACGCCTACCTCGAGGGGCTGGAGGACGGCGTGGCCTCCCTGGACGGTGAGACGGTCACCGTGCTGCGGGCCCAGGTCTCCCGGTTGACCCGGCTCGCGGACGACCTCTCGGCGGTCTCGCGGGCCGAGGAGCACCGGCTGGAGCTGCGCCGGAGCCGGGTCGCGGTGGCCGATCTGGTCTCCGCAGCCGTCGACGGGGTTCGCGACCGGTTCACCGGGATGGGGGTCGAGCTGCGCGGCGACGTCGCCCCGGGGACGGGCGAGCTGCTCGTGGACGTCGAGCGCGTCGGTCAGGTGCTGGGCAACCTCCTGGACAACGCGCTGCGGCACACGCCTGAGCGGGGGACGGTCACGGTCGGCGCCCGACCGGTGCCCGGTGGGGTGGAGCTCGTGGTGACGGACACCGGCGACGGCATCTCCGCCGACCACCTGCCGCACGTGTTCGAGCGCTTCTACCGGGTGGACGCCGCCCGGGACCGGGAGCACGGCGGGTCGGGCATCGGCCTCACCATCGCCAGGTCCCTGGTGGAGGCGCACGGTGGCAGCGTCGGCGTCACCAGTCCCGGTCCGGGCAGGGGCACCACGTTCACCGTCACCCTGCCCCGGACCGGCCGACCGTCCGCCCCGGAGCCGCGGTCGGGTCCCGCCGCCGCGTCCGACGGTGGCCCGCCCGCGGCGGATCCGTCGTCGTCCGGCCGGGTCAGCTCCCGGCGGCGGAGGTCGAGGTGACGACGTCCTGCCAGACCGCGACCGCTCCCGAGTGCCCCACCGCGACGGTCCAGCCGATGCTCGCGAGGGCAACCACGACGCTCAGCCCGATCGCGACCGGCACCAGCGGCCCGCCGCGTCGTCCGGCGAGGTGGACGACCACCACGGCGACGAGCAGGGCGACCGCGAACCAGGGGACGAGAGCGCCCAGTTCGGCGTGGTCCTGGGCCACGGGCTGGTCGGTCACCCGACTCAGTCGCGCCTGGAGTCGCTCCCCCGACTCCTTCGCGACGAACGCCGCGGCGAGGACCAGGACGTTCACCAGGCCCACCCAGACCGCGGCCGACCGTCGCCAGGCCGGTCGTAGGGAGATCGCCACGGTGACGACGGCCATGACCGGGAGCCCGATCACGACGGCGTGGACGACCAGCACGTGGACGGGAAGGCCCGAGACGGTGTCGAACATGGGCACACGGTAGGCGGCGGATCACCTCACGGCGATCCGATGCCCGACGTGACGATCACCCGGGAGACGCCCCCGACCGGTCGGGGACGGTGCCGATCAGCGCGCTGTGGTCGTCGTGGCCGCCGTGGCGAGGCGGCGGGCGGCGAGCGCCGCGAGCAGCGCCGCGCCGTCGGGGAGCACCGCGTCGTCGAAGGCGGCCTGCGGGGAGTGGATGCTCGGCGCCCGGCCGGAGTCCCGCTCCCCGGGAAAGGCCCCCAGGAACAGCATGGCGCCCGGCACTTCGGCCAGGACCCGGGAGAAGTCCTCCGCGCCCATGATCGGGTTCTGCATGCGGAGCGCCGCGGAGGTGCCGAACAGCCCCGCGGCCACGTCCAGGGCGAACGCCGCCTCGTCGGCGTCGTTGACGGTGACCGGGTACTCGGCCTCGTACCGCACGTCGACCTCCACCCCGTGCGCGGCGGCGACCCCCCGGCACACCCGCGGCACCAGTTCGGCGAGCTGGGCGCGCACCGCGGGATCGATGGTCCGGACGGTGGCGTCGAACTCGGCGGTCTCGGGGATCACGTTCCGCCGGGTCCCGGCGGCGATCCGGCCGACGGTCAGGACCGAGGGGGCGAAGGTGTCGACGGTGCGGGACATGGCGGTCTGCAGGGCGAGCACCATCTCGCACGCGGCGGGCACCGGGTCCGCGGCCAGGTGAGGGGACGAGCCGTGGCCACCGCGGCCGCGGACGGTGACGAAGACCGCGTCGCTGGCCGCCATGAGGGCACCGGCCCTGGTGGTGACGAGGCCACGGTCCAGGTTGCTCAGCACGTGCAGGGCGTACGCGGCGTCCGGGAGACGTCCGGCGGCCCGCAGCACGCCTTCGGCGATCATGTGACCGGCGCCGTCGAAGCCCTCCTCCCCGGGCTGGAACATGAACACCACGTCCCCGGGCAGCCGGTCGCGGCGGCTGCCCAGCGCCCACGCGGCACCGACGAGCATCGAGGTGTGCAGGTCGTGGCCGCAGGCGTGCATCCGGCCCTGGATCGTGGAGCGGAACGGGACGTCGACGTCCTCGGTGATCGGGAGAGCGTCCATGTCCCCCCGCAGCAGGACGACGGGCCGCCGGTTCGACGGGCCTGCCTGCACGGTGCCCGGTGGGACCGGGACGGAGGTGTCGCCCGGCGCCGTCCCACGCAGGACCCCGACGACGGACGAGCAGGAGTCGCCGGTGCTGAGTTCGAGGCCGAGTCCCTCCAGCGCCTCGAACACCGCCTCCTGGGTCCGGGGGAGATGCAGACCGATCTCGGGGTGCCGGTGCAGCCGATGCCTCAGCTCGGTGAGGTCCCCGGCCAGGGGGCGGGTGTCCGCAAGGAAGTCCACCCCCGACTTCCTACCCCCTGCCGCAGCCGGGTGGCACGCCGACGCGCGCGAGGACGTGGCCTCGTCCCGTCAGGTCACGGTCACCACCGGGCCGGCCGTCCGACGATCCCGGTGCTCGACGACCGCCGGGCGGAGCGGCCGGTACCCGGCCCCGGGCGCTGGGGGAGGATGGCGGGGTGCTGAGGATCGCGACGGCGAACGTTAACGGGATCCGGGCCGCGCAGCGGCGGGGTGTCGAGAAGTGGCTCGCCGACCGGGCGCCCGACGTGCTCTGCCTGCAGGAGGTGCGGGCGCCTGACGAGGTGTTGCGCGGGATCGTGGGGGAGAGCTGGCACGGGGTGCACGAGGAGGCGTCGGCCAAGGGCAGGGCCGGGGTCGCGGTGCTGTCCCGGGTCGCGCCGGTGGCGGTCAGGACCGGGCTCGGCGCCGCGGCCGGGGCGGGGGATTTCGCCGGGTCGGGGCGCTGGGTCGAGGCCGACTTCGCGGTCGGGGGCGAGCCGGGTCTGCTGACGGTGGTGTCGGTGTACGTGCACAAGGGTGAGGCCGGGGCACCGAAGCAGCAGGAGAAGTACCGGTTCCTGGGCGCCGTCCACGCCCGGATGCGGGCGCTGGCCGTGGACGGGCGGCACCTCGTGGTCTGCGGGGATGTCAACATCGCGCACCGTGAGGCGGACCTGAAGAACTGGAAGGGCAACCTCACCCACGCCGGGTTCCTGCCCGAGGAGCGTGCCTGGATGGACGGCCTCCTCGGGGACGGCGCGTTCGTCGACGTGCACCGTGCCCTGGTCGGCGACGTCCCCGGCCCCTACACCTGGTGGTCGTGGCGGGGCAAGGCCTTCGACACGGACTCCGGCTGGCGGATCGACTACCAGTTCGCCACCCCGGGAATGGCCTCTCGTGCTGTGACGGCCGAGGTCGACCGCGCACGTTCCTATGCGGAGCGGTGGAGCGACCACGCCGCTGTCGTCATCGACTACGACTGCAGTCTCGGACCGCTGTGAAGAGCCGGATCACTGCGCCTTCCTCGTCTCGGTACCCGTAGGTCGGAGTGCGGCAGGTCACGGGTGCGCGGAGTGCAACCGAAGGGGTTGGCTCTGATCTCGGCCCTTCATCGGATCGAGGTAGGTGGGCGATACGACGGGGTTGTTGTCGCTGCAGTTGCCTGCCGAACGGTCCGGGGCGACCGCTCGCGTCTCGGCCTGCGATGCACGGGGTCCGTGTCGTGGCCCGGGTGTGATCGAGGCGTGGACAGCGGGGCTCTCGCAGGTACGGGTACCCGCGGGACTCACCTCGTGTCCGGGCTCTGGGTGGCGTGCGAGGCCAGGGCTGCCCCGACGATGCGCAGGCCCGTGTCGAGATCCAGACCGAGTGCGCTGATAGTGCCGGCGTACTGCTCGGCGGCCAGTCTGGCCTGTTCGAGGTGATCCCGACCGGCGGAGGCAACAAAGGTGCCGCCTCGGCCGCGGGTCTCGATCAGCCCGGCTTCCTCCAGTTCGCGGTAGGTGCGACCGACGGTGTTGATGGCCAGGCCGAGGTCGGCTGCCAGTCGGCGGATGGTGGGCAACCTCGCGCCGACCACCAGAGTTCCGTCGTGGATCTGCCGGGCCAACTGGACCCGAACCTGCTCGAATGGCGGTACCGGCGAATGCGCATCAACGGTGATCATGATCGGGTTTCGACGGGTCGAGCGGCTGAGGGCGAGGTCGCGGCGGTGACGATCGTGTCAACGATCATCACGACGAACAGGGCCATCATCCCGATCTGCAACCAGTCCAGAAATCCTGAACTACTCGTGACCTGGACCGCGAGGACCACTGCAAGCCCCGGAGCGATGGATAGGCGTGCGTCCTCGACGCGCAGCACGTGATCGACGTCCAGCGACAGCGAGTCCTCGGCGAGTGTCGGCCTGCGCACGATCCCGGCGACCTCGATCACGGCGAGGGTGAAGAGCGTGGTCATCGCTGCCAGCGCTGCGACTGCCACGAGCATGCTCTCGGTGGACGTGCTGAGCACCGTCCCGGCGACTCCGACGAGGACCGAGCCGACATGGAGTGGAAGGGCTGACCAGAAGCGAGGCCCAACGAGTTCACGCCAGTCGGCGTGAGCCGAGTGGGCTGCGCGTATCGGCAACGTCGCAGCGAGTCGACGATCGCACTGAGCTACCCAGCGCATCCCCAGCCCGCGAATCGTCACGGCCGAGATGCTCGTCACGACGATACCCAGCAGCCGGGGCAGTGAATCCGCAAGGGCCTGCGGCTGGGACCACGTGGCGAGGACATGTCAGCTGCCCATCACCACGATGCCCGCTATGACCCAGATCCGCGAGTAGTGCGGGTGCTTGATCGTCGATGACGCGAGTGGGTGCCCTTCGGCCTGCAAGGATGGGATTTGCGACGATCACATCCGGTACGGCTGAACCCGGATCCGTTCCGGCGGTTTGGTGAGGGTTCCATCTGAGGTTCTGGATCTTGCGCTGTCGTTGGGGTGTGGGTGATCTCCCGGCCTCGTTCCGGGCTTTCCACTGAAGGTCTTTGGTCGGG
>JAAYAH010000177.1 GCA_012719445.1 Actinomycetales bacterium | reverse complement strand
TGCGGTGTCCTACCCGGTCTACGTCGACAACGCCACGGTGGCGACGGCGAGCAGCACCCAGATGGTGACGCCCAGCCGCCCGCCGCTCGTCTGCCCGACGACCACCACGACCACGACGACGCGGCCGACCACCACCACGACGACGCGGCCGACCACCACGACCACCACGACACGGCCGCCCACCACGACGACCAGCTCGGGTGGCGGGAAGACCTGCACGGCCGTCTACCGGGTGGTGGGCCAGTGGCCGGGCGGTTTCCAGGGAGACGTCACGGTGACGGCGGGCTCCTCGGCGGTCTCGGGCTGGACGGTGACCTGGACCTGGGCAGACGGCCAGACCATCGCCCACAACAACATGTGGGGAGCGACCCCGACCGTCAGCGGTTCGACCGTGACGGCCAGGAGCATGTCCTGGAACGCGGGGCTCTCTGCCGGAGGCACCGCGAACCTCGGGTTCATCGGCACCTGGAACGGGTCCAACGGCGTGCCGACGGTGACCTGTACCGCGAGCTGACCCGCGGGCTGCGGTGATGGAAAGTCACCGCAGGATCTCGTTGCGGCCTTCCCGCCACCACCCGACGGGTGGTGGCGGGAAGGCCGAGCGCTTTCCTGTGACGGAGTGTCGGTCTCGAATCACTGCGGGCTGTTCACGGCGGGTTCTTCGAAACTGTTCACGGCGGCGGATTTCATTGACGGAATGAATAGGGTCAACCTACGCTGCGGCCACCCGGGGCCCTCTGCCCCGGACCAGGCAGGACCTTATTCCGGTGGCGTCATGCTGCCGGTGAGATCGTGAACGACGTGGAGGACGGGGTATGCGTTCGTTGAGATGGAGAAAGAGACGTGAATTTCTGGGTGTGACGGTGGCGGTCGCCGCGGGGGCGCTCGTGGTCGCGATGGCCGGGGCGGGGGATGCCGCGGTCGGGAGCACGCCGATGGCCGCCGCGGTGACCGGGGTGACGGACGTCGTGCCCGCGTCGACCACGGCGCCGACGTGGACGACGGCGCCGGCGTGGACCACGACGGGAACCCCGGGGTCCAGCACCTCTTCCGTGCAGTTGCCGTACGCGGACTTCGAGGACGGGACGACGCAGGGTTGGACCGGTGGGGAGGTGGTGCCGGGCCTGGAACCGGGTGACTCCGCCGTCCTGCGGGTGACATCCCAGGCCAGCTGGCAGTTCGACCCCTCGTCGCTGGTAGTGGGTGAGTACTACGACGTGGGCGTCAGTGTCTACGTGCCGGAGGGTGCCGGGGACCGGCAGTACTGGCTGGGCGTGTCCGGGGCGCCCAGCGGCAACTGGTTCACCTCCGACGCCCGGGCGGGGAGGTGGGCAGGGGTCGGGATCAGGATCCGCTACCTGACCGAAGGCCAGCCGATCACGGTGAGCCTGGACCAGGTCGGTGCCTGTCCGGGGGCGATCTCGTACCCCATCTACATCGGCGGTTCCGATGTCCGTCTGGCGAGCCAAAAGGAGTTCCGGACCCCCAGCCGGACGTCGCTCGCCTGCGGAACGACCACGACGACCACGACGACCACCCGGCCGCTGACGACCACCCGGCCGCTGACGACCACCCGGCCGCTGACGACCACCCGGCCGCTGACGACCACCCGGCCGCTGACGACCACCCGGC
>JAAYAH010000176.1 GCA_012719445.1 Actinomycetales bacterium | reverse complement strand
CTGATCGGGTGCCCTTCTGTCACGCAGGAATGTGATCTTCGCAAATCCCATCCTTGCAGGCCGAAGGGCACCTCTATGTCGTGATCACAAACGAGGTCGCGCCGTTACTCGCGGATCCAGGTCAGAGTGAGCGAGGTGGCTCCTGCCGCACCCGCCGTGACCGTGACGGCGGCATCCGCGCCGTTGACCACATTGGTGCCGGCGATCGCAGCCGGAGCACCGTTCGCCGCCACCCGCTGAACGAACATCGCGCTGTTCGTCGGCGCCTCGGTGACCGACAGGTACATGGGATCCGCACCCGACGCCCCGGTCACCTTGAAGCCGTAGGCGAGCGCGGCAGTGTTGGCGTGGAGGATGGTGTCGACGTTCACGATGGTGGCGCTGGTCGCGGTCGGTCCGAAGGCCAGGGTCTGGCCGACAGCAGCGGCGCTGGTCGCGGACAACGCGCCCCCAGCGACTACCGCAGCACTCGAGCACAGCGCGACGAGAGTTCGCGCCTTCCTGCTCGTGAGATTCATGCTGATGTTTCCTTCCGTCGTGTGACCCGGATGGTCCTGGTGCCCCGCCTCGGCGATCCGGCGTCCTGACCGGCTCGCGGAGTCACGGCAGGGCGGCGTCCATCGGGATTCGATATCCGGCGATCTGTCACAGAGTTGGCCGGTCCGGGCTGATCGCCCGGCTCGCGTCTCGCCCCTCCCTCCGATCCGCAGCCGCAGGCCCGTCCGTCTGTCACCGACGGGTGCTGACGCTCCGAGGAGATCCCTCCGGGCGACACCCAGCAGGCAGGTACGGCTCACCGCCGCATCTGCCCGTTGAATGCGTCCCATTCCCGGCACGACGTCCGAATCGGTTGCACGTCCGACCCGGCGATTCCAGCCAATCGGGATCTCTCTGCCCGGTCACGCCGAAAAAGCCCCGATCAATGAATCGGGTCCTTTTCGACGGGACCGCGCAGGCGTCACATCAGTCGCACGAGCCCCCCTTGCACATGGCGTAACCATAGCATGACTCTGCGCTATTACCAGAGGTCGTTCGGTGCGCCGCAAGGCCCCTGACTAGCCCGTTCGAACGATGCCGAGCCTGACAATTCACTCACCCATATGGGCTGATCACACCTGAACGGCAACCATGCACACCGGAGAGACGCATAATTCCCAGAAGGGCTGAGAGCGCGTCATGGAATAGAGGGGTACCAGCACCCAGGAAAGGACGGAAATGCCCCGCTCCCGCTCCGGGCGCGGACACGGTCCGGGAGAGTCCCGGGGCGGACCTAGCCGATGACCTTCAGTTCGACCCGGCGGTTCAGCGCCCGGCCGGCGGGGTAGTCGCGACCCTCCGGTGTCCGCTCCGCGGCGGTCGGTCTGGTCTCGCCGAAGCCCCGCACCTCGAAGGTCCACCCCGACCCGAGCTTCGCCGCCAGTGCCGCGCGCACCGCTGCAGCCCGCCGCCGCGACAACGTCAGGTTCGCGGCGTCCGAGCCGACCCCGTCGGTGTGCCCGTACACGGCCAGCTTCCGCTTCGGCTGCGCCTCCAGCACCGCCACCGCGGCGTCGATGGTCTTCCCCGCCCTCCGGCTGAGCTTCGCCGACCCGAACGCGAACAACACGTCCGTGTCCAGGTCCACCCGCTCGGACCCGCTCGTCCGCGCGCCGTCCTTCGTCATCCGGGCCGCGAGGTCGGCATGCCGCGGTGGTAGGTCGCTCACCCGCTGCCGCAGCAGCCGACCGGCAGGAGCGGCCGGCGGGTCACCGATGACCGCGACCGCCGGCACCGGGTGGAAGGTCTCGAACAGCAGGTCGACCGCCGTCCCGCCCGGGTCGTCGAGCCGCAGCACCACCGCGGCCTGCTCCCCCGGTTCCAGGGACGACGGCAGCGCCCCGCACTCGCACCCACCGGAACCGACCCGCACCGACCCCACCCGCCCGGTGCGCGGGTCGAGCGCGGACACCCCCACCGACACGTCCGGCTGTCGGGGTGAGCGCAGCGCCGAGGTGGACAGTGACTCGGCGCCTCGGTTCGTCACCGACACCGTGACCTCCAGGGCACCGGTGACCCGCGCGACCCGTTCGACCCGGGCCACCGCCCCGGACGCCCCCAGCACCCCGTCGGCCACCGGGTCGGGGACGGCGCCAGCCGACGGCGCCAGCACCAGGCCGACCCCCGCCAGGCTCGCCAGGCCCGAGGCCACGAGGGCGACGGGGACGATGGAGGCGGCGGGCAGGAGCAGGAGCCGAAGTCGGGACCAGGATCGGGGTCGGAGGCGGAGCCGGGACACGTCCCGCGTCACGATGTCACCGGCACCCCGACGAACGGGGCGAAGCCGCGCACCGCGATCGTGACCTTCGTCGCGTCCTTCGGCGCGCTCAGGTAGGCGTACACCCCGACGACGTCGCCCTGACTCACCGCGTCCACGCCCTCGGTGCAGGCACACGCCCCGGACTCGTCCCGCAGCACCCGGTACAGCACCGCCCGCTCCCCGGGGACGGTGAGGGTGACCGCGGAGAACTCGTTGGTCATCGCCTCCCCGCCCTTGTCGTTCTCGCGGTACTTGAACCCCGTCTCCTCGAAGCCGGTGAAGGTGATAGCCCTGTTGTCCTCCAGGAACGTCAGGGTGCCGACCACCACCACGGACTCCTCGCTGGCGCGCCGGACCTCGTTGAGGGTCAGCCACCACTCCGAGTTCTCCCGGGTGGCCACCACCGGCAGCGCCTCGGCGGTCACCTCGGCCGGGGCCGGATGCGCCGTCGCCTGCCCGCCCGGGGACGCCGCGGCCCGGGTCTCACCCGGCGACGCCCCGCCACCGCTGCCGCCGTCACCGTCGCCGGTGCACCCGGCGAGCAGCACCGCGACGGCGAGCGCGACCGCCGTCGCTCCCGGCCGGGTTCGGATCCGACGCATCTGCAGGGGACGAGGTGCCATGCGCAGAGTCTCCACCGTGTTCGCCGCAGCCGGACCGGATCGAGCCGTTCTTGGGCCCCGATGGGGTCCGTGGGCCCACAGCCGGTGACCGATTGCCGGTGTTCGTCCCGGCGGCCACGGACCGGACCGCCCTCGGCCGGCCTGGGGGACCTCGATCGGCGTGACGGCGACATGGGCCGGAGTACCGTCACCCCCGGTAGGAGGCCGGACCGTCCCGATGAGCCCGTCGGGTTGAGGCCAGGTCCCTGCTCCCGCCGTCCCCTGGCGAAGGACGCACCGTGAAGGATCTCCGTTCGTTGCGGCCGGCCCTGACCGGTGCTGCCCTGCTGGCACTCGCCTCCACGGTGAGCCTCGCCGGCTGCGGCGACTCCGGCGGGCAGGACCCGCAGCGGACCTACCCGTCCGGGGCGGTGCGGTTACGGCAGAACATCCCGACCCCGGTCGGCGACCAGCGCCTCGTGGCCAGCGGGATCCTCGACTCCGGGAAGGCGACGGTCACCCTGCTCGAAGGTCCCGGAGCCCCTGCCGGTGTCCGGGTGTCCGAGGGCGAGACGGCGGAGATCGGCGGTGTCAGCTACCAGATCCTCGATGTCGACCCCGGCTCGGCGGACCTGGACCGGGAGGACCTGCCCAGCGGCTTCGTCGTGGTCCTCCCGGCCGGGTAGGTCCACCGCACAGCTCGTCGCGGGTGAGGTCGCTGCCCGGGTCACGAGCGAACGTCAGCCGAGAAGCCGCAGCTCAACCCTCCGGTTCAGCGCCCGGCCAGCGGGATAGTCCTGCCCCTTGTCGGTCTTCTCCGCGGCGATCGGCTTGGTCTCCCCGAAACCCTTCACCTCGAAGGACCACCCCGACCCCAGCTTCTTCGCCAGCGCGGCACGCACCGCCTCGGCCCGCTTCTTCGACAGAGCGAGGTTCGCGGCATCCGACCCGACCCCGTCGGTGTGCCCGTACACCGCGAGCTTCCGCTTCGGCTGCGCCTTCAACACCTCCACCGCGGCGTCGATGGCCTTGCCCGCCTTCCCGCTGAGCTTCGCCGACCCGAACGCGAACAACACGTCGGTGTCCAGGTCCACCCGCTCCTTACCGCTGGCCCGCGCGCCGTCCTTCTTCGTGCGAGGCAACAGGTCAGCCTTCCGCGGCAGGAGCTGCTCACCGGCCGCGGTCGCCGGTGGCGCGCCCTCCACCGCAACCCCCGTCACCGGCTGAAAGACACCCAGTGAGACGTCAACCACAGCGCCCCCGGGGTCGTCCAACCGCAGCACCACCGCCGCGGCCTGACCGGGAGCCAGAGCGACGGGGAACCGGCCCGATTCGCACTCGTCACCAGCGCAGCGCACCGTGCCCACCCGCCCGGTCAGGGGGTCGAGGACGGTGGCCCCTGTGGTGATGCCGTCGAGGAGGTAGGCCAGCGGGCCCACCGCGGTGACCCCTTTTGTACCCCTGTTGGCAACGGACACCGTGAGTTCGAGAACCCCGGAGACACGATGGGCCCGTTCCACCCTGGCCACCAGACCGGTGGGGCCAGACACTCCGTCAACCACGGGACTCAACGCCCCGGCGGCAGGCGCCTGCACCACCCCGAAGGCCACACTGACAACACCTGCCATGACGACGAGCCTCGTCGCCGTGCCGCCCCTGCTGATGACCGCTCGGAGTCCGAGCCCAGCGCGGAAGGGATCGCCTGTCACGAGGTCACCTCGACATCGGTGAACGGCGTGAAGCCTCGCACCGTGATCGTCACCTTCGTGGCGTCCTTCGGCGCGGTGAGATAGGCGAAGACCCCAATGCTGTCCTCCGGCTGGACGACTCCGATGCCCTGGGTGCAGGCGCACACTCCGGCCTCGGTGCGCATCACCTGATAGACCGTCGAGGTGTTCCCCGGAACGGTGAGGTTCACCGCGGAGAACTCGTGGGCCTGCTCGTTACCACCCTCGGCATCCTTCCGGTGAGCGTAGCCGGGCTCGGCAAGAGCAGTGAAGAAGGAGGTGGTCTTCGCGATCAAGGTGCCCGTCACCAGGACGGACTCGTCGTTGACCCGCCGGACACTGTTGAGGGTCAGCTCCCAATGGGCATTCTCCCTGGTACCGAGCGATGGTAACTGCTCGGGCTGTACCTCGGCCGGAACCGGATAGGCCTTCGCCTTCGCCCCCGGGGTCGCCGCAGCCACGCCACCCGCGGCGGTCGTCGCCGAGGTCGCGCTGGCGGACGGCTTCACCTCGTCGCCGTCCCCGCCGGAGCTGCACCCGGCAAGCACCACCGTGCCCGCAAGCGCGACGGACACCACCCCCGTGAAGGCTCGGAATCGACGAATCTCCATGATGTCCCTTCCTCGGTGGATCTCCTGCGTGGCCGGTCGCCGGTGGCTCCGCCCCGGTTGCGGTACCCATCCTCACTGCACCAGACGGATCTCCGCACGGAATGGGGCGAGCCTTTCGACGAGCGGCGGGGTGGTCTCGGTTGTGGTGGGTGCCGAAGTGGTGGTCGTGGTGGAGGTGCTCGTCGTCGTGGTGGTCGGGCGGGGCACGTTCACCACACAGTTACCGTCGACGCGGATGCCGAGCCTCCCGGACCGCAGGCACATTCCCCGGGTCAGCTCTACCCGCGCAACGGCCCGTCCGGTGGTGCGAACGCCGGTGTCCTCCGCCGGTTCCGAGGAACGGACGTCGACGGAGAACTCGACGCCGTTGCCGACGAGACGAGCGGAGAAGGCAACCAGGTCCGCGTCGTTGGCCCGCGCGAACCCCCGTGCCTCGTTCTCGGCTTCGGGCCGGGCGATGTGGAACGGATCGATAGACAGCAGTGCCCGCAGGGTGTCGACGTCCGGGGACCTCCGGATCCCCTCGAACCGCCACTGGAGGTCGTCCCGCCAGGCGGAGGCCGCCGCGAGGGCCGCGGCGTCCGCGGCCGTCCTGGACTGGGTCCTGCTCCGGGTTCCGTCACCGAGCCCGATCACGAGCATGATGGCCACAGCCACCAACCCGACAATGATCGGGATCAACGCTGCCGAGGCGACCTGGCCGGCGTCCCGTGCCTCGCCGCGGGGCGAGCACCCCGGTCCCGAGGAGCGTTCCGTCAAACGCGAGACAGTGCGAGTGGGCTCCCGGTCCCGGGAGCTCACTCGCACCAGTCTCGGGCGCATGAGCTTCATGCGTGCCTCACGGCTGAGGTCTCCTGCCTGTCAGAGGCTGTCAATCGCGTCCGTCATCTTGTCGATGATGGCCTGCCCGACATCGGTCAAACCGATGGTCGTGATCGCGGCGATGATGGCGACGATGACGAACAGGATGCCGGCGTACTCGGTGGACGCCTGGCCCCTGTCGTTGCTCTTGAGGTTGTCGACGAGACCGGTGATGTAGGCGGTCGTCACGATCTTGGCCTGCAGGGCCGCGCTGCTGATGCGCTCCACCGTTGACCAGTCCTTTCCTTAGTCTGTGTTCACGCTCTGACGTCGTTCACTGCTCTGACTGTCGTTGCACGCTCTGTTGTGCGATGACCGGAACGCTACGAGGACCGACGCCGGGCGACCTAGGGTCGGCGGACCCAATCGAGGACCCAAACCAGGCCCAGGACCGGGGACCCGGGACCACAGGCCCGGAGGCTCCCGCGCTCACGACGCGGCCCCGTGCCACGCGGCCACGGCCTCGGCCCTCGACCCGAAACCGAGCTTGGTGAAGATCCGGTTGAGGTGGTTCTTCACGGTCTTCTCGCTGAGGAAGAACTCCCTGGCGATCTCCCCGTTGCTCAGCCCTCGCGCCACGGCTGTCATCACCTCCTGCTCCCGGGTGGTCAGCCGCTTCACCATCTGGGTCGGTGGTCCCGCCTGGTGGTGACCGGACCGGACGTCACCGAGCACGATCTCGGCGACCACCGGCCCGATGAGCAGCCCTCCGCCGGCGCACACCCGCAGCGCGGACTCCAGGTCGTCCTCGGTGAAGTTCCCGTGTACCAGGTAGCCGCGGGCCCCGCGGTGCATGGCCTCGCGGACCACCTCCCGCTCGTCGGAGTGGGTGAGCATGACCACCGGGCTGCCGTCGTCCAGTTCGGCGAGGACGTCGAGCCCGGACTTGAACGGCATCCGGACGTCCAGGAAGATCGCGTCGGGTCGGTGTCTCCTGGCCTGGTCGAGGGCTTCGACACCGTCCGCGGCCGTCAGTACCTCGCGCACCCCGGTCAGCCCCGACAGCACGGCCACCATTCCCGCCCGGACCACTGGATTGTCGTCGGCGACCAGTACCTTCACCGCGGTTCACCTCCTGGTTCTCCCGGCCGGGGCTACCCGGCCTCCCCGTGTCCTCATCGGTCTCGTGGTGGGCGTCGCGCTCGTGGTGGGCGTCGTGGGGGTCAGTGCACCTCCGCCGCCCGATGCACCGGGACCACGCCGCGGACCCGGGCCGCGACGTCGGACCGAACCGTCCCGCCGTTGAGCGCAGTCCGGAGGCTGACCGTCGTGCCCCGCCCGGGCGCCGTCCGCAACTCCACGGAACCGCCCAGCCGGGCCAACCGCTCCCGCACCCCTACCAGCCCGTAGTGCCCGTCCTGGTACAGCGCCTGGAGGTCGACACCGGACATGCCCTCGGCGCCGTCCCCTCCGTCGGCACCCGCCATGCCGCGGCCGTCGTCGGCGACGGTGAGCACAACGTCCGGCCCGTCGACGGCGAGCGTGACCTCCACCCGGTTCGCTCCGGAGTGCCGGGCGACGTTCTCCAGCAGTTCCCCGACCGCCTTCGCCAGTTCCTCCCTGGCGTCGGCGGACAACCGCGGCTCCTCGTCGGGAAGATCGAGTTCGACCTGGATCGACCGGTCCTGCGACCAGGCCGTCACCGTGTCCAGGAGGTGCGCCCGCAGCGAGGCGACCGGCGTCTGGCGGAGGTTCCCGATGATCCTCCGCGCGTCACCGAGCGCCTCGTCGATCGAAGTCCGGAGCAGTGCCGCCTGGTCGGCCAGGGGGTTCCCCTCCCCGGCCAACCGCCGGTGCAGGGCGCCGACGATGAGGCAGCAGCCGTGCAGGGTCTTGCTCAGCGAGTCGTGCATCTCCCGGGCCAGGCGGGTGCGCTCCGCCTCCCGCAGGCGTTCCTGCTGCAGTTCCTGGTAGGCCTGGCCGAGCTGCTCCCGGTGAATGATGATCTCCCTCAGCCGGGCGCTGCCGTAGGCGGCCAGGGCCAGCAGCCCGATCCGGACCAGCAGGATCGGCCCGCTCGACCGGGCGTCCACGTCACCCGACACGGCGAGGATGGCCGCACCGTGCACGGCCGCGAGCACGGCGGTGACCAGCACCGGACCGCGCGGGGGATGCTCCAGTCCGCACAGGACGACCGTCGTGGCGATGAAGACGAGGACCAGGCTGTCCGAGCCCACGACGGTGAGCACGGCGACGGCGGTCAGTACGTCGGCGATGGTCAGCAGCCGGCCGCGCAGGGACGAGGTACCGAGTCGTCCCCGCCGACCGAGCCGGACCAGGGCGGGCAGCATCGCGAGCAGGAGGACTCCGACATGCCCTGGCGCCGGCCCTCGGAGCAGGTCGACGAGCAGGGCAGCGGCGATGACGGCGAGCTGCACGTCGGTCAGCACCGCGACGGTGGCGCCGAGCGCACGGGTTCCGGGGAACTCAGCCAAGGACGCCTCGGAACTTCGGCAGATTGGCCAACACCATCGCCGAGATGATCAGGAGCATGGCCCCGGGAACGATGGTCATCGTCACCACCAGGCTCACCTTGGGGCCTGCCTTGGCCGCGGTCTGCCGAGCCACCTGGGCCGACTCCCGGCGAATCTCCTCAGCGATCTCCATGAGGGCCTGGGCCAGCGGTGTCCCCAGCTCCTCGGCCTGGAGCATCGCCGTGACGAAGGCGCTGAGTGACGGCACGTCGTTGCGTTCCCGCAGGCCGGTCAACGCCGCCCGGCGGGAGATCCCGTACCGGAGGTCGTTGAGGGTTCTTCGGATCTCCTGACCGAGGGCGCTGTCATCGGTCGCGGACACCCGTTCCAGGGCGGGCTGGAGGGCGAGCCCCGCGCTCACCGTGACCGCGAGCACGTCGAGGAAGTCGGGCAGCCGTCGGGCGATGTCCCGACGGCGACGTCCGACGACGCTGCGCAGCCAGACGTCCATCCACCCCGCGCAGAGCACCACGACCACGAAGCCGAGGAAGGGCTGCCCGGCCAGCGCCATCAGTCCACCGATGACGAGCCCGATCACGGTGAACCCCGCCTTGCGGCGGAGGAAGGACCGCTCGGTGAGTCCCTCGGGCCGGCCGGCTCTCGCCAGCCGGGCGTCCAGCGCCGCCCTGCGCCGGGGTCCGTACAGGCTGAGCAGGAACCGCAGCAGGCCGAGTCCCAGGGCGTCGATCACCCGGGCGAGCGCCGGCCTGTGCTCCTGGACGGCGTCGGTGCCAGCCAGGGACGCCGCGACCGACTCCAGCCCCGTCGACCGCATCACGTGGTACCCGGCGACGGCAACCACGAGGGAGGCTGCCGCCACCAGGGCCATCAGCATCGGGGTCATGGTCAGATCTCGATCCTGGTGATCCGGTTGATGAGGATGAACCCGACCGCGAAGAAGAGCCCCGCGATGAGCATGATGATCCGCCCGACCGTGGTCTGGGCCATCTGGTCGAGCGCACCAGGGCTCAGCAGGTTCATGACGAAGATCGACCCGATCCCGATCCCGAGCACGATGTAGCTGCTGAAGACCGCGCCGGCCACCGCGGTACGGACCTCACGGTGCAGGTCCTTGCGCTGTTCCAGGGTGTTGGCGATGTTGAGCAGGGCCGAGACCAGGGCGCCACCGGCCCGGCTCTGGATGATCAGGGTCTGCACGAGCACCGCCAGCTCCCGGGACGGCAGCCGTTCGGAGAGATCGGTGAGCGCCTGGTCGATGGTGCGCCCCAGGTTGAGCTGCCCGGCGACGGTCCGCAGCTCGGTCCCCGCGGGATCGTCCAACTCCCGAGCGGCGAGCCCGACCGCGGAGCGCAGTGCCAACCCCGCCGACGCCGCGTTGGACAGCACCCGGGCCACCTCCGGTAACTGGCCGACGAAGGCGTCCAGGCGCTTCTGCCGGCGGTTGTCCAACCACCGGTTCGCCACCATCCAGCAGGCGACCAGGACGATGACGGCACCGATGTTCCCGGCAACCGGACGGGTGATCAGGGCGAGCAGCACACCAACGCCGACGACCATCGCCACGAAGTCGATCGGCTGCCACGGAAGAGCGGCCCCGCGCAGCCTGCGCTGGAGCGACCTGCCGACCCTCGTCTTCTGCAGGCGGAAGGATCCGCGGTGGTACCACCGCTGCAGGAACCCCCGGCTGCCGGAGCCAGTGCCGGTCTCGCGCAGCTGTCGGTCCCGCTGCCGGTTGTCGAGGATGACGACCAGGGCGACGACCATCACCCCGAGCGTCACCATCAACTCGACGAGGATGATCCCCGGGGTCATGGCACTCGCCCCTCGTCCGGGGGACGATGAAACGCCTGCGGCACCGTCTCACCGGCGACGGTGATTCTGGTGAGCATCGTCTGGGGCACGGGCCGATGCCGGAACCACCCGGTGACGATCCGGTCCGGGGTCATCGGCGCGGCTTCGAACTGGACGATCGGGGTGAGCCGGTACGCCTCCCGTCTGGTCGACTCCACAGCACAGATCTCGGTGACCCGACGGCTGCCGTCGGCCCCGCGGGCGAGCTGCACCACGACGTCGATCGCGGCGTTGATCTGGTCGCGGATGGTGTCGACCGGGATCTCCAGCTCGCTCATCGAGGCGAGGGTCTCCAGTCGGCCCATGGCGTCGATCGGCGAGTTGGCGTGCACGGTGGCCAGTGACCCCTCGTGGCCGGTGTTCATCGCCTGGAGCATGTCCAGGGTCTCCCCGCCCCGGACCTCTCCGACGATGATCCGATCAGGCCGCATCCGCAGGCTGTTGCGGACCAGGTCACGGATGGTCACCCGTCCCTTGCCCTCGACGTTGGGGGGCCGGGACTCCAGCCGGACCACATGCTCCTGTTGCAGGGACAGCTCCGCCGCGTCCTCGATGGTGACGATCCGCTCGGTCGCCGGGATCAGCCCGGACAGCGCATTGAGGAAGGTCGTCTTGCCGGAGCCGGTCCCGCCGGAGATGACGATGCTGAACCTGGCCCGTACCAGGGCGCTCAGCAGCAACAGGGTGACCTCGTCGAGGGTGCCCTTCGCCACCAGCTCTGGCAGCCGGTAGGGCCGGGGGAACCGCCGGATCGTCAGCGTCGGCCCGTTCAACGACAGCGGCGGGATGATGACGTTGACGCGTTCCCCGCTGGCGAGCCGGGCGTCGACCATCGGGCTGGACTCGTCCACCCGCCGGTTCACGCTGGAGACGATCCGGTCGATCGTCTGCATGAGTTGTTCCTCGGAGGCGAAGGCCGTGGGATGGCGCTCCAGCCGCCCGCGCCGCTCGACGAAGACGTCGTGCGGTCCGTTGACCATGATCTCGGTGATGGACTCGTCGGCGAGCAGCGGTTCGAGGACCCCCAGCCCCAGCGCCTCGTCCACGACCCGGCGGATGAACAGGGACCGCTCGCGGTCAGCCATCACCGGACCCTCGACGGAGAGGATCTCGCCGAGCTGGCGTTCCAGTCGCGCCCGGCGCTGCACCTCGTTGAGCCCGTGCAGCGCGTCCCGGTCCACCTCGGCGAGCAGTCGCTCCAGGTAGATGCTGACCAGGTTGACGGACTCCCGCCGGGTCGTCCGTTCCTGCCCGATCCGGTCCCGCAGTGCCATCTCAGCTCCTCGGGAAGTCTGCGGTCCGGGTGACCTGGATACGGCTGATCTCCATGACCCCGGGGTAGCCGAGCGGGATCGACACCCGCACCGCGCTGCACACCCCCATGCACCCGGTGACCGCGCCGGGGCCGATCCGGACCTCCTCCACCCGGACCCAGTCCGGCACCTGTGCCCGCACGGCCGCCGCGCCGTCGCCCCCACGGGAGGCTGCCCGGGCGCCGTCCCGAGCGGCCTTGGTGACGTCGTTGACCACGGAGGCCGCCAGCAGCCCCTGGACGAGCAACACGGTCACCACGATGAGCAGGGGGATGACGGCGACGAACTCGACCGAGATGCTGCCGCGGTCGGACCCGGTGGGCCGGCGGCGGTCGATCGGCCGCCGACGCCGCGCCCTCACGACTGCTCCCCGAGGATGTGCGCGGTGGCGGTGACGTCGAGGCCGCCTCCGAGTCCAGGGACGAGCGTCGGGGTCCGCACCCTGACCTTCACCGTGGTGCTGTTCGGACGGGAGACGGTGAACCCCTCGTCCCAGCCGTCCGGAAGACCACGGTCGGCGGCCTTGCGGAGTTCCTTCGGATCGTTGGTGACGGCGGCGGTCCGGGCGCACTCGTCCGCGGCGTGCCGGGCGAACAGGTGGCTGACCCCGAACAGCAGGAGTTGGGCCGCCAGCGCGCCGAGGGCACAGACGGCAGCGACGATCAGGGGGAGCTCGGCGACCACCTGACCGAGATCGGTCCGAGCCCGGCCCCGGCGCCCCCGGCTCACGTCGTCGGGCTCGGCCTGGGGATGGGCGTGCGGGGCTTCCAGCACGGTACGGACCAACCCGGCGACGGCGCCGTGGACCGGGCCGGGTTTGCCCTCCAGCAGACCGGTGTTCACCTGAGCCTCCAGACTGGAGAAGGCGGCTGGGACCTGGGCGATCAGCGGCACCGGCACGATCTGTCGGGCCAGGTCGGACTGGACCTCGGACCGTCGGCTGACCCGGTTGAGGACCAGGGAGACGTGCTCGTCACCGCGGATGCTCAGCCGTTTCCACGACTCCACCGCGCGCCGTGCCGCCCGCAACGCGACCACGTCGGCCGTCGCCACGAGCAGCACGTCGTCGGCGACCTCCAGCGCCATCGCCGTGGCGTCGTCGAGGTGGCTGCCGCAGTCGACGACGACGAGGTCGAACTGCATCCGCAGGTGGGCGAGGATCTGCCGGACCGCCGGCCCGGTGACCTCCTCGGCGCGTTCGACCTCCTCCGGGGCGAGCACCAGGGTCAGCCCGCTGGGGTGGTCGGCGACCACCTCCCGCACGGACCGGTTGGTGAGCTCCTGGGCGACCTCGGCGAGGTCGGCGATCGACCGCCGCGCCACCACGTCGGTGTAGTAGGCGACCGCACCGTGCCGCAGGTCGAGGTCGACGAGCACGACGGCATGGCCGGGCGCGCGGGAGCGCGCGGCGAGCAGGGTCGCCAACAGCGTGGTCCCGACGCCCCCCTTGGCGCCGACCAGCGCGACGACCCGGCCGCGATGCGCACCCACCAGGCCGGTGCCGCCGAGGTGGTCCCGGAGTGCCCGGCTCCACTCGGCGGCGGCTCCCAGGTTCGCCCGGCAGCTCTCCACCGAGAGCGGCTGCAGGACCACCGACCGGGCGCCGGCGATCATCGCCTGGTTGTACACCTCGGGACGCTGCGGCGAGGCGATCCACACCACGGCGAGGAACGGTCGGGCGGTGACCAGCTCCCGGGTGAGCTGACCGGCCGACACCGTGCTCAACGCCTCATCGACGATCACCACGTCGATGTCGTCCCTCGCTGCGGCCAGCGCGGCGTCCCTGGGGTCGGTGACGACGTCGACGAGCTCCAGATCGTGGGCCTCCAGCAGCATCCCGCTGAACTGCTCACGCAGCTCCGCGTGCTCGCTGACCAGGACGATCCTCACGCTCACGAGCCGGCTCCCGTTCTCGTCCCCACCGCTGTCCCGTTGGGGTTGGTCATGAACACGCGGGATCCGTCGGGCACCGGAGTGGTGTCCCCGCCGCCACGCAGGGCGAGCCGAACCTTCACCGCGAAGCTTTCCGCGTAGGCGAGCTTCAGCGCCTCCTGGACCGGCAGTGCGAAGGTCACCGGGACCGCCTTGCCCGAGGTGGAACCGAACCCGTTGTCGTTGGAGGAGTTGCGGGTGACCTCCTCGGGCAGCCCCACCTCGATGATCAGGGCGTTGGCGACCCAGACCTCGGCCGCCTGGTAGGTCCGCTGGGATCCGGCGTTGCGGGTGACCAGGATGTCGACCCGGTCCCCCGGTGCGATCTTGCCGGCCACCCCGGTCTCGGCGTCGACGAGGATCGCGACCTCGCGGTTGCCCCTGGCGATGCCGGGCCGGTCGACGAACATGCCCCGCTGGGCGTAGGTGCCGGCGGGCAGCGGGTTGGTCGGGACCAGCCCGACGACATCCCTGGCGTCGGTGATCGCCTGGTCGGGCAGCCACTTCTTCGGGATCTCGCGCAGTTCGACCATGTCCGTCGTCACCTCCTGGTAGGCGTCGACCTGCTTGGTCAGGGCCACCACGGTCTGGTAGTTGCCGACCTTGGCGTTGACCTCGGCGACGAAGGTGAGCACGGAGAAGAAGACGGTGAGCGCTCCGACTCCGGCGAGCATGATCAGCATGAGTCCGCGTCGCTGGCGCGGGTTCATCGGGAACCTCCGGGGGTGGGTGTCGTCGCCGCCGCGGACCCCGAGCCCACCCCGCAGTACAGGCACGGGAATCCGGAGACCACCTCGCGGCACCAGTGGCAGTAGCGCAGGTCGAGGCGTTGGGCGAGCCGGCGGGCGAAGGCGTCGAGGGGCTCCGTCACCGCGGTGACCTCGGCCCAGCTGCGGGCACGCCACAGGCTCCCGGTGCCGGTGGACAGCCGGATGCCGTTCGTCGAGCGGACGCCGGCCTCCAACTGCTCCCGCCACTGGTTCGAGGTGCGGTCCTCGCCGCAGGCGGTCACCGCGGCGGCAACCCCCTGGGGAAGGACCGACGCGGGCAGGGACCGTCCGCACTTGTGGACCCGCCCCCTGGTGACGTCCACGACGAACCGGGTGCCCGGCAGCAGGCCGGCAGCGTGCTGGGCCACCGACGGCGCCGGCCGGTCGAGGGCGGACACGGTGTCCAGGAGCACGACCGTCGAGGCGAGCTCGGAGACTCCCGCGGCGACGTCCCGGACCGCCCCGGCGGGGATCCCGTAGCTCATCACCGCCGCGGTCATGGCGAGGGCCGAGCGGGATAGGGGGACCTCGACGAGGCGGACGTCGCGGCGAACCCCCGCCCTGAGGAACCGCCGGATACTCCCGATCGTGCTCTCGCCGCCCGGCGAGGCTGCCACGAGGGCGCCTGCGGGGAGACCATCGAGGACCCTGAGGAGACCGTCCCCGTCCGCGGGGAGCAACAACCCCCCGGGCAGCCTCTCGTCGATCCCGCAGAAGACCACGGGCATTCCGTCGAACCCCTCCCTTGTGTCGTGCAGGCACAGGGCACTGCGTTCCGCCGCGGGCCTACCCCCGAGCATCCCCATCCGGTGGATACGCCCATGTACCTGCGGCGGAGAGGCTACCGGGAATGCCAGGATCTGGTTACGAGAAGGAGAGACTCCGGGACGACGAGGAGCAGATGCATGACCGAGAGTGACGCTCGACCTACCTGCGGTCCCGGTGTGGGGCTTTTGCTCCGTGAGGGTCGGGAGATCGCACCACTCGTCGTGGCGGCGACGGCCGCCGAGCGGAGGCGGGGCCTGCTCGGCACGGACGCCCTCGTCGGCGCCCTGTGGCTGCAGCCCTGCTCCTCGGTGCACTGCGTCGGCATGCGGTACCCGATCGACGTCGCACTGCTGAACCGCAGGGGACGGGTACTGGCGGTGCGGACCCTCCGCCCGGGACGGATGACGATGCCGTCCCCGCGGGTGCGAGCCGTCGTCGAGGCCCCGGCGGGGGCGATGGCCGAGTGGGGGATCCGTCGCGGCGACGTCCTCAGCCGGCGGAACGGCACCGAGACGGACCTGGACCAGGGCTGAGCCCCGTACCGTCCCACCGTCACTGCGCACGACCGGAATCGTGGCAATCCCCGGGTCGGGCGGCGAGAGCCGGGAGACCCGACCCGGCAGGGACCGAGGGCCCACTCGCCGTCCCGGCGGGATCCACGACACCGCCCACGACAGCAGGGCCGGACGTCACGGCACCAGAGTGATCACCGTGATGACGAATCCCACAGCGAAAGCGACAATAAGGAACGGGATCACGATCCCCTGACGGGCCTGGCTCGCCGACTGCGGGGGACGCAGCCGGAACCGCGACGGATCCTGCGGGTCATGCCATGCCTGGACAGTGTGCCCGAGCCACGCCTTCGCGATCCGGTGCGAGAACTCCCCGTCGGCCCAGCCGATCGCCTCCCGCCCGTCCCGGGTTCGCAGCCGAGCCCGGACGGCGAACAGTCCGACCATCCCACCCTCGCCGATCCAGTTCGGGCTGGTCGGCAGCTCCTCGATCTTGAGAACCTCCGCCCACCCCTCGACCCAGTCCCGCTGCTGCTCCTCGACTCGTAGCCCGTTCCTGGCAGTACGAACGAAGATCAATATCACGGCGACTGCCAGGGCGGCGATGTAGAACTTCACGACGCGACCTCGCTCATCCCGTCGAGGTCGCTCATCCCGTCGAGGTCGCGGTGGTCGTCGTGTCGTCAGCACCGACCGTGACCACGATGGACCGGGCGATCTGTTGCCAGACCTGCTCGTCGAACTGGTCCTGCGGTGCGCCGTAGCGGAACCCGTACTTCGGCAGCCCCGGGGTCTCGATGATCAACTCACGCTGCCGGCACACCGTGGGTTCCAGCTTCGTGCCGAGCACCGACGTCCCCCCCTCGTCCTCGTAGAGCACGTCGAAGTACAGGGCGTCGCTGCTACCCGCGATCTCGATCCTGGTGGAGTCGCCGAGGGTCACTCCGGGGATCCCGGCCTCCAACTGAGCTCGCAGGAGCGGCTCCCGGTAGACCAGTGGCCCCACCTGCTCGCGCTCCACGAACGCGAAGAACACCGCCGGCGAGGTGGGCTGCCCGGTGAACGGGACCCCGACCTCCAGGGCCGCCGAGGGCGCTGCCCGCTGGTCGTCCGGCATCGGTTTCCACTCCGGGGGAACCGCGACGGTGAACCCGGGGCCCCGGTGCACCGTCCACCCCGCGGGGACCTTCGCCCGGTCGGTCGGCACGATCGTCGCCTCCGATGCCTTCTGGGAACGGACCTGCGTCTCCGAGTCGCAGCCGGTCAGCCCGGCAACCCCGAGGGCGGCGACTGCCGCCGTCGCCACGCACCGCGCCACGACCGACCTGCCGAGTGCCATGGTCCCGGGTCGGGTCATCCCGCCCACCTCTCCCTCACCGTCGTCCCACCGACGTTCGTCTCTCGTACCGTGGTGACGGCCGAGGATAGGCGCGATCGGTGTGACCCCGGTACCGAACGGCCCTCTCCTCATCCTCCGTCGCCCTCGTGCCCGCCGTCACCCTCGCTCGCAGTTGACCAGGGGGACCTCGACCCCGCCGTTGCGATTGTCGTAACCCCTCGCCCCCACCAGGGTCCTGTTCGTTGTGCTCGAGCTCCCGTCGATCCCGGTACCTGCGACCTTGATTCCTCCACCGGTCTCGTCCTTGATGTCCTGGTACTCGGAGGTGACGACGAAGGCATCCGTCGCGATCCGGCTGGCGAGCTGGCTGTACCGCTGGACCTGCTGCACGGGGGTGAGGTTGGGATGGGGGACCACGACGGCCCCGGTGTGTCCGTCGGCCGTGACGCTCCCCACCAGGAAGTTCTCGTCGAAAGCCGCCCGGTTGGCCCGGCCCTCCGCCGTACTGGTGTCGAGGTCGAGGATGGCCTGCCACTCGTGGGCGGTGATGTCCTGCTCGCCGAACTTGCCGCCGAGGCCGCCCGGCAGGGTCACCCCCTTCGGGGTGTTGAGCTGACCGCCGATCCCGTACTTCGCCTCACCGATGAGGATGAGCTTCGTCGGGTTCCCCTCTGCGTCGAAGACCACCCGATAGGACCCTCCGGCCCCGGCCCCGCCCTTGAGGGTGAAGAAGGGTGGAATGTCGCTCGCGCTGTCCACGCCGGGGATCCCCAGGAAGACGGAGAGATCCACGTCGAGCTTGGCGGAACCGGTGAACGAGGACGGGACCGAGTCCGGCTGCCCGGTGTCCAACCCGATCACCGTGGTGCCCCGAACCTCGGCGGTGAGCTTGACTTCCCCCCCGAGCGCACCCTTCCCGGTGGTGTCCTTCCCGTCAGCACCGACCATCTTCTTCCCAGCGCCGAACTGGGCCCCCGCGGACCCCTGGATGCTCAGCGACACCTGGACGGCGTCGGCGGTGTTGGCGCGCTGCTCGGCCTCCCGCCGGGCCAGTTCCTCCTGGCTCGGTCCGTCACCGCCGAAGGCGGGAACGACGGTGTCGGACCACCAGTTGCCCAGAGTGTCCCTGGCACGGGTCAATCCCTCATCGATGGACTGCGCACCAGGAACGACGAGGTGCGCGGCCTGTTGCCAACCGCTGCGGCGGGAGTCGAGGAAGTCCGCTGCCGCTTCGCTGCCGCCGTAGGTCTCGGGGAAGGAGTACACGTAGCCGAGGTCGCCGTTGATGGTCGCCTTGGCATCCGCGCTGTAACCGGGGAGGTCACTGCCCTTGGCACCGGCCTTGCTGCTGGCGTCGACCCCGATCCCCGAACCCTGGGTCAGGATCACCAGAGAGGACCCGTCGCTGTAGTTGGTGAGCTGGTCGGTGTCCTTGCGCTCGCCCCGGATCCCCGAGTAGGCGACGCTGTAGCCGAGGTCACGGCTCTGCCGGGAGGTCGTGCACTTGATCCCGAGCTGTCTGGCCCGCTCGGCCGCCGCGGCTTCGGGATCCACCGCCCCACAGGAGACGCCGAGCGCCTCGCAGATCTTGGACTTGATCGCCCCACCGACCGGTGTCACCTGGCCGACGACCCCGCCGACGAGCAGCACGACGACGAACAGGATGCCTGCGTACTCCAGCGACGCGGCTCCCCCGTCCCGCACGCAGGGACGATCCGTGATCCGTGACCTCTTCTCCACCACGAGGGACACCCTGGCAACAGGGAGCCCCGGCAGGCGAGAGCCGGTGGACCCCAATCCGATGGGCCGAAAGACCTATCTCGTCCGGACCAGCTACCGGACCGGCCACCGGGCCGGGCCCGACGTCGTCACCCTCCGGTGGTCTCCGCCGGTGCCGCGGGGTCCTCGGCGACGGGGTCTCCGCCGCCCGTCGTCACCACGATGGAACCGAGGATCTTCTCCCACGTCGCCTCGTCGAACTGGTCCTTCGACGCGCCGTAGCGGAAGCCGTACTTCGGCAGCCCCGGGGTCTCGACGATGAGCTCACGGTTCCGGAACGTCGTCGGCTCCAGCCGGGTGCCGAGGACGGACTCACCGCCCTCGTCCTGGTAGAGGGCGTCGAAGGTCACGGCGTCGGTGCTGCCCGCCACCGTGACGTGCTTCGAATCGCCGAGGGTCACCCCGGGCAGCCCTGCCTCGAACTGGGCTCGCAGGATCGGTTCGCGATAGACCAGCGGCCCGACCCGCTCGCGTTCCACGAAGGCCAGCAGCACCGGCGGTGAGGCCGACTGCCCGGTGTAGGGCAGGCCGACCTCCAACGCCGCCTGTGGCGCGACACGCTGGTCATCCGGCTTCGGTTTCCAGTCCGGCGGCACGGCCACGGTGAACCCCGGCCCCCGGTACACCGTCCAGCCCTCGGGGACCTTCGCCCGTTCCGTCGGCACGATCGTCGCCTCCGAGCCCTTCTGGGTGCGTACCTCGGTCTCCGACGCGCAGCCGGCGACCCCGGTCAGCAGCAGCGCCCCGCACGCCACGAGCGCGACGCGCCTCGGGCTCATGACGGTTCCCCGCACTCCCATCCCGTTCACCTCGTCAGTTGTCGATCCCGAACCGCAGCGTCAGCAAGACCACGACAGCCAGCATGACGGCCACGACCGCCAGCATCAGGACGGGTACCGCGAGCCCCGTTGCGACGCCCCGCGGTGACCGCGGGGGGGCGAGCCGGAACTGCGACGGGTCCTGGGGGTCGTACCAGGCATGCACCGAGGGGCGACCACGCCACCTGTCGACCATGCTGTCCGAGTAATGCCCGGAGGCCCATCCCTCGGTCTGCCTCCCGTCCGGGGTCCACATGCGGGCACGCACCACGTAGAGATGGGACGAGCCGGGTGTGCTGCTGATGGGCCCGCTGTCCTTCACCTCCAGGATCTCGGCCGTGCCCGGGATCCAGTGCCGTTCCTCCGCCTCGCTCCGGGCGGCGCTGACCATGAGCCGGATCCCGACGAGGATCACGACGGAGAACAGGACGATGAGGTAGATCTTCACGGTGCTCCCTCAGAGCCTGTCGGCCCTGTGTCCGGCGACGTCGAAGGATCCCACCGATCGTCGGGGTTCACCGACAGTTCACCAACGGAACCTCCACCCCGCCGTTGCGGTTGTCGTAGCCCTTGGCTTGGCGCAACGTCCTCGTCGAGGAGTTGAAGCCTCCGTCGACCCCGGTTCCGGCGATTTTGAGGCCACCGCCTCCACTGTCCTTCACGTCGTCGTACTCGGCCGTGACGACGAAGGCGTCGGAGTCGAGCCGGCTGTAGAGCATGCCCCACCGGGCCACGAGGTCCCCCTGGTTGCCGCTGAGGTTGGGGACGACGACGCCACCGGTGGTGTTCCCGGACGACACCTTGCCCACGGAGAAGTTCTCGTCGAAGACCGCCCTGTTGGCCCGGCCCTCCGGGGTGCTGGTGTCGAGGTCCAGGATGTACTGCCACTGGTGGGTCGTCAGGTCCGTCTCGCCGATCTTGCCGCTGGAGCCGCCGGGCAGGGACAGCCCCTTCGGGGTGTGGAACTCGCCGCCGCCACCGAGCCGCCCCTCTCCGATGAGGACCAGCCTCGTCGGGTTGCCCTTGTCGTCGAAGAAGACGGTGTAGCTACCGGTGCCGCCCGCGCCCCCCTTGAGCGAGAGGAACGGCGGGATGCTCGGGGACTGCTTCGCGCCGGACAGGGGATCCGTCGTGTCGGGCACCCCGATCAGCAGCGAGGCGTCGGCGTCGATCTTGGCCGAGCCGGTGAAGCTCGAGGTGGCGGAGTCGGGCTGGCCCTGGTCGAGAGCGATGATCGAGGTACCCCGGATATCCACGCCGACCCCCGTACGAATACCGAGACCGCCGGAGTTCGTCTCCTTACTCTTACCGTCGGCACTCTTCTTCTTCGCCCCGCCCCCCAGATTGAGCCCCGTCGTGCCCTGCAGGCTCACCGAGATCTGTTGGGCGTCCGCAGTGTGCTTCCGCTGGTCGATCTCGCGCTGGGCCAGCTCCGCGGCGCTGGGCTTGTCACCACCGAAGAAGGGGACCACGGAGTCGGACCACCAGTTGCCGACGGCGTCCAGGGCGTGCGTGCCGACCTCCTCGATGGTCTGCACTCCCGGGCTGACGGTCTGCACGGCCTTCTGCCAGCCGTTGCGGCGGGCGTCCAGGAAGTCGCCCGCTGCCGTGGAGCCGCCGTACTCCTGGGGGAAGTTGTAGACGAAGCCGATGTCACCGTTGACGGTGGCCTTGGCGTCGATGCTCGCGAAGCCCTTGGACCCGAGGACGAAGTCATTGCCGACGCCGACGCCACCGCCCTGGGTGAGCACCACGCTCGTGGTCCCGTTGCCGTACTCGGTGACAGTGTCGGCGTCCTTGCGATCCACCCGCAGGTACTTGTAGGCGACGCTGAAGCCGAGGTCGTCGGCCCGAACCGACCGGGTGCAGTTGACCTTCAGCTTCTTCGCCCGATCCGCCGCCGCCTGGGCCGGGTCGACCGCGCCGCAGTTGACGCCGAGCGCCTGGCAGATCTTGGACTTGATCGCCCCGCCGACCGGCGTCGCCTGACCGATGACCCCGCCGACGAGCAGCACGACGACGAACAGGACACCCGCGTACTCCAGGGACGCGGCTCCGCTGTCCCGTGGCGAGGGCCGACCGGTCCCCTCCTGGCCGATGACGTTCCGGTCGGTCTGCCCCACCACGTCGCTTCACTCCTGTTCGTTCCCGCTCGCTGCCGCCGCCCTCGGCCCCACCCACCTCGGCCGGCCGAAACCCCGTCACCAGAGGTCAGTGCGCGCTTCCCGCTCCGACGAACCGGCGCAGAGCCGGGTCGTACTGCTCGGTGGGGCCCGGAGTCACCAGCAGGGCACCGAGCCCTACCTCGACGACCCACCGCGGCAGCTCGACCATCAGCCGCCACCACGAGTCCTCGTAGCCGACGGCCGAGGCCGAGAGCAGGACGAGCCCGAGGTAGGCCAGGAACGCGACCGCCGCCCCGAGCACGACGCTCGGTACGGCGTCCCCCCGGCCGCCGGTCCCGTACCGACGCCGCAGCAGCCGCGCCCCGAAGACCCCCGCCGCCACCCGCGACCCCGTGGTCAGCAGCACCAGGACGCCGAGCGTGACTCCCTGGGACACCTCGGCGAGCACGTCGCCGATCGAGGGCAGCAGGATCAGCCCGAGGAGCAGGGTCAACCCGACGGCGATGGTCGCGGTGCGGGCCACCACCACCGGGACCACCGGGCCATGCTCGACGAACGGCGAGCGGTCATCCACCATGAACGACATGGTGACGGCCGGCGAACCGGTCGACGAGAGCCTCCGGACCCCATCCCCTGGGCCCCCGGACCCAACTCCCGGCCCGTCGGGCAGCGCCGGCAGCAGGGGGTGGGCAAGGGCCCTGGCACCACGCCACCAGCCGGGCACCGCCCCACCGACCGGGCACCGCCCCACCAGCCGAGCACTGAACCATGAGCCGGGCACCACGCCACCGACCGGGCACCGCCACGAGCCGGGGTGCCCTCCTGACTGCCCCGAGGGCCTTGCGGTCGAGGACGGCCCTCGCCCACGCTGCACGATGGAGACATGGAGCGGACGGGAGAGGGCAGCGGCGTGCCGGAACGACAGAGCGTGGTGACACCCGAGGCGGCGTCGCTGTCCCACCTGATGTCCCGGCTGGCCGTCGTCGAGGCCAGGGTGCGCCGGGCTGTCGACGCCAGGCGGCCGGACGACCAGGGCACCGGCCGGCCCGATCCCTTCCGCGGGCTCTACCTCAGCGACGCCGAGGTCGACCGGCTGCTGCGGACCCCGCCGGGCGCGCCCGCCGTCGACGGAGGCGGCCCCGGTGCCGCGGCCGGTGCCGGGCCCGGATCCGGTGCCGCTCCCGGTGCCGCGGCGGACGACCCCGACGGGATCGACGAGCTCACCCGGATGCTCGCCGCCGTCGAGCGGGCCGCCGACGACGCCGAGGGCTCCGGCGCCGGGCTCCGGCTGCGCGGGCTCGCCCGCTGCTTCGCCCTGACCGCCCTCGACGTCGACCTGCTGCTGGTCGCCCTCGCCCCCGAGGTCGACCCCCGGTTCGAGCGGCTCTACGGCTACCTGCACGACGACGTCACCCGACGGAGGCCGACCGTCGGGCTCGCCCTGGAACTCGCGGGGATCCCGGCGGCCTCGGCGGAGGGGCGGGCCCGGCTGCGTCCGGGACGCCCGCTGGTCGACAACGCCCTCGTCGAGGTGATCGAGGGCGAGCGCCCGTTCCTCACCCGCAGCCTGCGGATCCCCGACCGCGTCGTCGCCCACCTGCTCGGCGACGACACCCCGGACCCGG
This sequence comes from Actinomycetales bacterium, assembly GCA_012719445.1. Taxonomy (GTDB): domain Bacteria; phylum Actinomycetota; class Actinomycetes; order Actinomycetales; family Kineosporiaceae; genus JAAYAH01. The sequence continues at coordinate 8,840 of JAAYAH010000176.1, read as the reverse complement.
CGCTGAAGGACCTGCTCGTCGTCCCGCCGCCGTGCCTCGCCGGGGACCCGGACGCCCTGGCCGCGGTCCTGCGCGCCGGAGCGACCCTGGTCCACCTCACCGAGCCGCGGGCCGGGTCGGCTCCCGCCCTCGGCGCGGCGACCCTTGCCACCCTCGGCCTGCCCGCGCTCGTCGTCGACCTCGGTCGGCTCGCCGGCCGGGACCCGGCCGTGGTGGCCCGGATCGCCCGGCGCGAGGCGAGGCTGCGCGGGGCAGGGCTGGTGGTCGGTCCCCTCGACGCGCTCGGCGACCGGACCGGTGACCAGCTCGCCGCCCGGGTGGCCGCCTGGTGCGACCGCGACTGGCCGGTGGTGCTGCACGGGCACGGCTCGTGGGACCCGCAGTGGTCGGACCTGGTCCCGCTCTGCGCGGAGGCGCCGCGGCTGCGACCGGACGACGTCACCCTGCTGTGGTCGACGCTGCTCGACGCCGTCCCCACCGCCCTTCCCGACGCGGGCAAGGCTGCCGCGATCACCAACCTCAGCCCGGAGCAGGTCCGCCGGGCGGCCACCGCGGCCCGCTGGCACGCCGTCGCCGCGGACAGGCCGGTCACGCCGGAGGACGTGCTGCTCGGTACCCGGTCCCAGAACGCGGCCGGGCTGGAACGCCTCGCCCGGCGGATCGAACCCGGCGTGGGCTGGGACGACATCGTGCTGCCTCCCCGGCCGCTGTTGCTGCTGCGGGAGCTGGTCTCCCGGGCCCGGCTGCGCGGCCGGGTGCTCGACGGCTGGGGCATGCGCCAGGGCGGCGGGCGGGGCGGCGGCATCTCCGCGCTCTTCGCCGGGCCGCCGGGCACCGGCAAGACCCTGGCCGCCGAGGTGGTGGCGAGGGAGCTCGGCTACGACCTCTACACGGTCGACCTGGCCACCGTGGTCGACAAGTACATCGGGCAGACCGAGAAGAACCTCGAACGGATCTTCTCCGAGGCCGAGCAGGTCAACGGGGTGCTGTTCTTCGACGAGGCCGACGCGCTGTTCGGCAAGCGCAGCGACGTCCGGGACGCCCACGACCGGTACGCCAACGTCGAGACCGCCTACCTGCTGCAGCGGATGGAGTCCTTCGACGGCATCGCCGTCCTCGCCACGAACCTGCGGGCCAACCTCGACGACGCCTTCGCCCGGCGGCTGGACGGGTTGATCGACTTTCCCGCGCCGGACGTCGCGCACCGGCGGCTCATCTGGGAGCGGCAGCTCCGCGCGAGCGTCCCGCGGGCCGACGACGTCGACCTCGCCGTGCTGGCCGAGCGGTTCGAGCTGTCCGGCGGCAACATCCGCAACATCGCCCTCGCCGCGAGCTACTTCGCCGCCGAGGAGGACCGGCCGGTCTGCCAGGCCGACCTGTTCCGGGGCACCATCCGCGAGTACCTCAAGCTCGGGAGGCTGTGCAAGGAGGCCGACTTCCACCCCTACCACGAGCTGCTGCTGTGACCACCGCCGTCGTCCACCGCGACCACCGCCGTCGGCCACCGGGCCGTCCCCTCCCCCGGCACGCCGGCGGCCCGGTGCCGCGGCTCGCCCGCACGATGCACGTCGCCTCCACGTCCGAGCGGGGAGCGCGGGATACCGTCGTCATGATCGAGGTGACCCGCCGCCCCCACCAGGCGCTCCCTGTCGAGGAGACGACATGAACCCGACCCCGCCCCAGGACGAGCAGGTGCCCGGCGACCAGCCGACGCCGGAGGACCAGCAGGTGCCCGAGGACCCCGAGGCCCTGGAGGATCAGGAGGGTCGGGAACCGGCGGACGAGGAGGACGGCGCCGGCCCGGAGTCGCTGGTCATCCAGGCCAGGGAGGCTCTCGGGGCCGAGGACATCGAGGGGGCGGTGGAGCTGCTCCGCTCCGCGGCCGACGGCTTCCTCGCCGAGGAGGACCCGGAGGAGGCGGTCCGCTGCCTGCGGATGGCCGTCACCCTGCGCCGGTCCCTCGGCGACCTGGCCGGGGCGGAGCGGCTGGCCGCCGACGCCGTCGCGGTCGCCCCGCCGTCGACGCCTGCGGCGATCCTCGCCCAGGCCGAGCTGCAGCGCACCCGCTCGGTGACGTTCCTCGTCGTGGGCAAGCCCCTCGACGCCGTCGAGGCGATCCGGCTCGGCACCGCGGCGTTCCGGGAGGTCGGGGACGAGGCCGCGGCGCTGCGCTACCTCGTCGAGAGCATCACCCTGGTCCAGGGGGCCGGGTTCGCCGAGGAGGCCGACCTGCTCACCGCCGAGGCCGGGCCCGCGGCGGAGTCCATGCGCGACCACGCCTCCCTCGGGGACCTGGCGCTCATCGCCGCCTCGCGCGCGGTGGACGCCGGCGACCTGGACGCGGCGCGGCTGCACGCCAAGCACGCCCGCGAGGAGGCCCTGGCCGGGCGGACCGGCCCCCAGTACGTCGCGGCCGCCGTCGCCGAGTGCCGGCTCGCCGAGGCGGCGGGCGACCTCACCGAGGCCTACGCGTCGCTGGCCGTCGCCTGGGTGACCCTCGGTGACCTGGTCGGCGAGGAGTCGGCCCAGGCCGCCGTCGAGCCGCTGCTGCTGGAGGCGCGGCAGCGCTGGGGTGCCGAGGTGTTCGACGAGGCCAAGGCCTCCTACGAGGAGCGGCGGCGCGCCGAGGGGCCGCCGAAGGGACGGGCACGAGGAGAAGCCGGACTGTGACGTGGAGCGGGTACCGGACCCTGGGTCGGCGTGACTCAGCCGGTGCCCGCTGCGCCCTCCACCGCCCGCACGACGAGCTCCCACAGCGCGAACACCGTGAACGCCGCCCCGGCCAGGCTGACGACGCAGCCGACGAGGAACGCCCGGTTACCGGCCAGGTCGAGGTCCCGCGCCGTCGCCCTGCCCGCGCGACGGCGCAGCAGCGGTGCCAGCACGAACCCGATCCCGGCGCTGAGCAGCAGCACCCCCGCCACCAGGTGGAGCACCACCCCGAGCAGACCACGGGTGGACGCGACCAGGAGCAGCATCCCTGCCCCGGCCGCGGCGACGAGCCATCGCCACAGCAGGGACCGCAACGGCGGACGCCCCGCCCCGCCGTCCCCGGCCGCCGACGTCCCGGTGTTCGGGGGTTCCGGTCCGCTGGTCATGGCTGCCAGCCTGGTCCCGGCACCGGATTCGTGCAAGGAGGTCCCCGATGGGCCGCGTGACCGACCGCGTGCATGCCGACGAGGACCTGGGGCCGGTCGCCGATCCGTCCTCGGGAGCAGCCCCGGTGTCGGATGCCGGGTTCTCCCCACCGACGTCGGACCTCGACTCCGGCGGCTTCCCCGCGGGCGGGGACGCGGGCGCCGGGATGTCCAGCCTCGACCCCGCCGACGGCGGCATGTCCGGCGGCGCCTCCGGCGGTGACCTCTCCGGCGGGGAGGTCACCGGGGACGGCGGCGGGCTCTCCGGGGAGCTGAACGGGTACGGACCGGACGGCCGGCTCGTCGTGGACTCCGAGCACGGCGGCGGGGACGCCTCCGCCCCGCCCGGGTCGGGGCAGGACCTGACCGCGGACGAGCGGCTGAGCCGGGTGCAGAGCGTCCTCGGCAACCAGGGCATGGGCTCGCTGCTCGAGGGCGGGGCACCGGACGGCGTCCTGTCGTCCCTCGGCCTGCCCGACCGCGGCGGCGCGGGCGGGGCCGGGCCCGGTGCCGGGCCGGGGCCGGACGGCGCGGAGCCGGTGACCACCGGCGTCGACACCGGCGCCGCCGAGCTGGACACCTCCGCCCTGGCGCTCATCGACACCGAGCTCGTCGAGCACGAGCGCTGGGCCGGTGCCACGGCCACGGTCGGCGGCGTCGGCTCGGAGGACCGCGCCGCGTTCATCGCCGGTCAGGTCGGCGGCGGGCTGACCACGGGGTTCTCCAGCGGGCTGGCGATGGGGCTCACGGTCGCGATCGGCGTCCAGGCGACCGAGATGGGGCTGAAGTACATCGCCGGGAACGCCCTCCCCGGGATCGGGGCCGTTGTCGGCGGGGTGATGTCCGGGATCGCGCTGGCCCAGTCCTGGGACAAGTACGGCGAGTCCCTCGGCAAGGTGGGCCAGGGCCGGTCCGGGTACGAGGAGGCGGCCAACGACATCGAGGGCGTGTGCGCGGTGCTCGACGCCGCGTCGAACATCCTCAACGTGCTCGCCGGCGTCGCCGGGATCGTCGCCCTCGCCGCGACGGCTGCGACCATCCTCTCCCTCGGCGCGCTGACCCCGGTCGCCGCGGCCGCCGCCGCCATCGCGACCGCACTCGGGATCGCCGGTGGGGTGCTCGGTGCCGTGAAGATGGCGATCCAGCCCCTGGTCCTGCTGTTCCGGTCGCTGCACACCTTCACCAGCGAGGCCGACCCGCGCGAGGTCGAGGCGCAGGGGAAGGTGCTGTCCGACGCCGGCTCCGAGCTGGGCGGCGCCCTCGGCGGGCTCGCCGCGTCCGCGGCCATGGGCGCGGGCAAGGGCAAGGGCGGCGAGGAGAAGCCCCCGCCCGTCGACGCCGACGGCCCACCGCCGCGTCCCCGGCCCGACGCTCCCGACCGCCCGCTCGCCGTCGAGGCCGAGCCGATCCCCGGAGCCGCCCGCACCTCCGCCGACGGCACCCCGGTGCCGGCCGACATGCCGGAGACCCCGCTGCCCGCCCGCGATCCCAACAGCATCGACCTGCCCCCGGCCGACGGCCCGCCGCTGGAGCTCGACATCGGCGGCACCGGCACCGGCACCGGCACCGTGCACGACCCGCACCTCGTCGACCTGCCGCCCGGCGGCGGGCCCGTCCCCGGGCTCAACCCCTCCGCCCGGCCCCGGCGGACCCCGGCCCTGGAACCGCACCCGATCGACCCGAAGAGCCTGCGCCCCCAGCGTGGCGCGACCACGCCTCCCGAGTACGTCGACATCGGTGACGACCCGGGGCTGCGGGCGGTCCGGGACCAGCTCAACGCCGACCTGCCGCCGATCCAGGACACCAGGACCCCGGCACCCGAGCTCCCGACGCCGATGACCTCGGAGCAGGCCCGGGCCTCGTCGAAGAGCGCGCAGCAGCAGTTCCGCGACGAGCACGGGCTGACCGGGGGCGAGGTCCAGGCCGGTCACGTCAACGCGGTCCGGGACGCCACGGAGAGCGGGATCCTGCCCGGCGACCTCAGCGACCCGGCGGGGATGATGGCGCTGCACTCCCGGCGCCACACCGGCACCGACCCGCTGGACCGCGGCCTCGAGGTGAGGATCGTCAACCCCGACGGCTCCATCGACATCCGCACCCGGCACACCGGTCAGGAGGGCCTGATCGACGACGCCGTGGCCAGGACCCGCGCGGAGAGCGGGGAGGTCCTGCCCGACGGGTCCCGCCGGCTCACCGCCCAGGGCCAGATCGACGCCGGGCAGGAGGTGTCCTGGCGTACCGAGAACACCCCGTGGGACCAGCGGATGGTGGACTTCCAACGCGGGTTCCGGGCGCCGGACCAGCCGATGACGTCCGCGGACAGGACCCGGCTGGAGAACCTCGCCCGGAACGCGGGGTTCGACGACGCGACGGCCCGGCGGATGGTGGACAACCTCGCCGCCCAGGCCCCGCCGCGCCTCGAGCTGGACACCGGCCCGCGGACCCCCTCGGACCTGCCCGAGTACGGCAACGTCGACCTGCCGCCCGGGTCGTCCCGGCCGCTCGACCTCGACACGGCCCCGCCGCCGTACCGGCATCCCGAGCAGGACCTGCCGAGTGTCGTCGTCGACGAGGCGGCGCTCGGCCTGGCACCCGGCGAGGTCGTCACCAGTCAGGGGCTGCCGCGGGCGACCGGGCCGTCCCGCACGTCCGACCTCGACTGGACGAACCCGAAGCTGCTCCAGGCCCTCGGCCTCGACCCGGTCACCGGGAAGCCGACCGGGAGCGCCCTCAAGGGACCCGGCACCCTGGAGATCGACCCCGCCCGGGGGTCCTACGACAATCCGGCCCCCGGCCAGACCAGCGGGCCGTACCACGGCGCCCTCGGCCAGTTCAAGGACGGCGAGTACGCCCCGGAGTCGTTCCTCGACGTCAGCGAGGCCCCCGGGTACGCGGTCCGGGTCGGCCCGCCCGGCTCCTGGGTCGACCACGTGTTCGCCACCCGGGCGGAGGCCGAGGCCTATGCCGCGCAGGCCGCCGCCCGCACCGAGGCCCAGATCCGGGAGACCTCGGCGCTGCCGTTCGGCTGGGCACCCGACGCGACGGGCAAGTCCTGGGACGGCAACCCGGTGGACGCCGCCAGGGTGCTGGAGGTCCCGGCGGGCACCCCGATGATCCGCTCGGTGGTGGCCCCGCAGCCCGAGGGGCAGCCCGGTCCCGGCCGCCCGAGCGTGTACGGCGGCGGGGGGTGGCAGACCCAGCTGCCGGTGGGTACCTTCCCGCGGGGCGCTGCGCCGGGCGACCCGTCCCCGGCTCAGGTCGGCGCGCCGATCCCGATCACGCAGCGGATGGGGGCGCCGGGGACCTCGGGCGGGCCCGCGGCAGGCTCGGCGGCCGCTGCGGCCGGCGGGTCGGCGGGGTGGTGGCAGCGGCTGCAGCTCCTGCCCGAGCCGGAACGCGCCAGGGTCCTGCGCCAGATCGCCGACCGGCCCCGGATGCCGGGCGAGTCCGCCGGTGAGCTCTTCGGCGCGGCGACCACCGCGGGCTCCGTCGGCGCCTCGGCGGCACAGGGCGGGTCCGGGGGCGGAGGACCGACGGGGACCCGCGACGGCGGGAGCGGCGGCTCGGGCGGCTCGGGCGGTGCGGGCAACGACGGCACCGGAGGAAGCCGTGGTGCGGGCGGCACGGCCCCGGCCGAACCCGTCGAGGCTGCGGCGCCGATCGTCGAGACCGTCAACCCGGCCTACGCCCCGCCCCCCGCCACCCAGGAGGAGCTGGACCGGATGTCCTACGACATCGAGGTCCTGCTCGGGGCCAGGGCCAGGGCCGAGGCCCGGCAGTCGCAGGCGGACCGGGTGCACGCCGCGGTGCAGACCCAGGGCAGGCAGATCGCCCAGGCGCAGCAGGGGATCGGCCGGACGATGGAGGCCACGTCGGCGCACCAGGCGCTGGTCGCCCGGCGCGAGGAGGCGAACCGGCAGCGTCAGCAGCAGCACGGCGAGGCGGGCGGCGCCGTCCAGGAGGCCGGCTCGCAGCTCGCCGGGATCGGCACCCTCGAGGTCCTGCTCGGCGGCTGGTCGGGGTTCACCGGGACGGTGCTGAAGTTCTCGTCGATCCTGCCCGACCGGGCGGTGAACGCCTTCCAGCAGATGAACGCCGACTCCACCCGGTTCATGAGCAAGCTGGTGACCACGAAGCAGGGCATCGGCCAGCAGCAGGCCTCGCAGCCGGGACGCGGAGCCGAGATCGCGCAGACCGGGCAGCGGATCGACGCGACGTCGCAGCAGGCGCAGGGCACCCGTACCGGGATCTCCCGCTCGGAGGGGCAGGCCGCCGATCTCGCCCAGGCCAACCAGGAGCAGCTCGGCCATGCCGAGCGGGAACGGGCCCGGGCGACGGACGAGGCCGCACGGGCGGAGACGTCGGCGACCGAACTGCAGTCCCGCAGGGACACCCTCGCCGAGGAGCTCCAGGCGTGGGCGCAAGCGCATGCGGCGGCCCGCGAGACGGCGATCGAGGAGACCGTCGCCCGGGTGCAGGCCCGCGGCCTACGGGTGACCCGGCGACCGTAGTCGGAGAACGGGTGAGCCCGGCAGACGACCCCCCGTTGGTCTCCTGCCGGGCTCCGCTCGGGACGGTGCGGGGCCACGACGACATCCGTCGTGGCCCCGGCCGTTGTGCTCAGGCCGTGGTGCTCAGGCCGTGGTGCTCAGGCCTTGGTGCTCACGGTGTCCGTGATGTAGTGCCAGGTGTCGGTCGGGTTGTCGAAGGTCCCGGCGAACCAGCCCAGCGTCGCGTCCTCCGTGAAGTTCTTCCTGCAGACACCCCACTTGCCGCTGCCGAGCGAGTTGACACAGGTCCCCCAGCGCTCGATGTTCAGGGAGATCCCGTTGGGCACGGCCATGATCCACTCGGTGGCCGCCGAGTACCCGTCCTTCGCGGTGTCCTTCACCCAGAGGTCGTCCGTGCCCTCGACGTAGCAGGCCATGGCGGCGACCCCGGGGGTCTTCGCGGTGCACTTCGTGAACGATGCCGGCGGGGTGCCGGCCACCGCGGTGTTCCATTCGTACAGGTCCGGATCCCTGTCCGGACCCGCCGCCGCCGGTCCCGCCGTGAACACCGCGAGACCGGTGATCGCAGCGAGCGCCACGAACGCTGAGAGCCTTCTCCTGACCATGGTCCATCCCTTCGGTCGCGCATCAGGAACACCCGGCAGGCGACCCCCCCGCGGGTCGCGTCCCGGGCGACGTCCGAGAGTCACGGTCCGTACCGGGTACGAGGCCGCACTCGCGCCCGCACCCGTGGACACCGTGGTCACGGACCGGTCCCACGAGGACCGTCGCAACCATGGTCCGACCCGGCGGACCCCGGCGACACCGCAGAAATGCCGTACTTCGTTCGTCACGGCGAGGGGCGGGCTGCTCGGGAGTGACCACTCCTGAGCAGCCCGCCCCTTACGCCCGTTGCGACGGGATTGCGTGACCCGCCGCGGGCTGACGTTCCGTGCAAACCGACCCGGCGCCGGTCCCGGTGTGATCCGGAACCGACGCCGATGACCGACCACGGCCCGTCCCCCTGCGGTCTGAGGCGAAGGGACGAGCCGTGGCTGGTGGTGCCGTCAGGCCAGGCACGCCCGTTCACTCGGCCCGACGGCAGCGCGGGTGCCTACAGGGCGGGGTAGGCGTTGGCGACGAGCTCCCTGAACTGGGCGGAGAACCAGGCGCCGGAGATCGGTGCGTCTCCCAACGCACCGGACATGTTGTT
>JAAYAH010000175.1 GCA_012719445.1 Actinomycetales bacterium | reverse complement strand
GTCCGTGGAACCGGCGCCCACCCGAGCACATCGGGCATCCACTCACGCCCGCCCCACGCCGTAACGCCCCCGACAGCCCCTCCCGGAACCGATCAAGCCCCACCGCACCGGCGTGAATCATCGAGGCCAACGCCCCGAACCACGGGATCCAGATGTGAGCCGGAACGAGCAACCGTCGGCCTGGACTCCAGCGTGATCTCCAGCAGGTCCCGCAGGGTGATCTCGAGGAGCGGGAGTGGACGTGCAGGTCGGCGACGAACGGAGGGCGTCGGGGTCGTGGGTGGGACGACGTGCGCGTCGTCCCACCCACGACCCGTGCCGGACACGAGAGGGTCTGCCGTCAGCCCTTACAGAACCCTGATCCCCCGGATTCGGCGAGAAGAGACGTCATGCCTCAATAGGCGGCGAGGTTGAAGGCGGAGTGGAGACCGCTGCGGTAGTTGTTGAACATGGAGTAGATCATTCCGCCGAACTGCGCACCATCACTGATGGTTGACCAGTTGTGCGCGGTCAACTCCGCCGCGTCCATGATGGGCTTGCCCGCCTTCATCCAACTGCGGTACATGTTGCTGGCAGCCCCGATCTTCACATAGGGCTTCCCCATCCGCTCCAATCGAGCGGCCGACCTCGTGGCCACGCAGGCATCGAGAGCGATGTCAGCCTCCCGGGCACCCGCCCGGAGAGCATTCGTAGTCAGTTTCCCCGCGCCGTAACCCACCATCGTCAGCCCCATACTCCCGGCGTTCCACAGCGCGTCCTCGGTCCTCCCCTCGTTGAGGGCGATCCCGGTATCGACCGCGGCTGTGGTGAGGGCGATCGCGTCGACCGCATAGGTCGTGTAGGTGACGACGAGAACCGCCGTGGCAACCCAACCCACCGGTGTCAACTGGGCGAGCACGATGCCCGTGACCGTCAACCCGATGGCGACGTAGGGGTAGACGGTGTTCACCGTGTCGGAGAACTTCTGCCAGTTGGTCTTGGGCTTGGTGAACGGAGTGAACTTCTCCCCCGGCTTGATGGCACGGATGACCGTACCGGGAAGGGGCTTGATGTTCTTCTTCAGCTCGGCCAGTCTCTTCTCGGCCTGCTTCCGTTCCCGCTCTTCCTGCCTCTTCTGTTCCTTCTCCCTCAGCGCCTCGTCTTTGTAGTAGTTGCTGCAGGTGACCTGCGCATAGGAGCCTGCGGGATAGTTGCACTGGCTCGACAACCCGCTGGGGTCGGAGAGCGTGACCGGGTTGTTCTCTGTGTAGCTGTAGCCATTGAGGGACAGCGCCGCCCCGGTGTTCAGCTCCGGGTCGACGGAGAGAAATCGACCGATCGCAGGGTCGTACTCACGCGCGCCGAGGTGGGTCAACCCGGTGGTCGGGTCCGTGGGCCTGCCGAGAAACGCCTTGTCGTCGACCCAGGTCTGCTCGGTACCCCGCGGAGCACCGAACGGCGTGCTGTACCGCTTGGTGACCGCCTGGTTGTCTGAGGCGAGGGTGAGGTTGACCGTCCCCTGCGCGTCACCGAGCATCCAGGTCAGCTTCGTACCAGCGGTGCCGAGAGTGGCGGAGCGCACCGCTACCACTGTGTCCCCGTGGCTGTAGTACCGCTGAGCCGACAGAGTCTTGGCCGTCCCCTTGACCGCCAACCGGATCTCAGTGGCACCGAGGTACAGGATCGTGTCACCGTCCCCGGTCGTCGTACGCCGAATGAGCAGGCCCCCGTCAGCGTCGTAGACGTAGCCGGTGTCCCGCTCCGGAGTCTTGTCCGTGGCCGGCTCGGTGACCGAGGTCAGTCGTCCTTCTCCGTCCCAGGTCAGGGACTGGGTGCCCTGCGCCCCGGGCCTGGTGAGGGTGTTGCCGGTGGCGTCGTAGGTATACGTCGCGGACGCCGTGGTGCCGTCCGACCGCTTGGTGGACGTCCCGGTGAGCCGGTGGGTGCGGGTCGGGTCGTAGGTGTAGGAGGTTGTGATGTCCCCGGCTGCGATGTGCTGGACCTCGCCGGTGCGCAGCCCCTCGTCGTCGTAGGTGTAGGAGGTCCAGTACGGGGCGGCTCCGCCGAGGGCCGCGGTGTTGCGCCCGGTGGTGGTGCAGTCACCGGACGCCGGGGTCCAGGCCTCGGTCAACCGCTGGTAACCGTCGTAGGTGAAGCACTGGTGATCACTCTTCCCGGCCCCGGCCATGGTCGCGGCGTCGGAGACCGAGGTGACGTTCCCCGCCTCGTCGTAGCCGTAGCTGACATCCTTGGCCATCCAGGCGTGACTGCCGTCGGTGACGCTCGACCTCTTCAGGCGCTTCGTGCCGTCCTCGAAGGTGTTGGTGATCCAGACCTGCCTCGGGTCGGCGCTCTGTTCGGCCCGCCCGAGCTGCAACTGGTCCACAAGACCGAGCGGTGAGTACACGGTGTTCTGCACCACACCGGTCGCGCCGGCCAGTGCCACAGGGAGTCCGGTGTCCGTGTACTTAGGAGTGATCGACTCCTTGGGCAGGCCGGCCACCGCGGGTTCGGCCCTGCTCTTGAGGGTGCCGTTGCGGTTGTATCCCGCGGTGAAGGACAACGTCGCGGGCACCCCGGCGGTCACAAGCGGCTCGGAGTCGGGCAGCAGGAGCTGCTCCCCCGTCGGCCGGTAGGCGTTGTCGTAGGCGGTGACCTTCTTGGTGTACGCATCACCGGTGACCCCGCCGACGTACCGGGTCGAGGAGGTCAGCTGCCCCTTGGCAACGGTGTCGTAGGTCCAACCCGCCACCTTGGTGGCGTCCGTACGAGCGGTGAGCCACTGGCTGGTCTTCCGGCCCAACCGGTCGTAGGCGTAGAGGATGGTCTTGCCGCGGGCGTCCTTCACCGAATCGACCTGGTCCACGGCCGTGTAGGCGGTGGTCGTCGTCCCCCGGTCGGGGTCGACGGATCTCACCCGCCGGCCGAAGAGGTCGTAGCCGTAGGTCCACACCGATGCGGGCGACCCCGGTCCGGTGATCTTGGCCTGCTCACCGGAAGGCGTGTAGGCGAAGGTCGTGGACAGGTACTCCCCGGTCGGCCGTGTCCCGGCGTACTGCCGACGTTCCACCACCTGACCGAGGGCGTTCGTGATCTCCCGGGCCGCCGAGCCGCCCTCACCCGCGGTGGTGGCGACCGAGTCACCGGTATAGGAGGTGGTGGTCGACCACTTCACGTCACCGTGGACGAGGAAGGTCGAGGTCATCGCCCTCCCTGCGCCGTCGAAGGTGGTCCGGGTCTCTGCCGGGGCCTGGGCGTTGGCCGTGGCCATGAGCGTGCCGCTCGGGGCCGTGATGGCGTCGTAGACGTCCGCGTACGTCACGGCCTCCTGGCCACGGGCGTCGTAGAACGTCTCGGAGATGATCCGTCCCTGGGTCGACGACGGGGTCTGCACCTGCCGGGAGCGCAGGTGGGCGTCGTAGAGCGTGTACGTGGTCGAGTAGGTCTCCCCGTCTCCCCGCAGGCCCCCACTCGCGGACCAGGACGGCGTCGTGGCGGAGAGCCGGTAACTGTGCACCATGCTCGGCGAGTCACCGGCGGCTCGCGACTGGGTGGGCAGCCACACCTTCACCAGCCGGCCGAGGTCGTCGTAGACCTGTTCGGTGATCTTGTTGTTGGTGTCGACGATCTTCCGGGAACGTCCCCACAACGGGTCGAAGTACGTGGTGGTGATGAACGTCAGGGAGTCTGTTGCCTGTTCGATGACCTTCGCCGAGACCGGGATGCCGGCCCCAGCGGGGGTGTACGTCGTGGTGGTGGTGGTGCCCGCGGCGTCTTTCGCCGATGTCACCCGGCCGAGGGCGTCGAAGACACTCGTGGACACGGTCTGCCAGGATGGCGTGCCCCCGCTGTAGCCCTTGACCCGACCGGTCCACCGCGCGTCGCCGAGGGTCGGGGTCTGCGAGGCCGACCACGTGGTCATGTCGTAGGCCGTTGCGGTGTCGGAGATGACGTCCCCGGCCGTCGAGGAGTCGGCGGGCAGAGACGCCCCACCCACGTCCTTGCACCGGGTCGCCAGGGTCTGGGATCGGGAGACCAGCGAGGTGATGCCCTTGCCCGGGTTACGCGCGTACCAGGTACGTTCGCAGGTCTCGTCCCCCGAGACGTCGTCGTCGCCGGCATCCTCGACCGAGGTGGCCATCCCCAGCTCGTCGTAGCTGGTCGTGGTGGTCGTAGTCCGGGTCCTGGGCTCCTTGCCGCTGGTGACCACGGTGCGGTCCTGGGTCGAGGAGGTGCGTACCAGGTACGCCCGGGCGGTGTAGCCGGCGGCACCGGGGTAAGTACGCGTCGCGGTGTTCCGGCTCCACGGGGTGCTGATGGTTCCGGAGACCTCAGCCCCGCCGACCCCGTTGTAGGTGACGGTCTCCCGCTCGAACCCCGCGTACTGGTCGGCGTCGGTGAACTCACCGGCGTGGATCCCGGTGACCTTCACCGAGCGGGTGCCGCCGTCGGCGAGTTTGTCGCCGTGCATGCCCCGCAGGTAGATGCTCGTGCTCCGCGAGCGGGCGGGCTCGCTGTCGCTGCCCGAGATCACCGTGACCTTCCCGTACCCGCGCCACTGGGACCAGGTGCGGTACTTGGCCTTGCTGATGGGGTCGTCGGCGTGGTGCCAGGCGGGATCGCCCTGGTAGGAGTAGCTGGTCTCCATGGTCGGCGCCCCACCCACCGGGTCGCTGACGATGACGGCGGTGACCACGTACTTGTGGAACCAGTCCAGGATCGGTTCCTCGACCCCGTTGGGGTTCCACTTCACCGGCATGCACCGCCGGTCGTTGCTGTCCGGTGCCTCGGGCATCTGCTTGCCGCGGACGCAGTCGTGGTCGGAGTAGTTGATCGAGATCACCGCACCGGTCTCGGTGGTGATCATCCCGATCCGGGGGCGGGTCAGCCGCAGGATGTCGTCGGTGGCGTCCACCCGGTTGACCAGGAACGCGTGGGCGAACCGCACCGGCGGGGTCAGCGGCTCGGTGGTCCCGGCGGCGGCGTTCGCGTGCTGGACGGACTTCAGCCAGAGCACCTGGTCGGTGGCGTCCCCGATGTCACCGGGGTCGAGGTAGGTCTGGTCCAGCTTCCAGGAGTCCACGGTCCGGTACCCGGGGGTGGACGCCGTGGTGTCCCAGATCTGGGTGGTGACGCCGGTGAGCCGCTTGCGGGTGAAGAAGGTCGGTGAGGTCTTCCCGGTGCACGCCTTGCCGTCGGCGCAGATGGCGTCGAAGGGCACGTCGGGCCAGTTGCCCTTGGTGGTCTTGGTGAGCTCGTCGCAGCCGTCACCGGAGGCCGTGCACCGCTCGGCCACCGTGAAGGTCACCCGCTGCGGGGCCGAGGAGGTGAACAGGGCGTCGGCCCGCTGGCCGTAGTCGATCCGCTTGAGGTAGCCGCCGCGCACGTACTTCGTGCCGGGGTCGGCGTCACCGTTCCTGGCGTAGTTGTTGGTCTCCTTCGCGTACCACAGGGTCTCGGCGTTGCCGTGGGTGTCCACGACGTAGTCGAGGTTCCACCGCCACGCCTGGGTGCACGAGGAGTCGGCGAAGCTGCTCTTGTGGCAGGGGTCGCCCTCGTCGTCGCCGAAGACCGGGACCGTCCACACCGAGTTGGTGCGGGTGTCGGCGTCGGCGCCGGGCAGCTTCTCCAGGCCGAACAGGTACTGGGTGCCGTCGCCGGTGGTCAACCGCCAGTGCTCGCCGTTCCGGGCCCCGTTGTCGGCACCGGTGAGGCGCTCGACCCTCGACCCGTCGTCGTTCTTCAGGTGCCAGACGTCCTTGGTGTCGTCGGCGTCGCGCACCAGCTCACTGGTCGCCCCGTTCAGGGTGAGGGTGGCGTTGTCGCTCTTCCAGCACCGGTCGTCCTTCTTGTCGACCCCCTCGTCGTCACAGGAGGCGTAGGAACGCTCGACGAACGACGTCGCCGAGAGCCCGAACCCCTCACCGACCCAGGTGGACTGGTTGTTCGTTGTCGGGGTCCGCCCGTCGACGCTGCCGGAGTCGTAGCTCAGCGACAGCTCCGGGGCCGGACCTGCCGCCGTTGCCGGCACCCGCATCGGGTAGGACCAGGTGAACGAGCCGGCCGAGCCCCCGGCGGACCAGGTCGAGGACGGCGACAGTGGGGTCGCCGAGTAGTCCCCGGCCCCGTCGCCCTCCCCACCGGCGGCCTCGGCCGAACGCAGCGGCCCGAGCCGGCCGAGAGCCGCCGTCCGGACGGCGCGGTCAGCCCGCTGCCCCGCCTGGCGGGAGGCGTCCTCGACCGCCTCCGCCGCCGTCGCCCGCCGGTTGTCATCCCGCTGCTCGGCGAGTGCCTGACGTGCGTTCGCCTCGGTGGCGTCCAGCGCCGCGACCGCCTGCTTCCGTTCGGCCTGCCCGTGCACCGGGACGAACCGCTTCACCTTGTCCACCCGGTGCCGGGGCAGGGCCGGGCGGCCGTTCCGGGCAGCCTCGGCCTCCGCGACGGACGACGCCTGGAACCCTGCCGCGGTCAGCACGCAGCACAGCCCCGCACCGACCAACCGGATCGCCAGCCGCGGTGTCGCGCGACGACGCCGCCGACCGCCGTCACCGGTGTGGAACCCGGTGCCGTGGCGCGCCGCACCCCTGCCCCCGGTGCCCGGCCTCGAGGCATCCGAGCCGACGGTGTCCCGGCCCTGCGTGTCCTGGCCGGCGTCCCGGTCCCTGGCGTCCCCGTTCATGACGTCCTCGCGTTCCCCACGTGTCCTCATCGTGTCCGTCCCCGTCACAGTCCGGCGACGGCCTGGTCGCCGACCTCGAAGTCGTTCATCGCACCGGCCCAGACCCGCACCGACGCCACCGCCCCGGGCAGGGCGTCGCCCCAGGCGCCAGCCCGGCGACCTCGCCCGACGCTGAGCTCGCCCGAGCCCTGCTGGTCGGCGGCGAAGGTCGCGACCCCGGTGCCGTCGTCCTGGCACAGCGGCCCGACGTACAGGTGCACCGAGCGATCCCGTGCGTCGTACACCCCGGTGAGCTGCACCATCACGTCCAGCCCCGCGAGCTCCTCGCTGAGCGCCTTCGTGCTCGTCGCCGCGGTTCCTGATCCGTCGACACCGGTGCGGCCGAACACCCAGCGGCCGACGGGCACGCCGTCCGAGACAGCCGCCTGCTCGTACCACAGGCCCCAGGAGGACTCTGCGCCGTCGACGCCGCTGCGCTGGCCCGCGACCTGTGCCCGGTACCCCGCCGGTTTCGTGGCGAGAGCCGCCGAGTCGATCGAGGCGGCCACCGAGACGGTGAACGAACCGGTCTCGTCCACCACCGGACCGGTACCGGTCAGCGAGCCCGCCGCGCCGTCGAACGTCACCAGCCCGCTCGCCACGTCCAGCGCCGTCCCCGCCGACGACCGCTCGAGCGCCCCGCGGGCGTAGGCGGAGGTGTCCGGGATCGACGTCGCGCCGTCCGTTGTGCCCACGTCCGCGGCCCACGAGCCCGTCAGGGCGGTGGCCGGGTTGCCGTCGGCCGACAGCAGGGCGGCGTCGACGGCCAGCTCCTCCGGGGTGAGCACCCGCTGCCACAGGTGTACCTCATCGACGAGGCCGTTGGCGTAGTCGGTGAACGAGGCGTTGTTCGTGCTCGCCCGGCCTACCTGGAACACGCCTGCTGCGCCGGGAGTTGCCGTGAGGGTGATCCCGGTCAGCGTCACCGGGGTGCCCTGCGGACGCCCGTTGACGAACAGCTGGATGGTCTCCTTACCCTTCTGACCGGCGTCGTACACCGCGGCCAGGTGCGTCCACACCTCCAGCGCCGGGTTCTTGATGTCCGCGTAGGACCGCACGATGGTGGTGCTGCCGGTCGTGGGATCGACCGAGTGCCAGCAGAGGATCCACTTCTCGGCAGAGATCGAGTAGTAGAGGTTGAACCCCGTCCGCACCGCGTCGGTCGCGCTCTGTCCGAACACCACCATGTTGCGGGTGGAGCCGGGCCTCAGGTAGGCCCAGGCGGAGGCGGTGAAGGAGTTCGTCGGGCTCACCAGCGGCCCGGCCGAGGTCGCATAGGCGCTCGTGCCGTTCAGGGCGAGGGCGCGGTCAGCCGGCTGCTCCGGGGGCAGGTTCCCGCGCCGACCCCGGCCGTCGAACGCGGCACCACCGGCCAAGGTGAGCGGTTTCGCGGCCCCGGAACCCGCGGAGTCCGCGGCCGTTGTCCCGGAGGACTCGGCGAAGTGCCACACCCCGACCGGCCCCTCGGGGGCCGCCACCCGGAACTTGAAGGATGTCTGTGGCCCGGGGTGCAGGCTGTCCCAAGCCCGCGCCCACAGGACGTAGGTGCCCGCGAGCGGCGGCTTCACCGAGATCGTCGCGGTCTTGCCGGTGACCGTCGTCCAGGCCGTCCCGGTCCCGTCACCGGCCAGCCACCACTCGTACTTCACGATGTCGGTGCTGGACGTCGCGGGAGCAAGGCTGAACGTGCCGGCCTGGCCGGGGCCGCCCGCCGCCGGGCAGTCGTCGGTGAGACACAGCTGGTACGGCCCAGTCGAGGTGATCACCGGGGGCTTCGGGGCGGAGGCGTCCACTGTGAAGTAGCACCAGCCGGCGTAGGCCGAGTACCTGTCCCCGGAGGAACCGCCGTAGGACCAGTGCGAGCGGGTCCTGGCCCGCAGCCGATAGGTGCCGCCGTCCGTGAGCGCCGTCGTGGTCGCCGGCAGCTTCGTCCCGTCGGAGACCCACCCGGAGTCGGGTTTGGTGTCGGTCCACGCCGACGACCAGGTCTTCGCCGTGGGGTCCAGCTTGTGCACGTTGAACTCGACCGCGAGGCTCTGCACCGGGTCACCGCTAGCCACCGCCGTGACCTTCGGGGCAGCCTGGACCACGGGGGTCTTCGAGTCCACGATGGTCGGGTTGGTGCTCGAGGTCGAGCACGCTGTCTCGGGGGCCTTGGTCGGCCGAATCCCCAACGACTTCGGCTTGTCCGGGATGGGCACGTAGACGACGGTCAGGGCCGCGTTGTTCTTGAACCGCTTCCAGCCGTTGGGGTCGGTCTCGTCCTTGGCCCGCAGCATGAGCGTCAGCGTCGACCACTTCCCGTGCGCGAAGGCGTTCACCGTCGAGGTGAGGTTCTCGTCGGTCTCGTCGGGGTTGTCGTTGAACTCCACCGGTTGCGCCGGGACGCTCGGGCTGCAGGCCGACCCCCGGCCGTAGGCCACCTTCCGATCACCCATCTGGTCGACCGACGCCGGCCCCGGCCACTTCGTCGACGACGAGATCCCCCCGTCGACCCGCTCCAGGTCCACCCACGACGCCTCGCACGACATCGACCACACCTCGGTGACCGCGAACGTCGCGTCCAGGACCTCCTTGCCAACCAGCCGAGACCCGGTGAACTCGAAGAACAGCCGCTTCTTGAACCCGGACCCGCACCAGTAGCCCAGGTAGGTGCCGCAGTACCCCATCCCCTCGTCGTCGGTGTACTTCCACTTCGGGTCGTGGGCGGAGGAGACCATGGTCCACTCGGAGCGGCTGATCCCGAAGGACGGGTCGATGTAGACCGGGTAGACCGTGTCCGCGCCGGTGAGCAGCTCGGTGTCCGGGGTCACCGTGACGGCGGTCGCGCTCACCGTCATCGGCAGCACGGCCGAGGCGTCGTCGGCGTCGGGAGCCGTGCCCTCCTCCCGGACCGCACCGTCGGACACCAGGTTCCGCTGCCGGGTCAGCGGGTCGACCTGCTGGTCCACCGGTTCCTGCTCGGCCGGTGTCGACGTTGCGGGCCCGGTGACGGTCGTGGACGGCGTGGCACCGGCCGCCGTCGTGGGACCCGCCGTGGGTGGGGGATCCGCCGTCGCGGTGGGATCCGCCGGGGGCGTCGTGGTCCCGGGAGCTGCGTCCCCCTGCGAGTCCCACATCACCGCTGCGGGCGAGGAGAACACCACGTTCCCGTCGGCGTCCAGGGCCTGCGCACCACCGCTCGCTGTGCCCACGATCCGCAGGTCGTCGGAGGACATGGAGAACCGCAGGGAGCGCACCACAGCCGACCGCGCGGCGGCGGGGGTCTTCACCACCAGGACCTCACGGAACCCGTCCGCTGTCGCGGTCAGGCGCAGGTCGGCCCCCGGCAGCACCTCCCGGTACACCGCGGCGTCCCCGTCGAGCACCGGGGAGGGCAGCCGCCCGGGCCACCCCAGCTCGAGCCGATGCCCCTCACACTCGACGAGCACCATCCGTCTGCCGTCCCCGCCACCGGAGAACGCCACCGGCGCTCCCGGGACGCGGGGACCGACCCAGCCGTCGCCCCGCCGTTCCAGCCTGGTGTCGATGGGCTGCATGGACCCGTCCGCCGCGCGTCCACGCTGGGGCGAGACGGCCATCGTCATGGTGTAGGTGCCGTCCGGGTTGGCCCAGTTCTGGGAGTAGGCGTCCCGATCGGGCACGACCTCGACCTGCTGGCCGGTGGCCCGAGCCCGGGCCATGGCCTCCGCCCGTGCCGTCAACCGGGCGTCGGTCCCCGACGCCCCCGGCACGCTCCCGGTCGCGCTCCCGTCGGCGGCCACGGCAGTGGTCCCCACCGCTGCGGTCCGCGGCTCGGCCGAGGACGACGACATCACGAACAGCATCGACCCCACCAGAGCGCTCACCACGACCGCGCCCCCCGTGAGACGACGCGCAGCACCTGCCACACCAGACATCAGTGACCCACCAATCAGAACGCCCCGCTGTTTACCCGGCTACCTCTCGCGATCTGGTGGCATGTCGGTCGCAGCTACCCGTCGTCCACATCGCTAGGCGACGACCGGCACTGTCAGGAGTGCCAACCACTCGCGTCTCACCCACGAGCTCCCCCTCAGGCTTCGAACGGGCACATGGCGGTACACGACCCGCAACGCTGCCCGTTGGCGCCGACGTCGCCAGAGCCGTCACCGCATGCCCCCCGTCTCTTGCCCGCTCGTCGGACGACCCCAGGGTCATGCGCCATCGGGCCGAGGACCACCGTGAATATGCGGTACTTCTCGGCCACTCCGAGGTTGTCCACCGGTGAACCTGGAGATATCGGACGTGGCCGGTCAGCCGAACCCCACCGTCGAGCCATGCCGAGCGGACTCTGGCTGTCTGGCTCTCGGCGGTCCGGGTGTCCGAGGTTTCGTCGTCCCGGCCCTACAAAGATCATCTCTTCATGAGGTGTGAGTAATCGGCCGACCGAGGTCCAGTCGAGGCGTCAAGCAGTTCGCATGCCGGAGCGGCCCGGCCAGCGTTTCCGCTGGTCAGGCCGGTGGTGCAGCCGAAGTCCCGGCATGCGAGCCACAGTGCTACCGCCATGACCAGCGCGTTCCCACTCCCTGTCATCGGGAGTTGGGTTCCATGAGGTCAGCAGATGCCCTCGGAGTCGGCGTCGGGGTCACTCGGGCAGGCGAAGGTGGTGTTCAGGTCGCTGACGCCGGGTCGGGTTCGTTGCCGACGGCGTCGACCAGGTCTCGTACGTATCGTCCGGTGAACTCCTCGGCGAGCATGTCCATGAGGATCGCGTCGTGGTGGGTGCCTGCGATGAGCCTCGCCTTGCGCCTGCGGCCGATCTCGCGGAATCCGATCCGCCGGTAGCAGCTGATCGCCCTGCTGTTGAAGGCGAACGTGGCGAGTATGACGCTGGAGAGGTTGAGCAGGTTGAAGGCGTACTCCAGCAGCAGTTCGACGGCCTCGCCGCCCAGGCCACGGTTCCAGTGGCTCTTGTCGCCTATGCAGATGCCCAGCATGGCGTGCCGGTCGACGTGGTTGACCGCGAACAACAGGCACCGACCGATGGGCGTCGGGGTGCCGGCCACGTCGGTGAGGATGACGAAGTCGTGTTCGCTCGTGCTCAACGAGGTCCGCAACCGGTCCGTTGTGATCGTCTGGTAGGCCTCGTCGCCGACGGGCAGGGCGACCTCGAGGTCGTTGAACCAGGTCGCCAGCTGTTCCGCGGCATCCGGCGACATCGGGGCGAGGGACACCCGGGGGCCGATCAGTTTGGGGATCATGTTCTCAGATGGTCGTGGCGGGTCGATCGGCCCGCAAGCGAGTTATTGCCGCAGGCGTCTGCCCACGGCACCCGGAGGGGGACGCCACCGATCGGCCAGGGCGCCAGCGAGGAGGCGGC
This sequence comes from Actinomycetales bacterium, assembly GCA_012719445.1. GTDB lineage: Bacteria > Actinomycetota > Actinomycetes > Actinomycetales > Kineosporiaceae > JAAYAH01. The sequence continues at coordinate 2,611 of JAAYAH010000175.1, read as the reverse complement.
ATCTGGGCTTCAGAGTCGCCGAAGACGAAGCCTGGCTGACAGCGGAGTGATCATCACGCCGATGTGGACCAGCGGGCGTGCGCTGTCGCTACGAGGCCCACAGCCGGGCGCGGTTTCTCCGGATGGTGCGTGGCTGGCCAGCACCGGCGACGACGAGACGGTGCGGATCTGGGACGCCGCGACCGGGCAGCCCACGGCGCTCCTGCGGGTGGAACGGCCTCTCGCCGCGTCTGCCTGGTTCTCCGACAGTCGCCGTCTCGCCGTCGTGGGGGAGGCCGGCACCTACGGCTTCGAGTTGCGCGTTCCGGATCCTCGACAGGCGGTTCCCCGGCCGCGTGGCGTCCGGTGATGCCCGTGAGCTATTCGTGAGCAACGGCGAGGAATCCGCTGGAGAGATGCGATGCGAAGAGGGCCGTGAACGGGGAGAAATCCCAGGCCACGGCCCTCTTGCTGAAAGTGCACCGTCAGGGACTCGAACCCCGAACCCGCTGATTGCTGATCCACTTCTCGCGGGGCTTCTCGTCGTTTGCCGATATGACCTGTCACCTGCGCGGATGGCTCACGCGGCGTGCGCATTGGTGCCTGTTGATACCCGCTGGTCCGCGTTGATACGGGTGGGAAAAGGGTGGGAACGATCTTCTGTGACGGTCTGTGGGATATCCCGGTTGCGCGGCCTCGTTCGGCTATTCGGCGGTGATCATCCGGAGGCCGTGATGCTCGACGAAGTCGAGGTAGTCCTTGACGTTCAGGGTCGCCAGCGGGAGGTCGTTGGTCAGGCAGCAGGCGGCGATCCACATGTCGTTCATCGGGCGAGGCCGCCCGCGCCGCATGGCTGCCGCCGACAACTGGCCCCAGGTGATCGCCACAGCCTCATCCCCGAGGAGGACAGCGATGGGGGAGAGCCAGTCGGCCAGCTCCTGGCGGCTCCGGCTGCCCCACTGGCGCACCTGCACCCACTTGGTCAGCTCACCGAGGGTCACGAAGGTGATCAGGGGACGACGGCCGAGGAGACGTGCGCCGAGAGACGTGGGCAGCCGGCGTCGGTGCGTCAGCGACGCGACATCGGTGTCCAGAACGACAGGCTGCATGGAGATCAGGACAAGTCGCGGCCGCGTTCGGCTCGGGTGAAGGCGAGGAACTCGTCCAGCTCCTCATCGGAGGAGAACGTGTTGGCAGCAAGATCGTCGAGTGAGGAGATGACGGGCGTCCCCTTGGCCGCCAACAGCTCCTCCACGGTCAGCCGAGGACGCGGCGTCGCGACAGGCTCGTACGAGGCCGGGGTGCTCACAGGCCTCACCTCCTTGGGAACTGCCTTGGTCCTACGGTACCCCCGGCAGGTCGATCGGACAGCAACCCCAACCCATGCAGGGCCTGTTCGTTCTTGATTAGGCCGTTACGGTCTTCCTGGCGGGTTGGTCGAGGATCGTGATGACGTTGTCGATCCGATTGGCGCAGTGGCGGGTGGCGGTAGCGATGTTCGGCTGGCCGGCTGCCCGGGCCAGGCCGATCGCGATGTTACGCAGGGTCGCCATCACGCGGGGCGCGTTGCCGGTCCGGATGCGGCTGGCGTCCTCGGCGAACGTCACGTCCCGCACATAATGGATCTTGTTCTCGATCGCCCAGTGTCCTCGGGCCAGACGGGCCAGAACAGCTGGACCGGCCACGTCGTCGCGCAGGTCGGTGATGGCGTAGACCACCTCACGCTCATAGACGCCCGTGGCGACCTCGACGCGTTCGCGGACGATCCGCACGGCCTGGCGGGCATGGGGGAACGGCAGCCGCGGCCGCAGCGCGGAGATCACCTGCAAGGTGCGGGTCTCGCGACGGCCGTGGCCCTTGCCCTGTTCGAGGTGGGCCTGCGGGACGCGCGACCAGGGCAGCGCCTCCAGCCGGGCATACAAGGTCGGTTGGTTGGCCTTGGCCAGGAAGAAGTAGTGCCCGCCGTGGCGGTGCAGGTAGTGCGCGTGGGCCCGCTGCGTGTGCAACGCATCGCCGGTCACGACGAGTCCGTGCAGGTCCAGGCGGTCCAGAGCCGTAGCGAACGCACCGACCTCGTCACCCTTGACGATCTCGACCTGCCCCAGCGGCATACCGGTGGCGTGGGCGACCATCGAGAACAGTTGTACCCGCGTCCCGTCGGCCCGCAGCCCACCGCGGGCGGTCTTGCCGTCGACGGCCACCGCCCGCAGGCCTGCCCCACCAGCCTCGCGCGGCGCCGACGGCGCAGGTTCCACGGCGGCCAGCCAGGCGTGCAGGACGGCGTCCAGCACGTCGGCGTCCACGGCCATCAGCACCCTGCGGATGGTCGACAGGCTGGGCGAGCACCGAGCGATCCGCCACCGCCGCCACGACCAGGCCGGTAGGTCACCGGCCCAGTCCGCGATCGCGCTCAACGACCGGGCACCGGCCAGGACCGCTCCCAACGCCACCGCCAGCACCGTGGCCAGCCCATGCCGACGGCCCCGCGCCCGCCGCGGATCCGGCACCGTCTCCAGCACCCGCCAGACCACCAACGGCACCAGACCATCACCGCACTCGTGGTCACCGACCGTGCCCGCCAGACGGATGAGGGAAGATACAGCCACGGGCACGGCCAGCCTCCAGACGATCG
>JAAYAH010000174.1 GCA_012719445.1 Actinomycetales bacterium | reverse complement strand
GCAGCGTGCCGTCGCGAACGGTCAGCACGACGAGATCAACGGTGACGGCGACGGGCGGGTAGGCCGACGGGTCGTACACCGGGACACCGTATCTCGTCGTATTGACGATAACCAGCCGCAGTGGATATCGTCATGGTGACGCTAAGACGTGCACCGTGGTCGTCGACCGACCGCTCACGTCCGTTCACACCGGGAGGACCCGCCATGGCCGACATCCGCCGCTATCCCTTCGTCCGGCACCTGCGCACCGGCCCGACCCAGCACGTCGTCCACCTCCGGGCGGGACGGCGGGTGCGGTCGGGGACGGGACTGTCGTTCTGGTACCGCCCGTTGAGCGCGGCCCTGAGCGAGGTCCCTGTCGACGACCGGGAGCTCCCCCTGGTGTTCCACGCCCGGACCGCGGACTTCCAGGACGTCACCGTGCAGGCGACGGTCGCGTTCCGGGTCGTCGACCCGGACGTCGCCTCAGCCCGGATCGACTTCTCGATCGACCCCGAGCGGGGCACCTGGCGGCGCACACCGCTCGACCAGATGGCCCAGGTGCTCACCGACCTCGCCCAGCGGCACGCTCTCGACCTGATCGCGGGCCTCCCCCTGGAGCGAGCCCTCGCCGAGGGCCTCGTCGCCGTCCGGGACCGGATCGCCGCAGGGCTGGCGGCAGAGGAACGGTTGCAGGAGACCGGGATCGGCGTTGTCGCCGTGAACGTCGTCGCCGTCCGGCCGGAGGCCGAGGTGGAGCGGGCGCTGCAGACCCCGGCCCGGGAGCTGGTGCAGGCCGAGGCGGACCGGGCGATGTTCGAGCGGCGGGCGCTCGCCGTCGAGCGGGAGCGGGCGATCAGCGAGAACGAGCTGCAGTCGCAGATCGAGCTGGCCACCCGGGAGGAGCAGCTCGTCGCGCAGCGCGGTGCCAACGAGCGGCGCCGGGCGGAGGAGGAGGCCGCGGCGGCCAGGATCCAGGTCGAGGGAGAGGCCGAGCGGGACCGGCTCCGGGCCGAGGCCGCGGCGGGGAACACCCGGCTCGCCGCGATCACGAACGCCGAGAGCAGCCGGGTCACCGCGGACGCGGACGCCGAGAACACCCGGGTCACGGCTGCGGCCGAGGCCGAGAGCACCCGCCTGGTCGGCCTGGCCGAGGGAGAGGCCGAGGCGGCGAAGCTGGCCGCCTACGCGCAGCTCGACCGCGACGTGCTGCTCGCCCTCGCGCTGCGCGAGCTCGCCGGCCAGCTCCCCGAGATCGGCAGCCTCACCATCACCCCGGACGTCGTGACCAGCGCCATCGGCAGACTGGCCGGGATCGGGGACCGGTGAGCCTCGCCCCCCGGGTGGTCGTCGCCCATCGCCGCAGCGAGCTGGACGAGCTGCTCGACCGGCACGGCACCCGGGGCCAGGCGGAGTTCTTCCTCCGTACCCGTGGTCGCGACCTGGACGACGTGCAGCGCCGGCACGACGCCCTCGCCGAGGCGCTCGCCGAGGTGGCGCGGGCCGTCCCCGCCCCGTGGCGACGCGGTGCCGTCGAGCGCACGGACCTGTCCCGGTTCCGGTTCGACCCGGAGGACCTCGTCGTCGTGGTCGGCCAGGACGGGCTGGTGGCCAACGTCGCCAAGTACCTCGACGGCCAGCCGGTGCTCGGCGTCGACCCGGAGCCGGGCCGCAATCCGGGGGTGCTGGTCCGGCACGCGCCCGGCGAGGCGGTCTCGCTGCTGCCGGGCCTTGCGGGCGGCGCCGTGCGGCTGCAGCGCCGGTCCATGGTCGAGGCGGCGACGGACGACGGGCAGTCGCTGGTCGCACTCAACGAGGTGTTCCTGGGGCACCCCGGCCACCAGTCGGCCCGGTACCGGATCAGCGTCCCCGGGAGGGGTGGGGACGGCGGCCCGGGACCGGTCGGTGAGCGGCAGTCGTCGTCCGGAGTGCTGGTGGGTACCGGCACCGGTGCGACCGGCTGGTGCGCGTCGCTGGCGAGGGAGCGGGCCCGGCCACCCGTTCTGCCCGGCCCCGAGGAGGACCGGCTGGCCTGGTTCGTGCGCGAGGCCTGGCCGTCCCCCGTCACCGGGACCGAGCTCACCGCGGGGGTGCTCGCCGGGGACGAGCGGCTGCGGGTGGTGGTGGAGTCCGACCCCCTGGTCGTCTTCGGGGACGGGATCGAGGCCGACCGGCTGGTCACCGGATGGGGCCAGGAGGTCCGGATCGGCCTCGCCCGGCGTCGGCTCGCCCTGGTGGCATGAGGGGAGCCCGGTCCGGCACCCGAGGGCCGCACCGCGTCGGCGGGACGGTCCGGCTCGGCTCCTCTCCGGGTGAGGGACCTGCCAGTGGTCGACAGCAGGGTGCGGCGTGAGGACGTCGCCCGACAGGAGGTCTCTCTGTGATCGTCATGGTGGCGAGCCGGCGGCGGCGTCCGGGCTCGATCGCAGCGGCCTTCCCCGGCCTTGCGGTGATCGACATGACCGGGCTGAAGCGCACGGTCCGTCGGTACGGTCCGGTCGGGGGTCACCGAGCCGGGCTCCACGGGGCGGAGCTCCTCGACTACGAGACCGCCCGGCGCCGGATCTATCTGCCGGCCTACCGGTGGATGCTGGAGAACCGCGCCCGCGAGGTCGTCGACGAGCTCCGCCGGCTCGCCGAGGGGCCCGGGGTCGTCCTGCTGGACTACACCACCAACGGTGACATCGCCGACCTCCGCACCCCCCTGTCGCACGCCGCCCTGGTCAGGCACTTCCTGCTGGGGCAGTGGCCCGGGTAGCCGACGCTCCCGTGGTCGCGAGCAGCGAGGCCGGACCTGACGGCGCAGGCGTGCGGGGCCGGGCGAGGCGCCCCGCCGTCGGATCAGCCGCGATTACGGGGGTGCCGGCGGGCTTCCCGTTCGTTGCCTCGCCGGTAGTTGCCCGTCCAGCGGGCCATCACCTGCTGCGGGTCGTCGTCCACCTCGGCCAGGAACTCCTCGGCGCGGCCACCGCGGACGACGGTCGCCGGTCTCCCGTGATGGGTGATCACGATCGATCCGTCGCGGCGCTCGGTGTACGCGAAGCCGGTGGCCTCCCCCATGCCGTCGGAGGGTAGGCGCCGGGAGCCGGCTCGCGCGACCGCTTTCCGGCACGCCGGAGGGCTGTGTCGCGCCGCGCGGGGGGCCGGATGTGGCCCAGGACGTCGAGGAGAACGTCGGCCGGTGGTGGACCGGGCGCCGGGCCGGGAGGGTGCTCAACTCCGGGTGTCCCGGGTGATGGCCTCGGTGAGCCGGTCCCCGCGGTCGAGGTCCGCGGTCAGGTCAGCCGGGCGAGCAGGGCGAACCTGCCGCAGGGACGCGCGTCGCGATCGCTGAAGAACGGGCCGCCCTCTCCGGTGGGCGTCCTGGCGACGACGATCGAGTCCGCCGGGACGCCGCTCTCCACGAGCACCCGGGTGTTCGCGGCCCACAGGTCGAACAGCCAGCGGCCCGAGGGCGAGGGGCGGAGCACCGGTGCCCACCCGTCCGTCGCTGCCGCCTGGTCCGCCCCGAAGCAGGTCCGCGCGGCCTCGGCGACCTCGGGTCCGACCTCGTACCGGGACGGCGCGACGGCAGGCCCGACTCCGGCGACGATCCGGTCCGGCCGGGCACCGAGCCCGGTCATCGTCTCGACCGCCGCCGCGGTGACCCGGGCGAGGGTCCCGCGCCAGCCCGCGTGCACCGCGGCCAGCACCCCGGCCTCGGGGTCGAGCAGCACGATCGGGACGCAGTCGGCGACCATCACCACCAGCACCAGGCCGGGGGTGGCGGTGACCAGGGCGTCGGTCTCCGGTACGGCGTCGGCCTGGTCCCGTGCCCCCCGCCCTCGGTCGGCGTCGGTGGCGACGTGGACGGCGCGGCCGTGACTCTGCACGCAGAACACGGCGTCCTCGGGCCGGGCGTCGACGGCGGCCAGCGCCCGGGTCCGGTTCTCCACCACGGCCTCGGGATCGTCGCCGACGTGCAGCCCGAGGTTGAGCGATGCGTACGGTCCGCGGGACACCCCGCCGTTCCGGGTGGTGACCACGGCGTCGACCCCGAGGCCTGTCAGCGACGGCCAGGTGAGGACGTCCAGCCCGCCGCGCCGGACCACCCGGGGCGTCGTGGCCGCTGCACCGGGTGTCGGCATGGTCGGGAGGCTCATCCGTCGAGGGTAGGGCCGCTCAGCGGATCCGGCCCTCGGACCACAGCAGCTCACGCCACCCCTCGGTGGTGATCTCCCGGACGCCTGGCCCGGTCACCCGGAACGTCACCGACTCACCCGGGAGCAGGGTGTGCAGCTGGGTGTCGACCCTCGCGCCGGGGATCTCCAGCTCCGCGAGCAGGCAGAGGTCGCGGACCAGCCCGAGGGCCCGCACCTGGACCAGGACCTCGTCGGCCGCGGGGGAGGTGAGGGTCTCGACCTCGAACCAGGAGGGGCCGACGGGCAGCTCCAGGTCCCCGCGCAGCCAGCGGGTGCTGCGCTGGCCCTCGACGTCCACGGCGAGCAGGTCCACGTCCTCGGGCAGTGGGCCGAGGTCGTCGGCGACCGCCGACGTCACCGCCCGGTGCGCCGGGACGTGCAGCTCGACCTCGACCTCGTCGACGATCCGGCCGTCCACCGTCGCGGCGACCAGCAGCACCTTGGCCGACCACGGCCCGTCGGTGTCGTTGACGAGGGTCAGCCGGGCGTCGGCCCGTGTCCCGCCGAGGATCGCGAGCCTCGGCGCGAAGGCCTGCCGGACGGCGAACCAGGACAGCTTCGTCCGCCCGGCGACGTCCACGATCGCCCACGAGATCGCGGGCCAGCAGTCGTTGAGCTGCCACCAGACGACCCCGCTGCAGTGCTCGTGCAGGCTGCGGAAGTGCTGGACGCCCGTCAGCACCGCGCGGGCCTGGATCAGCTGGCTGGCGTAGTGGAACGCCGCGCCCGCGGTCGGCGGGGAGGGCAGGTGCCACTCCAGGCCGGCGCGGAGCTTGGCCATGCCGTCCTCGGCCTTCTGGTGGACGGCGAGGCGTGGGTCGTCGATCGAGAGCTCGGCCGGATCGGTCATGCCGGTCGCCCTGGCCAGGGTCGGCCAGGAGGGGAGGGCCTGCCAGCCGAACTCCGAGACGAACCGCGGGGTGCGGGTCTCGTAGTCGGTGTAGTCCGTGCTGTTCCAGGCGTCCCAGAGGTGCTGGGCGCCGGAGCCCGGGTCGTTGGTGGGGCGGCCGTCGGGTGAGAACGGCGAGCCGGGCACGTACGGGCGGGTCCCGTCGAGCGCGGCGACGAGCTCCGGGAGAACCCGGCGGTAGTACAGCTCGCCCCACGGCCGGCCGGCGAGCAGCTCCTGCCACCCCCAGTCCTCGTATCCCCACAGGGTCTCGTTGCCGCCGCACCACACGGCGAGGCTCGGCCGGTGCCGGAGCCTGCGGACGTTGTCGGTGACCTCGGCCCGCACCTCGGCGACCGTGGCCTCGTCCTCGGGGTAGCCGGCGCAGGCGAAGGCGAAGTCCTGCCACACCAGGACGCCGAGGGCGTCGCAGGCGTCGTAGAACGCGTCGGACTCGTAGACGCCGCCGCCCCAGACCCGCAGCAGGTTCGCCCCGGCCTCGACGGCCTGCCGCACCCTGCCGCGCACCCGCTCGGCGTCCACCCGCTCCGGCAGGTGGTCGTCGGGGATCCAGTTCAGGCCGCGCACCCAGACCCGGGTGCCGTTGACGTGCAGCTCGCAGGAGATGCCCGCGTCGTCCGGCACCTGCACCAGGGCGACATCACGGAAGCCGACCCTGCGGACGACCCGGTCGAGGACCGATCCGGCGCTGTCCCGGAGCTCGATCCGCACGTCGTAGAGGGGCTGCTCGCCGAGGCCGGCCGGGTTCCAGGGCAGTGCCCCGGGGACGGAGAGGCGGACCCGGGCGGTCCCGTCGGTCACCGGTGCCGTCGCGGTCACCGGCGCCGTCGCGGTCGTCGGGCCGGGAGCCGGCGGACCGACCTCGCCCGAGGGCAGGACCTCGACCGAGACGGTGTCGGCGTCACCCTCGACCACGGTGTCGACGGCGACCCCGGGCGTCCCGGCGAACGAGGCGGCGACCCGGACGTCCGCGAGCCGCGCCGCGGTCCAGATGTGCAGCAGCACCGGCCGCCACAGCCCTGCGGTGATCGTGGTCGGGCCCCAGTCCCAGCCGAAGGAGCAGGCCATCTTGCGGACCTGGTTGTACGGGAGCGGATAGGGGTGCGGCAGCGGGTCGGCGACGGCGGCGGTCTCCGCGACCAGGAGGGCGGACTCGAGGTCGACGACGACCTCGACCGGTCCGTCGGCGAGATCGTCGGTCAGGTCGAGTTCGTACCTGCGGTGCATGTCCCTGGTCGTGAGCCTGACCGAGCCGTTGACACGGACGGCGGCGACGGTGTCGATGCCCTGGAACTCGAGAACGGCCCGCGTGTACGGCTCGGCGGGGCGCTCGACCAGGGTCGTGTACCGCCAGCGCGACCGGGCGACCCAGGCGCTCTCGGCCTCGTCGCCGTCGACGGCCAGGTCGCGGAGGATCCCGGCCTCGACGAGGGACCCGTGGACCGAGGACGGGGTACGGACCCGCAGCCCCGCGACCACCTCGGGGGGGATCTCGGACCCCAGAGGCGTCTCACTGAGAGTCAACGCCCAGTCGGTGATCTCTTGCGTGGTCCTGTCGTGCGCCATGGTTCCCTCGGCGGCACCGGGTCCGTACATGGTGGTCATTCCCGTCTCGTCGTGAGGCGCGTCGGTGCGTTGTTCGTGCTGCGTGCTGCGTGGAACGGGGTCCGCGGAGCGGGGTGCGTGGTGCACGGGTGCAGCAGTGCAGCGGTGCGGGGGTGCGTGATGCGGGGGTGCAGAGCTGTGCGTGGTGCCTGGCTCGTGGTGCGGGTTGGGGTGCGGTACGCCGTCCTGCGGAGGGACGGCACGAGCCCCAGTGAGATCACTCACGGTGCTCGAAGGACGACGTACAGATGTCCCTGCGGTGCTTCGAGGTTCCCACGCCGGACCGGCTCCGCCGGGAACCGTCGGTCGCGACACGCATGATCAGCCGGGCCGGGTCGGGGTGACGGTGGGCTTCGGGAGGGGGAACCGCTGCCGACAGTGGAATCCCCCGGGGGCGGCGGCGCGGCGCTCGTCACCACCCCCGGGGGAGCCGGAGGATCGCGAGCGGCCGGGGCTCCGGCGTCTCCGGTGCGGACCGGATGCGGTTCTCCGCTGACCGCTCTGCGATGTGTGCAAGACCTTAAGCGGTTCATCGAAACCCGTCAACAGTCTCACGGGAAATCACCCCCGACTCTTCTCTCCGCCACTGATCCCGTACGCGGAGTGACGCGGGAGCGCTCTCAACAACAGTATGCACATGGAGGATTATACTGAACCGCTTAAGTAGTCCCGGTGTGCACACTCCGTCTCTCGTCCCTAGCGGACGGTGAGTACCGATCCGGCGAAAGGGTGATCGAGATACGCGTCGTCACCGCGGGATCGCTGTGTGGACTCCCTGTGCTCCGGTGCGGGTCCTCGCCCGGGCTCGACGCCCGACGGCACTGGTCGACCCGGTGACCAGGGCTGTGTGCACGGTGACCAGGGCTGTGTGCCCGGCGGCGGCCGGGACGCACGGCATACCCTCGGGCGGATCACGCACTGCCGCCCCGACAACACCGTCCCGGCCCGTGGCCGGATCGCGACCCGGAGGCTCCGATGACGGCACCCCCTGCCCGACCCGTCCCCGCGGACGATGTCCGACCCGTTCCCCCGGACGACGCCTGGCTGGCCGCCGAGACCCGGCGCCTGCTCGACGGGGCCGCGCGCTCCGCCGTCCCCGCGGGGGGCTTCGCCTGGCTGGACGGTGACGGGAGGCCCGATCCGAGCCGGGGCCTCCAGCTGTGGGTCAACGCCAGGATGACCCACGTCTTCTCCCTTGGGGTCCTGCTGGGCAGGGAGGGGGACGCCGCGCTCGTCGACCACGGCGTCGCGGCCCTCGCGGGACCGTTCCGCGACCCCGTCCACGACGGCTGGTTCTCCCGGCTCGACGGCGGCTCCCCCGCGAGCACGACCAAGGCTGCGTACGAGCACATGTTCGTCCTGCTCGCGGCGTCCAGCGCCACCGTGGCCGGGCGCCCGGGGGCTGCCGAGCTGCTCGACGACGCCTGCGCGGTCGTCGACGCGCGGTTCTGGGACCCGGAGGCCGGGCGGGTGGTCGAGGAGTGGAACCAGGACTGGACCGTGCTCGACGGTTACCGCGGCGCCAACGCCAACATGCACGCGGTGGAGGCCTTTCTCGCGGTCGCCGACGCCACCGGGGATCGGCGGTGGCGGGACCGGGCCGAGAGCATCGTCACCGGGCTCGTCCACGAGGGGGCGCGGCACAGCGGATGGCGGGTCCCCGAGCACTTCGACAGCGCCTGGCGGATGCTGCCCGACTACAACCGCGACCGCCCCGACCACCCGTTCCGCCCGTACGGGGCCACCCCCGGGCACGGCCTGGAGTGGGCCCGCCTGCTCCTCCACCTGGACGCCGCGGTCCGCCGGGCCACGGCGACCCCCGCCTCCCCGGTGTCGGGGGAGCCCGTCGGTCGTGGCCGGAGCGAGCCGCCGTCCTGGCTGGTCCCGGCCGCGGTCGAGCTCTTCGACCGGGCGGTCGCCGAGGGGTGGGACGCGGACCGCGGCGGCTTCGTCTACACCACGGACTGGGACGGGACGCCGGTCGTCACCGAGCGGTTCCACTGGGTCGTCGCGGAGGCCGTCGACACCGCGGCGGCACTGGCCCGGGTCACCGGGGAGGACCGGTTCGCCCGCTGGTACGCCGTCTTCTGGGACTACGCCAGGAGGGTGCTCGTGGAGCCGGCGGGACTCGGCTGGCTGCACGAGGTGGACGCCGACGGCCGGGTCGCCTGCAGGACCTGGGAGGGGCGCCCGGACTGGTACCACGCCGTCCAGGCCACGCTCATTCCCCGGCTCCCGCTGGCGCCGACCCTGGCCACCGCCCTGCGGGACGGCCTGCTCGGAGCGTGACGTGGGTGGCCGCCCCCTCAGTCGGGGGCGACCGCCCGCCGGGGGTCCCCCGGAGGAGGGCCCGAGGGGCGGGACTTAGGTCTGCCTAACCAATCCGCGAGGCTGGCTACTGTCGGACTCGTGACGCTGGACTCGGTCCCGACAGGAACCCCCGTCGTGCTCGGTCGCCCCGAGGTGCCGGCCGACCGGGCCCTCCGGCTGGCGCAGCTCGGGCTGCGACCGGGGGCCACGGTCGTCCCGTTGCACCGAACGGCGGGCGGCGGGCGGGTCGTCGCCGTCGGCGATGCCCGGGTCGCCGTCGCGCGGGTGACCCTTGGCAGTATCCCGGCGTCGCCGCCGACGGACGAGCGCTGACGGTGGCGGCCGTGCTGCCCGGCCGCCGGACCAGGACCCGGACCGTCGTGACCCGGGGCTGCTGCCGGGACGCGTCGACCGGCGCGGTCCGCGCGGAGGGATCGCGCACCGGCGCCTCCCGGGGTCCCGGGGACGGCCGGACCGTCGCCCTCGTCGGTGCCCCCAACGTCGGCAAGTCGACCCTGTTCAACGCCCTGACCGGAGCCCGGCGCAGTGTCGGCAACTGGCCGGGCACCACCGTCGAGGTCGGCAGGGGCTCCTGGAGACTGCCGGACGGCGAGCGGGTGACCGTGCTCGACCTGCCGGGCGCGGTGAGCCTCGATCCCGTCTCCCCCGACGAGGAGCTGACCCGCGACCTCGTCGCCCCGGCGGTCGACCGCCCGGCCCCGTCCGACGGTGTGCGTGGCCGGGTGCCGGGCGCTGTCGTGCTGGTCGTCGACGCCGCGGACCTCGGCCGCGGACTCTACCTCGTGCGCCAGGTCCGGGAGTTGCCCCAGCGCGTCGTCCTGGCGCTCAGCATGATGGACGTCGCCCGTCGTCGCGGGCGTGCGGTGGACGTCGCCGCGCTGTCCGCCGCGGTGGGCGTGCCCGTCGTCCCCGTCGACCCACGCCGCCGTGACGGTCTCGCCCGGCTCGGCGAGGCGGTGACCGACGCCCTCGACTCCGCCGCGCCCGTCCCGCTCCCGCCGCCGCAGCCGCTCCCGGGGACGGGCGGCCCCGCAGGGGAGCCCGTCGACGAGCCGGTCGCCGTCGCGGAGCAGATCGACGAACTGGGCGTCGCCGAGGCCCGGTTCGCCTGGGTGGCCGACGTCGTCGCGGCGAGCACCCGGCAGTGCGGCGAGGCCGGTCGCGGCCGGGCGGACCGCATCGACCGCCTGCTCACCTCGCCGGTGATCGGCCCGCTGGTCTTCCTCGCGGTCATGTGGGGCGTGTTCCAGGTGACGACCCGGCTGGCCGCCCCGGTCCAGGAGTGGCTGTCCACCGCCCTCGCCGGGCCGGTGGACGACGGCGCCAGGGCGGCCGTCGGCGCGTTCGGGCTCCGCGGGTCGCTGGTGGAGGGCCTGCTGGTCGACGGCCTCGTCGCCGGGGTCGGCACCGTGCTCACCTTCGTGCCGGTGATGGCCGTCATGTTCCTGACCCTCGCCGTGCTGGAGGACTCCGGGTACCTGGCCAGGGCCGCCGTCGTCACCGACCGGCTGATGCGCTCCGTCGGCCTCCCCGGCCGGGCCTTCCTGCCCCTGGTCGTCGGATTCGGCTGCAACGTCCCCGCGGTGAGCGCCACCCGGGTGCTGCCGGACGCCCGGCACCGGCTGCTGACCACCCTGCTCGTGCCGCTGACCTCGTGCAGCGCCCGGCTCACCGTGTACGTGCTGGTGGCGACGGCGGTGTTCGGGGACGCCGCGGGCAACGTCGTGTTCGGGCTGTACGTGCTGTCGGTGCTGCTCGTCGTCGGGGTCGGTCTGCTGCTGCGGTCGACCCTGCTCCGGGTCGTCGGCGACGAGCCCCTGGTCATCGACCTGCCCCGGTTCCAGGCACCGGCACCACGGATCCTGCTCTCGGTGACCTGGGGCCGGCTCGCCGACTTCCTCCGCACCGCGGGCGGCGTCATCGTGCTGGCGGTGACCGCGGTCTGGCTGCTCAGCGCCGTCCCGGCTCCGGGATCGTCCGGTGAGGACCGGACGGTGACGGCGGGCGGCGCCGCCGCGACGAGCACCGGTTCCCCGGGTTCGGGGTCAACGGGGGTGGAGGGCAGTGCCTACCACGCCCTCGCCTCCGCGTCGGCGCCGGTCTTCGAGCCGGCGGGGTTCGGTGACTGGCACCTCACCGGGACCCTCCTCGTCGGGTTCGTCGCCAAGGAGGCGGTGGTCTCGTCGTGGGCGCAGACCTACTCGGTGCAGGAGGAGGCCGCCGGGCAGGGAGCGGCGGGCGGTGCCCTCGGCGAGCGGCTGCGCGCCGACCTCGACCGCAGCTCCGGCGGGCATCCGGTACCGGCGGCGCTCGCGTTCCTCGCCTTCTTCCTCGCCTACACGCCGTGTGCCGCGACCCTGGCGGCCCAGCGCCGCGAGATCGGGGGTCGGTGGACGGCGGTCGGGGTGGGGGTGCAGTTGGGCGTGGCGTGGCTGCTGGCCGTGGTCGTCTTCCAGGTGGGGAGGCTGGTGGCGTGACCTCCCCGCTGCGCGTCGTGCTCCGCGAGCTCTCGGCCGGAGCCGTGACGACCGCCGACGTGGCCCGCCGGACCGGCCTGCCGATCGACGTCGTCCGCGGGGCGGCCGACCAGCTGCTGCGGGCCGGTCTCGTCGGTTCGGTCCCGCTCACCACCCGGTGCCCGTTCGGTGAGTGCGGCTCCTGCTCCGCCGCGGCGACCGGGTGCGCGACCACCCGCGCCGGGAAGCCGCCGATCGGGAGGCAGCCGGTCACGAAGCAGCCGGTCACCGGCAGCCCGCGCACCGGTTCCTGAGCGACCGCCGATCGTCAGACCGAGCCCCAGTCGGGGCGGGGCGGGAAGTCGGCCCTGCCGTCCGGGTGCGGGCGGACCGCCAGCACCTGGTGCAGCTGGACCTGGTTGCGCTCGAATCCCAGCCGGGACCCGGCCATGTACAGACCCCACACCCGGGCGGTGCCCTCCCCGACCTCGGTCACGCAGTCGTCCCAGGCGGCGACGAGGTTCGCGCACCACTCCATGAGGGTCCTGGCGTAGTGCTCGCGCAGGTTCTCCGTGTGCCGCACCTCGAAGCCGGCATTCTGCATCGCCGAGATGATCCGGCCCGAGCCGGTGATCTCGCCGTCCGGGAACACGTACCGGTCGATGAAGCCCCGCCGCACCCGGGCGGGGTGCCGGTTGTCCGGGCGGGTGATGCAGTGGTTGAGCAACCGCCCGCCGGGTCGCAGCTTGTCCCGGAGGAAGCCGAAGTAGGCGGGGTAGTTCCGGACGCCGATGTGCTCGGTCAACCCGATCGAGCTGATGACGTCGAAGTCGCCCTCGGGCACCGCGCGGTAGTCGAGGTGCCGGACCTCGGCCCGGTCGGCGAGCCCCTCGCGGTCGATCGCCTGCTGTGCCCACTCCGCCTGCTGCCGGGACAGGGTCACCCCCAGCGCCCTGACGCCGTACTCGCGCGCCGCGTGCCGCACCATCCCGCCCCAGCCGCAGCCGATGTCGAGCAGCCGGAGCCCGGGCCGCAGCCCGAGCTTCCGGGCGACGAGGTCGTGCTTGTGCTCCTGGGCCTCCTCGAGGGTCGCGCCCTGGTCCGGGTAGCAGGCGCAGGTGTAGGCCATCGACTCCCCGAGCACCAGCTCGTAGAACCGGTTCGAGACGTCGTAGTGGTGCTGGATGGCCGAGGCGTCCCGCGACCGTGAGTGGCGCAGCCCGTGCAGGGCCCTGCGCCAGTCGGGGACGGCTTCCTGCGCCGGCGGCTCCGGCGGCAGGAACCGGGTGACGCCGACGGACCGCGCCAGCCGCGCCAGGGTCGAGGGGTCGGGACGGCGCAGGGACAGGCCGTCGGCGAGGGTCACGAGCAGGTCGTAGGGGTCACCGGGATGCACCCCGGTGACCTCGAGGTCCCCGGCGACGTAGGCCCGGGACAGCCCCAGCGAGCCGGGGGCCGTCAGCAGGTAGGACAGCCCGCGGGTGGTGGCGAGGTGGAGGCCGATCGGGGCGTCGTCCGGCCCGGTGCGGCTGCCGTCGTAGGCGCTGAACCGGAACGGGACCGGTCGCTCGTTCAGGGTGTCGAGGAGCTCGGCGAGCGTTGCCCGGCGCGTCGGAGCCGGGCCTTCGGTGCCGGTCGCGCCGTCGGGCGCGGTATCGGTCACGGGGAGGTCACCGGGAAGGGGATCCGTGTGGTCCCTTCCCTTCGGGTTGCTGTCGAAGGACGTCGTCATCGTGATCCTGCCTCTCGGCTCGGGCGTAACTCTACGCACGAAGGCAGAATCCGGTCACCGGGTGACGCACCAGGCGGGTTCTGTCCGGGTCACCGGGTGGCGTCGCGGTAGGTGGTGCCGGCCCAGGCCAGGGCGGAGAGGTAGGCCCCGGCGACGTCCGGGATCCCCTCCTCGCCGAGCTGTTCCAGGGTGAAGTGGCAGCGCTGGTAGGCGAGGACGGCGTCGAGGACCCTGCGCAACGGCCCCGACCCGCCGTGCAGGGCGTGGGCCAGGCCCTCGTCGAGGGGGAGCCCGCGGGTCAGCACCTCCGGGGTGGTCCCGAGGGCGTCGATGATCCCCTGGAGCAGGCCGAGGGTGAACGCGACCTCGGGCGGCACCTCGCGGTCCGCCCTGGCGATCAGCTCGCAGGTGCGGGCCAGGACGAGAGCGTCGGCGAGCAGGTCGGTCGACCCGGTGACCCCGGACAGCTGCACCAGGACCAGCCAGGCGCGCAGTCGGGCCAGGCCGACGAGGATGACCGCGTCGCGGATCGAGGACAGCTTCCGGTTCTGACCGGACGCCGCGGAGTTGGCGATCCGGAGCAGCCGGTAGCTCAGGGCGGGGTCGGTGCGCAGCAGCGACTCGACGTCCTCCGCCGTGGTCTCCGGCTCGCCCAGCCGGGTGACGAGCTGCAGCGCCAGCGCCTGGGCCGGGGTGAGACTCTCGGTGCTGAGCGTCTGCGGGCGTCCCAGGTGGTAGCCCTGGAACAGCTCGAAGCCGTGCTCCCAGCACCACCCGTACATCTCGGCGTCCTCGACCCGCTCGGCGAGCAGCCGGACGTCGTGCGGGCGGCAGGCCTCGACGGTCGCCTCGATCCGGTCCCAGTCGCGGTCCAGCACGTCGATCTTGACGATCTGGGCGAGGTCGAGGAAGGGCTCGGCGCCGTCGGTCCAGACGAAGTCGTCGAGGGCCAGGCGGTACCCCTGGTGCACGAGGTGGCGGGCGCCGGTGAGGACCGCGTCGTCGAGCTGGATGGACTCCAGGACCTCGAGCACCGCGCGCTCCGGGCCGAACGGCACCGGAATCTGCCCGATGAGGAAGGCTTTGGTGAGATTGATGAAGCCGAACCGGCCGCCCAGGAGATCGTCGAGGTCGAACTCGGAGAAGGCGGCGAGGATCGTGGTGGTGGTCGCGGCGTCACCGTCCCAGCCGGGGATCTCCGAGGTCGTCGCGTCAGCGGCCGGGCGGAACAGGAGCTCGTAACCGTAGAGCGCCCCGCTCGCGTCGTGGACGGGCTGGCGACCGATGTGGATGGTCGCCAGGGGAGCCGGATGCGCAGCCGCCGTCGGTGCCACCTGGTAGGAATCGACGCACGCCAGGTGGGACTTGAGCGGTGGCCGGGGAGGGAACCTGCCCAAGTGGGTTGCATACGGTAGTCAGATGGCTACTGTATGTCGTTGTTGCGTCCATGGGGGAATTCGAGAGAGGCTCACCGATCTGATGGCCAGGAGACGGCAGTCCGAGCCCTCCGGCGCCGGCGACCCCACCGGGTCCGCCGAGGGCCTCGCCGTGCTGCGGGTGGCGGCGGGAGGCCTGCTCACCCCCGCCCACGGCAACCCGCGGGTCGGCGTCCCCCAGGCACGACGGGAACCGCACCGGAGGTCCCCCGCCCAGGTGTGCCGGACGGCCGAGGACGCCGTCCGGGAACTGCTCGCCGGGAACCGAGCGGCGGAGGACGCCCTGGCCGCGGCGGACATGGTGGCCTTCGGTGAGGCCCTGGAACTGATCTCCCGGGCGGAGACCGCCTACGACGCGGCCGCAGCCGAGTGGGACGACGTCGGCCCCCAGCGTCGGCCCGGCGAGCCCGACTTCCCGGACAAGCCTGTCCCGCTGGACGCCGTCCACCGCCGGCCCGGTCGGTTCGCCGCCCTCCTGGGACGGTTCACCGGGGTCGGTCGGCGCGGCTGACCCCGGGCCGCCGGCTCCTTCACCCGGACGGGGGCGGCGGCCCTGCCCGGAGTCGACGGTGGGTGATCCCGCCCTCGGTCCGCGGCCGCCGCGGTTCGACGCCCGGGTGAGGGCTGTCGACCCCAGGTGATCCCGATCCGCTCAGGGTGTCCATTCCCGCCCGACCGGTTCACGTGCGGCCTTCTCGTGCCGACAACTCCCCGGTGGACCAGGACCGGGTGACGCCGCACGCCCTGGCGGTCCTCGGCCTGCCGACCGGAGCCCTCATCGGTGCCTCCGTCGGGCTGCTCGTCGACCCGGGTGCCGCCGCGGTCGGCGGGGGCGCCGTCTGCGGATCGCTCACCGGTCTCTTCGCCATGACCCTGCACACCCTGCACAACCGGGTACGGCGGGCAGGCGCCCGGGGGGCCGCGTTGGCCGCCCTCGGGCCCGAGTTGTCCACCCCGGGCGGACCGTCCAGGGTCTTCGAGACCGCAAGGGATGCCCTCGACCGGGTCCTCACCGGCACGTCGGCGGAGGCTCTCGTGCTGGTCCGGCACGAGTCGGCGCTGGAGGTGATCGGCAGGGTCGGCGGGGTCAGGGGGACCGACCCGGTCCAGGAGTCCGGTGCCTTCTGGTCGACCGGCGGCACGCCTGTCCGGGACCCCTCGTCCGGCGGCGGCACCCCTGTCCGGAACCCCTCGTCCGGCGGCGTCCTCGCCGAGCCGACCGGCAGGCGTCGGGCCCCCGTCCTCCCGGTGCAGGGCCTCCTCGACGGGAAGGACCAGCCGCCGGGCGGCTCGACCCCGGCCGACCTCGCCACCGCGCTGGTCCGGTCGGGGTACGGCACCCGGCCGTGGCGGTGCTGGCCGATCCGTGGCGACCGGCTCTTCGGCTGCCTGCTGGTGCGAGGGCGCAGGGACCGGCTCGCCGAGGCGTGCGCCGGGGTGACGGCGCTGGCGGGTCACGTCGCCCTCGCCATGACCAGCAGCAGGCTGGTGCGCCACGATCCCCTCACCGAGCTCGCCAACCGGCGGACCTTCACCGAGCTGGTGCGCCGGATGGTCAGCCGGAGAGAGGGCGCAGGCCTCGGCCTGCTCTACCTCGACCTGGACGACTTCAAGGCGGTCAACGACAGCCTCGGCCACGCCGCCGGCGACGAACTCCTCGTCGCCATCGCGGACCGGCTGCGCGGGGCGCTCCGGGTCCAGGACGTCGCGGCCCGGTTCGGCGGGGACGAGTTCGCCGTCCTCCTCGACGGCGTCGACTCGGAGCAGCAGGCCAGGGAGATCGCCGTCCGCCTCCTCGGCGTGCTCGGCGAGCCGGTGCGGCTGGGGACGGACACGGTGCGGGTCACGGCCAGCATCGGACTGGTCACCCCGAGCGGGGAGGACGAGGTCGAGGACCTGCTGCGCCGGGTGGACGTCGCGATGTACCGGGCCAAGTCCCGGGGGAAGGCCCGGGTCGAGATGTTCTCCGAGCAGGAGGACAGCGCCGGTCGGCTCCGGTACCGGTTGGCGACGGAGTTCCCCAGCGCCCTCGCCCGTGGCGAGCTGTCCCTGCACTACCAGCCGATCCTCGACCTGACCACCCTCACCCCGATCGGGTTCGAGGCGCTGGCCCGGTGGCACCACCCCGACCTCGGCCTGGTCCCGCCGAGCGAGTTCATCCCCATGGCCGAGCGGGACGGGTCCATCGTCGAGATCGGCGACTGGGCGCTGCGCTCGGCCCTGGCCGCCCTCGCCGACTGGCGCGGCCGGCATCCCGGGTCCGGGCTGTGGGTCTCGGTGAACGTCTCCGGCAGGCAGCTCTCCGAGGACCAGTTCGACAGCCGGGTCGTCGAGGCGCTGCGTCGCCACGGCCTGCCCCCCGCGGCGCTGGTCCTGGAGATCAGGGAGACCTCGCTGAGCGACAACGACAGGGCGGCCGGCCGGCTGGAGCGGTTGGCGTCGATGGGCGTACGACTGGCCGTGGACGACTTCGGCAACGGCCACGCCTCGCTCGCCAACCTGCAGCGGCTTCCGGTCGCCGTCATCAAGGTGGACCGGGCGTTCACCCTCGCCGCCGCCGCGGACACCCTCGGGCACGACGTCTCCACCTCCGGCCGTCGGGGTGCCCTCGCCAGGGCGGCCGTCGTCATCGGTGAGGGTCTCGGCCTGTTGACGGTCGCCGAGGGCCTGGAGAGCGCGGAGCAGGTCGAGGCGCTCACCCTCATCGGCTACCAGGTGGGGCAGGGGTACCACCTGGCCCGGCCGATGCCCGCGACGGAGGTCGACACCTGGTTGACGGACCACTGCGGCGGGCCGGGCGCGGCGGTGCGGACCCCGTCGGCGACCCGTACCGCCAGAGGCTGAGCGTCGCGGGGCGTCGGAGTCGCAGGGCCTGGGTGCTCCCCGGCCGGGGCCTGCCCGGCGTGGGACCCGGATACGTCACCGTGTCCGGTGAGATCTTGGCCGGGTACGGGACCGGGGCCCGGGGTGAGGGCGGCCCCCGTCCGGACGGGTGCACGAGAGGAGGGTCCCGGCGGTGTTCAACTTCGTCCTCGCGGTGAGGGTCGGCCAGCGGTTGTCCCCTGCGGACGTCGAGCGGGGCCTGGACGGGGTCAGGGGACGGCACGTCGCCTTCTCCTCCCCTCCGGGATCGGCGACCGCCCCACCGGACGCCCCACCGGACGCCCCACCGGACGCCCCACGCTTCCCGCTCCGGGTGCTGGACGGCTCCGGCGCCCCGGGGTGGCAGGCCGTCGCGGAGGAGGAGCTGGCCCGACCGTTCGGGCCGGAGGAGGCGCCAAGGGCCCGGTTCACCATGCTTCCCTCGGACGAGCGCACCGACCTGGTCCTGACCTGCGACCACATGGTGAGCGACGGGATGTCCGGTGGGTACCTGCTGCGTGACCTGCTCGCCGTCCTGGCCGCTCCGGGAACCGTGCTGCCCCCGCTGCCGCGGCCTCCGGGTATCCCGGAGGTCCTGCCCGCCGGGTTCCGGGAGAGTCCGGCGTCACGGCTCCGGGTCGCGGCGGTCCGGGCCGGCATTCGGTGGTCCTCCTGGTACGAGGCCCACCGCCGCGGGGCCGCTCCGGAGCCGGGTGGCGGGGCGGGCGCCGGGGCCGGAGCCGGCGCCGACGGGAGGACGGGGGCTGGTGGCGGCGGGAACGCCGACGCGACGTCCCGTGGCTTCCGGATCGTGTCCCGAGGGCTGTCCGGCGAGCACACGGCGGCCCTCGTGGGACGGTGTCGGCGCGAGGGGACCACCGTCCACGGCGCCGTCTGCGCCGCGCTGCTGCTGGCGCTCGTCGAGGGTTCCACCGGTCGGCAACGGCGTGCCGTCTCCAGCCCGGTCAACCTCCGGCACCTGCTCACGGGGCCGGACGCCGAGGCAGCCGAGGCCGCGGGGCTGCTCATCACCCCGGTGGTCACCTCGGTCCGGCTCGCGGCGGACAGCGATCCGTGGGACCTCGCCCGGGAGATCCGGCACCGGCTGAGCCGGGACACCACGGGGGAGAGGCTGCTGCGGCGGGTCCTCCGCATGTCCACGATCTTCGGGGAGGCGCACCGGGCCGCGGCAGCGGGTGAGCCCGGTGACGGCCCGCCTCCCCTGCGTCCCGCGGACTACGACCTCTCGGTGACGAACCTCGGCAGGTTCCCGCTCCAGCCGCCGGGGGCGCCCTTCCTCGTCGAGGCGATGTACGGGCCCATGGTCAACGTCGTGCCCGGCGAGCGGACGATCGGGGTGTGCACCTGCGCGGGCCGGCTGCAGCTCGTCTACACCGCCTTCGACGAGCCGGGAGAGCCCGAGCGCGGTGCCGCCCTGCTGACCTCGGCCGCCCGGACCCTCCTGGACGCCCTCGACCGGCCCTGACCGAGGTGGTCACCCGCGTCCGACGGCCTTGGCGTACAGGTCCAGCAGCCGACCGTCCGGGTCGTAGCGCCGCTTGAGCTCCCGGTAGGCGTCACCGCCGTAGGCGGCCCAGAAGGTCTCCTCGTCGTAGAAGGCGTCCGAGTACAGCGACTTGTGTCCGCCGACCTCGGCGACGGCCTGTTCCACGCGCCGGTTGACGTCGCCGTCCGCTGCTCCGGGCGCAACCGGGACGGTCCCCCAGAAGCCCAGGTTGACGTAGGTCTCCCCGGTCCGCAGCGGGTAGAGCGGCCACGGCCGGGTCTCCTCGGCGCCGTCGCCCTCGCCGAACCCACGCAGCCGGAGCGGGCACAACCACACCGGCGACAGCGGCACGTCGGCGAGGAACCAGCGGAGGAAGTCGGCCGTCGCCCCCACCGGGATCTCGACGTCCTGGACCACCCGCTCCCGCGACGGCCTGCCGCGCAGGGTGTCGAGGCGCGCCGCCACCCGGTACCGGTTCTCCAGGCCGACCAGCCGGTGGTACACGTCGCTGCGCCGCAACGAGGTCGGCCACACCCGGCGCAGCCGCGGGTGCTGGGCGCCGAAGGCCTTCGAGCACCAGAACCAGTCGGTGTCCCAGCGCCACAGGTAGTCGTGCACCGTGAGCAGGTCACGCCGCCGCTCCCGGATCGAGCGGTGGTAGACCGCCTGGCCGGTGTAGTCGCTGGGCCCCGGACCGACGGCCGGGAGCTCGGTGGCCCAGGCACCGAGCATCAGGTAGGACTCGTCGGCCGAGACCACCATGCCGTCGAGGAAGTCGACGCGCTCGCCGTCCCAGCCGCCCTCGTCGACGATCGTCACCACGGCGGCGTTGAGGTCGTCGAGGTCGTGGAACCGGATGTTCCGCAGGGCGACGTAGGGACTCACCGGTTCCAGCAGCACGCGCAGCCGGACGGCGTAGCCGAGGGTCCCGTAGGAGTTGGGGAAGCCCCGGAACAGGTCGGTGTGCTCGCCGTCCGGTCGCGCGGTCACCAGCTCACCCGACCCGGTGAGCACGTCCAGCTCCAGCACCGACTCGTGCGGGAGCCCCAGCCGGAACGAGGTCGACTCGATGCCGAGACCGGTGACGGCGCCGCCGAGGGTGATCGTCTTGAGCTGCGGGACGACCGTCGGCATGAGGCCCTTCCGCAGGGTCACCGCGACGAGCTGCTCGTAGGTGCACATGCCCTGGACGTCGGCGGTGCGGTTGCCGACGTCGACGGAGACGACGCCGGCCAGCCCGCGCACGTCGAGGCCGGGGGCTCCGGTGGCCGACCGGGGGCGGAATAGGTTCGACGTCCGCTTCGCCAGCCGCACCGGGCTGCCGGGCGGGATCGACCGGTAGGAGCCGATCAGTCGTCGCACCGCCGCCTCGTGCGCGCCGGCCCCTCGTGTCGACGCGACCAGCGGCGGTGTCGCCGAGGTCGTGATCGGTGGCGGGACCCTCCCGTGGCGGTCCGCGAACCAGGACGGTTCGGTGTCGGGCCGAACGCCGACGGCGGGCTGTGCGTCTGGCTGACCCTCGGTGTCGCTCACGGCTCAACTCTGGTTCGTCGGACCACCCGGCGTCCAGGCTGCCACCGGTCGTGGCGGGTCTCGCGGTCCGATGCGCGGACATGGTTGGGTGGCGTGGTGGACGAGCTGGCGGAGCTGGCGGAGGCGGGGTGGCGGGCGGCACCGGTGGAGGTCACACCCCTCGGTGGCGGCGTCGTGGGGCGGGTGCGGCTGGTCCGCTGGGACGACGGCTCGCGATGCGTTGTCAAGACGATCTCCGATGACGGGTTCGGCGACCCGGCGGACACCCTGGAGATCGAGGCGGAGGGGCTGGCCGCGCTGTCGGCGACGGGCGCCGTGCGGACGCCGCGGGTCCTGTACGTCAGTCCCCGGGTCCTCGTCCTGGAGCCGCTGCACGAGTCCCCGACCGACGGTGACTTCCGGGCCGAGCTCGGCCGGAGGTTGGCGGTGCTGCACACCACCACCGTCGGGGAACGCTTCGGCTGGCACCGTGACGGCTGGTTGGGTCGCAAGCGGCAGGACAACACCTGGAACGACGACGGGCACGACTTCGTCGCCAGGCAGCGTCTGCTGCGCTACCTGCCGGAGCCCCGGCTCCGCGACGCGCTGGGCCCTTCGGATCGGCGAGCCCTCCGACGGCTGTGCTCCCGCCTGCCCGAGATCCTGCCGGTGTCGCCGCCCGTGCTCACCCACGGAGATCTCTGGACGGGCAACGTGTTGGCCACCGCGGACGGAGTCCCGGCCCTCGTCGACCCGGCCGTCTGCTACGGCGTCGCGGAGATGGACCTGAGCATGCTGTGGTGCGCCGGTCGGCCCGAGGGCATGGAGGGCTGTTTCGCCGCCTACCAGGAGATCTCGCCGCTGGAGGACGGATGGCGGCACCGCATGCGGATCCTGTACCTCCGCGAGCTCCTGTGCACCCTCGCTCACGCCGGTGACGTCGACGGAACGGGAGACGCCGTCCGGGAGATCCTCTCCCCGTTCCGGACCACCGCCGGGCCGACGGCCTGACGGATCCGGGCTCGGGCGGGGACGGTCGTCAGGACAGCGGGTGGAGGAACAGGCCGCTGCGGAGCTTGGGCTCGAACCAGGTGGACTTCGGCGGCATGACCTCCCCGCGGTCCGCGACGTCCATGACCTCCGACGGCGACGTCGGGTGCAGGGTGAAGGCCACCGCGGCACGTCCCGAGTCGACGAGGCGGGCCAACTCGTCGGCTCCGCGGATGCCGCCGACGAACGAGATCCTCGGGTCGGTCCTCGGGTCGGCGATGCCCAGCAGGGGACTCAGCACCCGGTCCTGCAGCAGCGAGACGTCGAGCCGCGCGATGGGGTTCGCCTCGTCGACCGTCCCGTCCCGCGCGGTGAGGAGGTACCAGCGACCGGCCAGGTACATCCCGACCCGGTGCGGTGCGTCGGGGACGGCGGTCGGGACGGGGGCGACGTCGAAGACCTCGCCGAGAGCGGCGAGGAGGGTCTCCGGGGTGTGCCCGCCGAGATCGGTCACCACCCGGTTGTAGGCGAGGATGGTGAGCTGGTCCGCGGGGAAGACGACGCTGAGAATGCCCGCCGAGGGCACCTCGGGTTCACCCGTGGGCGTGGGGTGGGCGGGCTCGCCGGACGCCGCGGGGGTCAGCGCATCCGGGATGGACCGGGCCGGGTCGGTGCGGTGGGCGTGCACCCGGGCCGCAGCGGCCGTGCGGTGGTGCCCGTCCGCGACGTACAGGGTCGGGATCCGCCCGAACGCCGCGACCAGGCCGGCGACGACCTCGGGGTCGGTCACCGTCCACAGCGTGTGCCGGATCCCGTCGTCGCCGGTGAGTTCGTACTCGGCCGGTCCTGCGGTCATCGTGGCGATGAGAGCTGCGACGTCGGACGCTCCGGCGGTGTCCTCCCGGTACATGAGGAACACGGGCTCGTCGTGGGCGTCGAGGGCGTCGATGTGACGGGCCCGGTCCAGCTCCTTGTCGGGCCGGGTGTGCTCGTGGGTCGCGATGGCACCGCTCTCGTAGGCCGCGACGCTGGTGCAGCAGACGACTCCCGTCTGTACGGCGTCGCCCATCTGCTGCCGGTACACGAGCAGCCCCCGCCCGGCGTCCGGGACCAGCACGCCGCGCGACCTGAGCTCGGTGAGGGTGGCCCGGCCACGCTCGTGCACCGCGCGGGAGTGCGGGTCGACGCCGGGCGGCAGGTCGATCTCGGGGCGGGAGACGTGGAGGAAGCTGTCGGGGTTCCCGGCGGCGAGGGCACGCGCCTCGTCCACGTCGACCACGTCGTAGGGCGGGGCGGCAACCCTCTCGACGAGGTGACGCGGAGGGCGGAGAGCACGGAAGGGTCGGATCACGGCCACGTCGCAGAAGCCTCCCATGCCCTGGCCGTGGTCCCGCACCGGGTCTCTCGCGGCCCGGGTTCCGGTCGCTCGCGAGCCGGGCGCAGCCGGTGGACCGGCGTGGGGGCCGGTGTCACCGCTGCCGGGACCGGTTCGCAGGGGACCGTCGTCTCAGCCCGCGGCGAGGACCCCGGTGACGAGTTCCTTCGCCGACGCCTGCACCTCGGCCAGGTGGTCGGGACCGCCGAACGACTCCGCGTAGATCTTGTAGACGTCCTCGGTGCCGGACGGCCGGGCCGCGAACCAGGCCCGCTCGGTGACCACCTTGAGCCCGCCGATCGGCGCGCCGTTCCCGGGTGCCTCGGTGAGCACGGCCGTGATCGGGTCACCGGCGAGCTCGTCCGCCGTCACCTGCTCGGCCGACAGCGCGGCCAGCCTGGCCTTCTGTTCCCGGTCGGCGGGGGCGTCGATCCGGGCGTACGCGGGAGTGCCGTGCCGTTCGGTGAGCCCGGCGTACAGCTCACTCGGCGTGGAGCCGGTGACGGCAAGGATCTCCGCGGCCAGCAGCGCCAGCAGCAGCCCGTCCTTGTCGGTCGTCCACACGGTGCCGTCGGTCCGCAGGAAGGACGCTCCCGCGGACTCCTCCCCGCCGAAACCGATCGAGGAGTCGGTCAGCCCCGGAACGAACCACTTGAACCCGACCGGGACCTCGACCAGCGTCCGGCCGAGCGCCGCCGCCACCCGGTCGATCATCGAGGAGGAGACCAGGGTCTTCCCGATCCCGGCCTCGGGGCTCCAGCCGGGGCGATGGGTGAAGAGGTACTCCACGGCCACGGCGAGGAAGTGGTTCGGGTTCATCAGCCCGCCGTCCGGGGTGACGATGCCGTGCCGGTCGGCGTCGGCGTCGTTCCCCGTCGCGAGCTGGTAGGCGTCGCGGTTGTCGATGAGGGAGGCCATGGCGTACCGGGACGAGCAGTCCATGCGGATCTTGCCGTCCCAGTCGAGGGTCATGAACCGCCAGGTGGGGTCGACGAGCGGGTTGACCACGGTGAGGTCGAGCCGGTGCCGTTCGGCGATCTCGGCCCAGTAGTCGACGCTGGCCCCGCCCAGCGGGTCGGCACCGATCCGTACCCCGGCGGCGCGCACCGCGTCCAGGTCGAGCACGGACGGGAGATCGTCCACGTAGCGACCGAGGAAGTCGACGGTGGACGTCGTGTCGGCGGCCAGCGCCCGAGCCAGCGGGATCCGCCTGACACCGCGGAGCGACTCCGCGAGCAGGGCGTTCGCCCGCTCGGCGATCCACGCGGTCGCGTCCGTGTCGGCCGGGCCGCCGGTCGGCGGGTTGTACTTGAAACCGCCGTCGGTTGGCGGGTTGTGCGAGGGGGTGACGACGACGCCGTCCGCCCGTCCGCCGTCCGTCGCGGGCAGGCCCCGGTTGTGGGCGAGGATGGCGTGCGAGACCGCGGGGGTCGGGGTGTACCGGTAGCGGTCGTCGATACAGACCGTCACCTCGTTGCCCGCGAGGACCTCGAGGGCCGAGGCCCAGGCCGGCTCGGAGAGGGCGTGCGTGTCCCGGCCGAGGAACAGCGGACCGGAGATGCTCCGGGAGGCGCGGTAGTCACACACCGCCTGGCTGACGGCCACGATGTGGGCCTCGGTGAACGACCCGTTCAGGCTGGTGCCGCGGTGCCCCGAGGTTCCGAACGAGACCCGCTGCCCGGGGTCGTCCAGGTCGGGCCAGGTCGTGTAGTAGGCGGTGACAAGGTGGGCGGTGTCGATGAGGTCCCCCGGCTGCGCGACCTGCCCGGCACGCTCGTGTGCCACGGTGCATCCCTTCGTCTGGCCCGGTCTGCCACGGTGGTCGGCCGGACGTGAACGCGGCGTCGATGCGGAGGGTAGTCGGCGCCGCGAGGTGTTCGCACCAGCACCAGGCGCTGCCGGCGATCCCTGTGCGGCTCCACCATGCCGCGATCACGTCCGGATGCAGGGACGACACCCACGGCGCGGCGGCAACTCGTCCTTTCCCCGGAGGTTCGTCCGACGAGCGGCCGAGCCGCCGGGCAGTACGGAGAGTGTCTCCCGTACACGGGAAGTAGCCGGTCGTCGAGGGCGCCCCGGCGATGCCGCAGGCCCCCCGTCGGCGTGGACGAGGCGGTCATCCAGTAGTGATTCATATACGATCTGTCACGGCCCGGACGGACGGGCTCACCGTCGAGTACTGTCCGACCGGGTCGCGAGAGGAGCTCGTCCGTGGACTGCGCTGGCTGCGCGATCGCAGCCGCACCGAGGGCTCACGTCGGGCATGACGGCGTGGCGGACCCGCACGCGGTCCTCCGGGTGGTCCTCGTCACCGGATCGTCCCCTCGCTCCGCCCTCCCGACCCGCAGCTCATCGCGTCCGGGTGGTGTGAGGTGCCCGGGTAGGTCGGCATGGTCGGGAGGCATGCGGTGAAGTACTGCGTGATGTGCGGCTCGGCGGTGGGATCCCGGCAGAGCGACTGCCCGCGCTGCGGAGCGGAGGCCTTCTCCGCGTCCCCGCCGTCAGACGCCACCCCGGTGTCCCGCCGCGAGCGGTGGACGGACGGCGGGCCGACCGAGTGGCAGGGCCTCGCCTCCATGCTGTCCGACACCGACGAGCTGGTCGCCGACATGGACCTGGACCTGGCGCCCGTGGAGGACGACTCCCGGATCTCGTCCTACCGGGGTCCCGCGGTGGCCCTGTTCGTCGCCGTCGTGGTGATCGTCCTCGTCGCCATGGTGATCGGTTACATGCTCGCCTGACGGGTGGTGCCCGCCCGGCCCTGCCGCCGTCCCGCCCGGGGCAACAGGTAGCCCGGGGCAGCGGGGGGCGATGAATACCTCCGGGGGTGATGGAAGCCTTGAGTGTCACTCAGGGTGAGGATCTGGCCGATGGCGCGCACCCTTCGTCACGGCATGAGGGAGACGAGAGGTGTGATAACGGTCGGACAGGGCCGATCACCCGTTGCATTCGGTTAGCCTGACGCTGTTCCGGCGACGCAGAGCCGCAGCCTTCGGCTGCACAGGTCGCCACAGCCCTCGGGGGTGACCGATGACGACGACGACGCCCGCCGCGGCACGGGAGCAGCACGTCCCGCTCGGTGGGGCGAGACTGCCGGCCCCCCCGCGCGACCGCAGACCGGCGCTCGCCGCCCTCGCCCTGCTCCTCATCGTCGCCGGCGCCCTCGGCAGCGCCCTGGTGGCCTACCGGAGCGGTCACCGCGTTGACGTGCTCGTCGCCCGGGTCGACATCAAGCCCGGCCAGCGCATCTCCGACAGCGACCTCGGCGTGGAGCGGGTGGCCACCGACTCCGGTGGCGTCGTCCTCGCGAGCGCACGACAGAACTTCGTCGGCACCGTCGCCACCGCCCGGATCCCCGCCGGAACCCTGGTCAACCGCACCATGTTCCTCAAGGGCAGCGCCATCCCGGGGGACGCCGTCGTGGTGGGCGCCGTCCTCACCACGGCCCAGCGCCCGGCCCGTGCCCTCCAGCCCGGCAACGTGGTCCGGGTGTACCTGGTGGGCCGGAACGAGGTCTCCGGTGCCGCGGCGGCCGGGACCCCGGGTGAGGTCCTGCTCCCGGCGGTGCGCGTGGTCGAGGTCGAGGCGGGGACGTCGCGCGGCTCGGTCGCGGTCTCCCTGCTCGTCCCGGCGGGCGCGGCGCGGCGCGTCGTCCCCGCCGCCGCCGCGGGGCAGCTCGCGTTGGCCCGCCTGGCCGACGACACGGTCCCGGCCGTCGACTTCCGGACGGGGTAGCCGTGGGAGTCGTCGCCTTCTGCTCCGCGAAGGGGTCGCCCGGGGTCACCACGAGCGCGCTCCTGGTCGCCGCGCTGTGGCCGCGCCGGGTGCTGCTCGTGGACGCCGACCCGGCGGGCGGGGACGTCGCGCTGCGGCTGCCCGGGACCGACGGCCTGGCCCTGGACACCCGGCGCGGCATGCTCACCCTGCTCCCGATGGCCCGGCGCGCCCTCGACCCGTTCGCCCTGTACCAGCACGCCCAGGAGCTCTCCGGCGGTGTCCCGGTGCTGGCCGGGCTGGCCGGTCCCGAGCAGGCCGGCGCCGTCGGCGAGCTGTGGACCGAGCTGGCAAGGGCCTTCGCCGCCCTGCCCGGTGCCGACGTGATCGTGGATGCGGGGCGGGTGCACTCGCACGCCGTGCACCTGTCGTTGCTGCGGCAGGCGGACGTCGTGGCATGGGTGCTGCGGCCGACCGTGGCCGGGGTGGTGCACGCGCGGGAGCGGCTGCGTCTCGTCGGCCCGGCCCTGCGCCGGATCGACGGCACCTTCCCCCGGATCGGGCTGGTCGTCGTCGCGCCGGTCGACGCCCGGGACGAGGTGGACGAGGTCGGGCACGCCATTCACGCCGAGCTGCCGTTCGTCGAGCTGTTCGGGCAGGTGGCCCTGGACGAGCGCGGGGCCGGGATCTTCGAGGGCCTGTCCGTGCCGCGTCCCCAGCGGACCATGCTGGTGCGGTCCGGGGGCGAGCTGGCCTCGACCCTGGTCTCGATCATGCCCGAGCCCCTCGACGACACCCGGCCCGGTGCGGCTCCGCCGGGTCCGGTCCTGCCGGAGGCAGCCGCCGCGGGTCCCGTTCCGCCGGAGGCAGTCGCCCCGGGTCCCGTTCCGCCGGAGGCAGCCGCCCCGGGTCCCGTGCCCCCCGGTGCGGCTCCGCCGGGTCCGGTCCCGCGCCTGGAGGCGACCGGATGAGACAGGTCGACCACCTCCTGGTCCGCAGGCTGCGCGGGCAGGTCGCCGAACGGCTCAACCGGCAGCGCCGGGCGGACGAGCTCGCCGGTCGCGCTCCGATGACCAGTGAGGACGAGCGCCAGTTCGCCCGCTCCCTGATCGTCCAGGTGCTGGAGGACAATGCCAGGGCGGAGATCAGTGAGGGGCGCACCCCGCCGAGCAGCGAGCAGGAGGAGGCGCTGGCCGCCGCCGTCCACGCCGCCCTGTTCGGCGTCGGCCGGTTGCAGCCGCTGCTCGAGGACCCCCAGGTCGAGAACATCGACATCAACGGCTGCGACCGGGTCTTCGTCGGTTACGGCGACGGGCGGGAGGAGCTGCACGAGCCGGTCGCCGACTCCGACGAGGAGCTGGTCGAGCTGATCCAGGTGCTCGCGGCCAACGTCGGCCTGTCCTCCCGGCCGTTCGACTCCGCGAACCCCCAGCTCGACCTGCGGCTGCCGGACGGCTCCCGGCTGTCCGCGGTGATGGGGGTGTGCGCGCGGCCGGCGGTCAGCGTGCGCCGGGCCCGGCTGGGCAAGGTCAGCCTGGCCGACCTGGTCGGCAACGGCACCATGAGCCCGACCGTCGGCTCGTTCCTGCGTGCCGCCGTCCGGGCCCGGAAGAACATCATGATCGCGGGAGCGACGAACTCCGGGAAGACCACCCTGCTCCGGGCGCTGGCCAACGAGATCCCCCCGCACGAGCGGCTGGTCACCGTCGAACGCGCCCTGGAGCTCGGCCTCGACGCCTTCCCCGACCTGCACCCCAACGTCGTCGCCATGGAGGAGCGGCTGCCCAACAGCGAGGGTCTCGGCGCGGTGACCATGGCGGAGCTGGTCCGCCGATCGCTGCGGATGAACCCCAGCCGGGTCGTGGTCGGCGAGGTGCTGGGCGACGAGATCGTCACCATGCTCAACGCGATGAGCCAGGGCAACGACGGCTCCCTGTCCACCATCCACGCCAACTCGTCCATGGAGGTCTTCAACCGGATCTCCACCTACGCCCTCCAGGCCGAGGAGAACCTCCCGGTCGAGGCCACCCACATGCTCATCGCCGGGTCGATCAACTTCGTGGTCTTCCTGCGCAAGCGGAACGAGTACGAGGCCGGCGGCACCCTGGAACGGGTGGTGGAGAGCGTCCGCGAGGTCACCGGCATCGACCACCGGGTGCTGTCCAGCGAGGTCTTCGCGCCCGGACCGGACGGCCGGGCCGTCGCCCACGCCCCGATCTCCTGCGTCGAGGATCTCGCCCGCGCCGGGTACGCCCCCGAGGTCGTCGGCCGGTGGACGCCGTGAACCCGTGGACGGCGCTCGGCATCGGCGCCGGCGCGCTGGCGGGACTGGGGCTCTTCGTCCTGGTGCTGGCCGTGGTCGGCGTCCCGGCCCGCGACCCGGCCAGGCCCCCGCTGTTCGGGTATCGGACAGGCGGGGTGAGCGCCAACCGCCGGTTGCCGGTGGGGCTCGTCGTCGGTCTGGTGGGTCTCGTGGCCACCCGCTGGGTGGTCGCGGCCCTCGGCCTGGGCCTGCTGGCCGCCTACTGGGACCGCATCGCCGGCAGCGGCGCAAGGGAGCGGGTCGGCATCGCCCGGCTGGAGGCCCTCGCCACCTGGACCGAGTCGTTGCGCGACACGATCGCCGGGGCGATCGGCCTCGAACAGGCCATCCCGGCCACCGCCGTCACCGCCCCACCCGTGATCCGGCCGTCGCTGAACCTCCTCGTCGACCGGCTCCGGATCCGCGAGCCCCTCCCCGACGCGCTGCTGGCCTTCGCCGCGGACATGGAGGACACGGGCGCGGACGTCGTGTGCTCGGCGCTCGTGCTCAACGCCCGGCTGCGCGGCCCGGGGCTGCGCGACGTCCTCACCGCCCTGGCCACGTCCATCCGCGAGGAACTGGACATGCGCAGGCGGATCGAGGCCAGCAGGCGGTCCATCCGGCGCAGTGTCCGGATCGTCGTCGTCATCGTGCTCGGCGTCATGTGCATGCTCGCCGTGTTCAACCGCTCCTACGTCGAGCCGTACCAGGGGCTCGTCGGTCAGCTGGTGCTCGTCGTGGTGGCCGCGATGTTCCTCGGCGGGCTGCTGTGGCTGCGCCGCCTCGCCCTCCCGGCCCGGGTCGACCGGTTCCTCGTCCCGGTCACGGGCGCGGTGACCTCGACGGCCCTTGCCACTGTCGAGGCGGCACCCGCCCGGTCCGCGCCCGCCACGACCCTGCCGGCCACGACCTCGCCGAGACCGGGCCGGGGGCGGGGAGGCGTGCCGTGACCTCCTCGCTGCTCGCGGGCGCCGTCGTCGGCGCAGGGCTGTTCCTCCTGGTCCGGGTCCTGGCCAGGCCCCGCCCGGGGGTTGCGACCCTGGTCGCCCGGATCGACGCCGGCCGGAGGTCGATGACCGGCTACACGGCGACCCCCCTCGAGGTCGAGCGCGGGCAGGCGGGAGGACGGCGGACCGCCCTGGACCGGTTGGCCGACCGGCTGGAGGTGCTGGCGGCCGAGCACGGCTGGCAGCTGAACCGGGTACGCGCCGATCTCGCGATCGTGAACCGCACGGTGGGCTCACTGCTCGCGGCGAAGGTCGCCACCGGTGTGGTGATGTTCCTCATCGCGCCCGTGAGCTGGGCGGCGATGCGGTCCCTCGGGGTCACCCTGCCGACCTCGGTCCCGCTGGTGATCGCGCTGGCCCTCGGGCTGCTCGGGTTCTTCCTGCCCGACCTCGCGTTGCGCGGGGAGGCGGCGCGGCGGCGGGCCGGCTTCCGACGGTCGGTCGGCATCTTCCTCGACCTGGTGGCGATGAACCTCGCGGGCGGGCGGGGACTGCCAGAGGCGCTGCTCGCGGCGTCCACGATCAGCGACCACTGGAGCGTGGTGCGGATCCGGCAGGCGCTGGCCAACGCCCGGCTGTTCGGGACGACGCCGTGGCAGGCCCTCGGCGTCCTCGGCGAGGAGGTCGACGTCGAGGAACTGCGGGACCTCTCCGGGGCGCTCGCCCTCGCCGCGGACGACGGCGCGAAGATCCGGGTCTCGCTGGCGGCCAGGGCGGCGACGATCCGCCGCAAGCAACTGTCCGACGCCGAGGGCGAGGCGGGGGAGAAGTCCCAGTCGATGCTCGTCGCGCAACTGCTCATCTGTACGGCGTTCCTCGTCTTCCTCGGCTACCCGGCGGTGGCCCGGCTGATGGGGATGTCGTGACGGGCGCGAACGCGCGCAGGGGGATGCGGACCACCGCCGGACGGCGCGGTACGGAAGGGATGTGATCGGGATGCTCGGGTACGGTGTCGCGCTCCTGCGGTACGCGGGGGTGCGGGCTCGGCTCGCGCGGTCGGCCGGCGGGAGCGACGCCGGGGCGTCGGCCCTGGAGTGGGCCATCATCGCGGCCGTGGTCGTGGTCGCGGCCAGCATCATCGGTGCTGTCGTGATCAACCTGGTGCGGGAGAAGGCCGCCAACCTCGAGGACTGCGCCAACCAGCCGGTCGGCAGCGAGTGCGGCACCGGGTGACGACGAGCGCTCCGGGGTCGCACCGGTCGTGCCCGCCGCACCGGGCGCGTCGGCGGTGCCCGCTGCGCGGGGCGCTCCGGTGGTGCCCGCCGCGTCGGCCGAGCCGGTCGTATCGGCCGAGCCGGTCGTATCGGCCGAGCCGGTCGCGTCGGGACACCGGGGCCAGCGCCGTCGAGCTGGCGTTCCTCGCCCCGGCGTTGCTGGCGTTCATCTTCTTCGCCGTCCAGGCCGGGCTGTGGTGGTACGGGCGGACGGTCGCGATCCAGGCCGCGAGGGAGGGGGTGAGCCAGCTCCGGATGGCACCCGACCGGGCCGCCTACGACGCCGTCGCCGACCCGGTGAGCGAGTCGACCGAGCGGTTCGCCGTCGCGGTCGGCAGGGAGACCCTGCTGGACCCGCGGGCGACCTCCAGCTACGACGAGGCCGGTCGGGTTTCGATGACGGTGACCGGGCGAGTGATCAGCCTGGTGCCGGGGCTCGACCTCACCGTGACGCAGGTCGTCCACGGAGAGGTCGAGCGGTTCGAGGCGGATCTCTAGCGCGGGAGGTGGCAGGCGGTGGAGCGGAGTCCGACCCCGACCTCGGTGGGTGCCCCGGCACCGGCCGGCACGCCGGCCCGCAGCCGCCACGGTGCGCCGGCCCGTCGTCGCCACGGTGCGCCGGTGCGGGACCGGGGCACGCTCGCTCTCGAGCTCGTCATCGTCACCCCGGCCCTGCTGGTGCTGCTCGCGCTGGTCTACGCCTACGGCCGGGTGGCCCAGGTCAACGGCACCCTGGAGGCCGGGGTCCGGGACGCGGCGAGGGCTGCGACCCAGGCGAGGGACGTCGACGCGGCGCAGGACGTCGCGGTACGGGTGATCAGGGAGTCTCTCGGCCCGGGGGCGACGTCGTGTCTGGACACCCTCGTCGTCGAGCCCATCGACGTCTTCGAACCCGGCTACACGGTCACGGTCACCGCCTCGTGCCGGTACTCGCTCACCGACCTGGGGCTGCCGGGACTCGGTGGCGACGTCACCACGTCCTCGACGTTCTCCAGCCAGTTGGACCCGAACCGGGGGGTCCGGTGACGCCCCGCAGCCTCCGGCTCGGTGAGCCTCGCCGGGACCGCGGGCTCGGTCCGGAGCCGAGGCGGACGCGGGAGCCGACACGCGGTTCGGGGCCGACGCGGAGGCGCCGTCGTCGCGGGTTCCCGCGGTGGGGTCGGGACGGCGGGTCGGTGGCCCCTGCGGTCCCCGTCCTGGCGATGGCCCTGCTCGTGCTGGGCGGCCTGGTGATCGACGCGTCCCGGCTGCTCAACGCCAGGGGCAGGGCCGTCGCCTATGCCGAGGAGGCCGCGCGGGCGGGGGCGGGGGCCGTCGACCTCGACGCCGAGGGACTCGCCGTCGTCGAGGAGGACGCGCGGGCCCGGGTCGAGGGGTACTGCGCGGACGCGTCGTCGGCCGCTGGTGCCGGTGGCACCCGGATGACCTGCTCCTGGGTCGGTCTGGAGGAGGTGAGCGAGACCGACCGCCGGCAGATCGCGGTCCACGTCACGGTCCGGATCGCCGTCCCGGCGGGGCTGCTCGGCATCGTCGGGGTCCGGGAGTTGACGGCGTCAGGGGACGGCAGGGCGCGACCGGTCGAGGGCATCGACCCCGCGGACCCGGACGACCCGTTCCACCAGCCGTAGCCGGACGCATCCCCCGTGCCCCGGTCACCCCGCCGGGCACCCCCACCCCGGACACCCGCCCCCGGTCACCCGGGTCCTGGTCACTCCGCCGGTACCCCTGGCCCAGGTGCGATCAGGCCGGGTGTTTCCCGGCGAAGGGCACGGTCAGGGAACGAATGGGCCATACCCGTAGCGAAGGGATTGCGCCCCGACCCGCTGGGGGGCGACCCTGGTGACCGGTGGTCGGCAAAGCGACACGACCTGTCAAGAAGGGTCGCAGGGAGTGCTTGCGTGGCTGCGGAGAGGAAGGGTATGCCCCGATTCCGGGGTTTCCCTTTGAGGCTCCAACACCGGTTCGTTACGTTGGCCCCGGTCTGCAACGGTGAAGGGGTGGTCGCCGGACCGGGAGGGTGGCAGACCGTGGGGGAGACGAGGGGACGACGGGGTTGAGGGTCGCGGGATCCGGACGGTCGGGGCTCCGGGCACCGGCAGTGGTCTGCCTGGTGGTCGTGGGGTCCCTGCTGGCCGGCTGCGCGGAGGAGGCCTCGACCATGGCCCCTCCCGTCGCCTCGCCCCAGGTCTCGCCGACCTCGACGACCGGGGCAGCCGACCGGGGAACCCGGCGGTCGCCGACCGTCGCCGCCCGGCCCCGCTCCCGGTTCGAGCGGAACCCCGCGGTGAGGGTGCTCCGGACCCACTACGTGGGGCTCGCCAAGAGCGTGAACCTCAGGACCGCCGACGTCCCCGAACTGGTGCGCACGTCCACGACGGCGCGCGCCGCGGTCAACCCCTCCGTCATGCGCACCGAACTCGGGCTGCACTACCCCGGGCCCGTCCCGTTCACCCCCTACGCCGTGCGGGTCGTGGACTCCAGGACCCGCGAGGTCCTGATGTGCGCCGTCGACGAGGGCTGGGGCCGCGACCCGGCGACCGGCAGGCCGGCGCGTCCGTGGTCGGTGGTGCGCCTGGTCGCGACCGTCGTCCGCGTCGACGGCCGCTGGCTCGTCGACCGGATCGTCAGGACCCCCGGCTCCTGCGCGTCAGTGAGGATCTACGAGGTGATGTGGTGATCGACCTCAGCAGGAACGCCCCCCGGACCCTCGCGACCGGGCTCGCCACCGTGGTGGCGACAGCGGCGACCGCACTCGTGACGGTGCTCGGAGCCGGTCTGGTGACCGTGATCGTGACGGCGACCCCGGCGGCGGCGGGGGGTGCGGGGGACGGCGGCGGGAGCGGCGGCTCCGGCAGCACGATCCCGATCACGGAGTCGTCTGGCGGCTGCAGCATGTACGCCAACCGGTCCAGCTTCGGTTTCGACTGCGTCGCCGGCAGTTCCCAGGCACTGTCCATCCGGGAGGTGCTCGGCGGGGACCCGCTGCCCACCTGCTGGCACGAGCGGCTCCCGGCCACCCTCGCGGAGTCCTACGCCGACGCGGCGGCCGCCAAGGGCGAGGACGGCGCCTTCTGGCTGAGGATCTGCCTCGAAGGGATCGACTCGGAGACCCTCACCGGCACTGCCCGGTTCACCCGGTCCGTCGTCTGGCTGGCGTCGGCCGAGCCCCCGGTCCGGCTCACCGAGCGCCAGCGGCTGCTCGTCGTCTACCAGGGTGGGGACGGGAGCCTGGCCAGCGTCGTGGTCACCCGGCCCGTCCAGCCGAGGGTCGGCCAGGACGTCGCCTTCACCGTCCGTCCCGTCGACGCCCGCCTGGCGGCGCCCACCGTCGTCGGGCCCATCGGCGAGCCCGGTGGCGCGCTGCGGATGCGGGCCGGGGTGATCCGTCTCCAGGTCGAACCAGAGCCGGGGCGGTACGTGGCCTGCGAGGGTGCCGGGCTGGAGGTCGCGCCGGGAGACACCCGGCTGACCCGACCGGACGCCTGCTGGTGGACCTTCGCCCGGTCCTCGGCCGCCCAGCCCGGCCGCCGCTACCCGGTGCGGGCCCTGGCGACCTGGCGGGTCGAGTACGAGGGCGGCGCGGCCTGGCTGCCGCTCGCCGCGCACATCATCGGCCGGGACACCACGACCCAGGTCCCGGTGAGCGAGATCCAGACGCTGGTCGTGCCGTGACCGGGGGAGATGAGGTCTGATGGTCGTGCAGAGGGACGCACGCGCCGACGCACGGCACGTCGCCCAGTCGTTCCGGGAGGGGTACCAGCCGGTCACCCGGCTGCCGGTGCCCCCGCCGCGACGCGCGCCCCGCGACGTCGTCGGTGCCATCACCGCGGCTCTGGCCCTCGCCGCCGTCGTCCTCGGGGTCCCGGCGGCGTTGGTCCTCCTCGTCGGGAACCCGTTCCCGACGAGGATGCCCACCAGGGACTGGCTCGCGGCGGAGATCTCCTTCACCGCGATCATCAACATCTTCGCCGTGGTCGTCTGGCTGGCCTGGTTCCACTTCACCGTCTGCGTGATCTCGGAGTGGCGGTCCGCGCGGCGCGGACGGCTGCCGTCCCGGGTCCCGCTGGGCGGGGGCAGCCAACTGCTGGCCCGCCGACTGGTCGCCGCCGTGCTGCTGCTCGGCGGGGCGGTCACCCTCGTGCCACCGCCTGCGACGGCCCCGGCTCCCCGGCCGGCTGCCGTGTCGGTGCTGCCGACGACTCCGAGCGCCGCGCAGCAGACCCCGGGGCCGACCGACCCGGCGACGGCGAGCACCCCCACCAGCGCCCCCTCCGCATCCGCCGAGGCGTCGAGCCGGGTGGGCGCCGTCGACGGGCAGGACCCCTCCTCGGCGGTGAAGTCGTCCCCCGAGGCCGCTCCGGTGCTCTGGTACGAGGTGAGGCCGCCGCACGGCCGACGGCACGACTGCCTCTGGGACATCGCGGAAAGGACCCTGGGTGACCCCTTCCGCTACAAGGAGATCTTCGCGCTGAACCGGAACCGGGTGCAGGCCGACGGGCGGCGGCTCGTCGACGCCGACCTGATCCAGCCGGGCTGGATGCTCGTCATGCCGTCCGACGCCAAGGGACCCGGCATCACCGTCGTCGACCCGGTCCGGACACCGGTCTCGCGGTCCCGCTCCGGGGCGGGGCAGGCAGCGGATCCCGCCGCGGGGGTCGCAACAGGCAGCGGGATCACCGATCCCACCGACGCCGGGTCCGCCGGCGGGACCGATGCCTCCGCCCGGGAGGACGACCGGGGACCCGGTGCCGGGTCCGGCGCGACCGATCCCCTCGACCCGTCCTCCGGTGGTCCCGGATCCCCCGACGGCGGTCCGGGAGGCGGGCTAGACAGCGGGGCCGACAGCGATCTCGGAGCCGGATCCGGCGGCGATCCCGGAGCCGGCGCTGACGGTGGTCCCGGAGCCGGCGGCGATCTCGGTGTCGGCGCTGACGGTGGAACCGGAGCCGGTGTCGGCCTCGATGGCGGGCAGGGCGCGCTCCCGGCGGACGAGGCGACCGCCGGGCAGGTGGTCGCCGACGACACCGGGGCCCCCGGACCCGCGCGTGGCCTGCTCGGTGGCGGCCTGCTCCTCGCGGGCGTGCTCACCGCGCTGTCCGCCCGGCGCGGCCCCTACGGCGACCCCCGTGACGACGGGTCGGATCCGCTCCGGCTGGCGGCCGACCCCGAGCGGTCGGCGCTCCTGGACCGGGCACTGCGTCACCTCGCCGCGGGCAGGTCGGCCGACGGCCTCCCGTTGCCGGACGTGCTCGTCGCGCAGGTGGGGGTCGACGACGTCGTCCTGCACCTGGCACCGGGTTCGGCCGAGCCCGGACGCCCCCCGGCGCCGTGGCGGGCCGAGCAGGACGGCAGGTCCTGGTCCGTGACGGCGGACGACCTCGACGCCGCAGGTGTCGACACGGCAGGCGGCGGCTCCGCGACGGGCGTCAGCTCTGCCGCGGGCGTCGCCTCTCCGGCAGGTGTCGACGCGGTGGGCGGCGGCTCCGCCTCCGGAGGGACGACCGATCCGGCCCTCGTCGCGGCGCCGTACCCCGCGCTGGTCAATGTGGCGAGCGCCGACGGGCACGAGATCCTCGTCGACCTGGAGGCGTCCCCGGGTCTCGTCGCCGTCTGCGGACAGCCGGACCGGGCACGGGAGGTCGCCGCCTCGATGGCGGTGGAACTCGCGACCAACGGCTGGTCCGACGGCGTCCGGGTCACCCTCGTCGGCTTCGGCGACGACCTCTCCGCCGTGGCTCCCCGCCTGATCACCCACGTCGACCGGCTCGCGGACCTGCTCGACGACGTCGAGACCGACGACGCGCGGCAGACCGAACTGCTGGCGACCCTCGGGATGCACGGGGTGCTCTCCGGTCGGGTGGTGCGGGGCAGCCAGCGGTGGCGCCCGCACGTCCTCGTCCTCTCCGGGCCGCCCACGCCGGAGGAGGCCACCCGGCTGCACGCCCTCGTCGGCAGGGGACGCTCGCCGCTCGCCGTCGTGTGCGTCGGTGAGACCCCCGCGGCCCGCTGGCGGTTCGTGGTCGGCCAGGACGGCAGCCTGGAGATCGCCCTGCTCGGTGTCCGGGGAACGGCCCGGCGGCTGCCACCTGTCGCCTACCGCGCCCTCGCCGATCTCTTCCGGGCGGCGGAGCGGGAACGCTCCCGCAGCGCGCAGGTCGTCGCCGGGCTCACCCCGCAGGGGGCTGCGCTCGCGGCGCTGGGTGCCGGTGACGACCCGGATCCGGACGGTCCCGCCTCCGCCCAGGCCCTCGCCGCCATCCAGGTTCCGCTGTTCGGCATGGACGGGGCTCCGGTCGCCGTGCGCCTGCTCGGGCCGGTCCGGGTGGACGTGCACCCGAGCGTCGCCCGGGGGACGCGCCCCGTCGAAGCCGCCCGGCTGGCACTGCTCACCGAGGTGGTGGTGGCCGCGGCCCTGCACCGGGACGGGCTGCACGACGCCGTCCTCCGCTCGGTGATCTGGCCGCGTGGGGTCGACGACGACGTGGTCGCGAGGACCGTCCGCGAGGTGCAGGACTGGCTCGGCTACGACGCGTTCGGCGGACCCCGCCTCCGGGTGGGCCGGGACGGCCGGTGGCGGCTGGCCGACGACGTCGTCTGCGACTGGGACGTCTTCCGGGCGTTGGTCGCCGGTGGTCAGGGGACCGGCGAGGCCTCCGGCCTGCGGTCGGCCCTCGCCCTGGCCCGGGGTGAGGTCTTCAGCGCCGTCCCGGCGGGGCACTACGGCTGGCTGGCCTTCCACTCCGCCGCGAGGGACGCCCGGGTGGTGGTGACCGCCGCCGCGCGCAGGGCCGCGGCCCTCGCGGAGGCGCTGGGGCGGCCGCAGGACGCCGTCCAGGCTCTCGACTTCGGCCTGCGACTGGTGCCGACCGGTGAGGCGTTGTGGCGCGACCGGCTCCGCCTGGCGTCCCGCGAGGGACCGGCGGCGGTGGAGGAGACGGCCCGGCGGATGGACGAGACGCTCCGCCGCCGGGGTGTCGCCACCGAGCCCGAGACCGACGCCCTCCTCGAGGCGCTGGCCCCCGGGTTCCGGAACCGCACCGCATGACCGGGTCCCGGCGCTCGACCCGTCGCGTCAGGACGGTGGCCACGCCGACCGGCCCGCACACCGACCGTTGCCGGAGTTCGGGGCACGACCCGGCAGCTCAGTACGACCCGGTGACCGCCCCGGTCATCGGGAGGGGATGCCCCGGATACCGGGGGGACCGACACCTGGAGGTACATCGATGGCCAACCTGAACGTCACCTACGACGACATGCGCGACGCGGCGAAGAACCTTCGGAACGGCCAGGGTGACATCGAGGGCCGGCTCGGCGAACTGAAGGCCCTCGTGGACAGCCTGGTCAACGGCGGGTACGTCACCGACAGCTCGTCCAAGGCGTTCGACACCTCGTACACCGAGTTCAACGACGGGATGCGCAAGACCGTCGAAGGGCTGGACGGCATGGCCCAGTACCTCGAGCAGGCGGCGCAGGCCCTCTCCGACACCGACGAGCAGCTCGCAAAGTCGCTGAACCGCTGACCGGGCTCCCGATCACACCGGGTTCCGGCGCGGATCCCCGTCGGGGGGTGGGTGGTGAGCACCATCCCCCGACGGGCGGCAACCCCCGGCCGGCGACGACGGACCACGTGCGGTGGGAGGGAGAGGTCGACGCGGAGCTGGTACGGGTGCTCCGCGCGGGGCTACGGTGCCGGTATGGCCTTCACCTGCGACGGGTGTTCCCGGCGTACGTCCGGTTCGCCCAGGGTGTCCCTCACCGGACGGTCCCTGTGCCCGACCTGCGCCGACGGGCTCGCCGCCGCGGCGGCGGGAGTGATCACCGGTGGCGGGACGGCGGGGGCCATCGCCACCCAGGGCTGGCTCTTCCGGGTGCGTGAGGCCAGGAGGAGACGCAAGGCAGCCGAGGGGCGCTCGTAGGCCGGTGTCCGGATCGGTGACCCGTTCGGCGCGGTGACCTGCCCGACCGGCGTCCCCCACGACCGTCAGAAGCCCCGGCCGCACAGCCTCGTGACATCCGATCCCCGAGGGGGAATCAGTCGCAGAGGTGGTCGAACTCGCCCTTCCGCACGCCGTCCAGCCAGGCGTCCCACTCGGCCGGGGTGAACCGCAGCACCGGACCCCCGGGGTCGAGACTGTCCCGTACCTCGATGACGTCGCCGTTCCGCCGCATCTCGACCTGCTGGGCATCCGGGGAGTCCCCGCCCCCGGCCGCGATCCAGGGGATCTCGCCCCCGGCCGGCTGCTCGCCGCTCATGGTGTCCCTCCGGTGGATGTCGTCGGGCCGGTCCCATCATCTCCGCCCACGCGCCCGATCCGGTGACGGGCCCCCGTTCGTCCGTTTCGCCCGACGGCGCGTGCTCTGCCGGTGTTCTCCCGCGGATCCGTCGTCGGTACAGACCGCCCGGGGATCTGTCGATACCGTTCCGGTGAGGTTCACGAGACTGCTGGAGCCGCGCGATCGGGGCGCGGCCGCTCGGACCAGTGGGGTGTTCCTCCTCGGCTCGGCATTGATCATGATGGTGCTCGGCGTGGCGGTCCCGGCCTACGCCGGCGGACCGGTCGGGCAACTGATCACTCTGCTCATGGTGGGACCTCTCGCCGTCCTGGGCGCGATGGTCCTGCGCGTGCCGCACCGGATGCCCTCGCTGTTCTGGACTCTCGTCCCGACCCTCACCGTGACGATCATCGTGGCTCTCGACCTGCTGACCAAGGACGCCTCGGTGTCCGGGCAGATCTTCCTGTGCCTGCCGGTGCTGTACGCCGCCTACGAGCTCCGCGTCGTGCCCGCTCTCGTCGTCCTGGGCGAAGTCGTCGTCGCGATCGTGATCATCCAGGTGGCGCTGGTGCCGCCCTCGCACGTGATGGCGAACATCGGCACCATGACCATGACGATGATCGTGATCGGGCTGCTGCTCATCCGGTCCCGGGAGCGGGAGGCCCGGCTGGTCGAGGGCCTCGCGGCAAGGGAGCGGCACATGCGGGCCCTGGTGGCCGGCTCCTCGGACGTGATCACTCTCTGCGACTCGACCGGGCTGGTCCGCTACCAGAGCGCGGCGGCGACGACCGTCTTCGGCCTGACCACCGACGGCGTCGTCGGCAGGCGGGTCAGCGACCTCGCCCACCCCGAGGACGGGCACCGCCTGCTCTCCGCCCTGGTCGCCGCCCGCGCGGTGGACGAGCACGCCCGGGAGCCGGTCGTCTGGCAACTGCGGGACACGGGCCGGGGCCGCCGGTACATGGAGACGATGATCAGCGACCGACTCGACGACCCGGACGTCAGGGCGCTGGTCCTGCACACCCGGGAGATCACCGAGCACCTGTCGCTGCAGGCTCAGCTCAGTCACCGGGCCTTCCACGACGACCTGACCGGGCTGCCCAACCGGGCCCTGCTGCGGGACCGGATGCACCAGGCGCTGGCCCGGCTGATGGAGGGCGCTCCCGCCGGGGATGCCCGGATCGGCGTCCTGCTGGTCGACCTGGACGGGTTCAAGGCGGTCAACGACAGCCTCGGCCCCGACGACGGGGACACCCTGCTCGTGGAGATCGCCGAGAGGCTCACCCGCCTGGTGCGGGTCGGGGACACCCTGGCGCGGCTCGGCGGTGACGAGTTCGTGCTCCTGCTGGAAAGCATCGACGGGCCCGACCGGAGCGTCCGGATCGCCGAGCGCATCCTGGAGGAGGTGTCCCGACCGGTCCTGGTCGGCGGGAGGACGGTCAGCGTGAGCGCGAGCATCGGCGTGACCGTGGGCACCTCCGGGACGACCAGGAGCGATCTGCTCCGGGACGCCGACCTGGCCATGCGCGCGGCCAAGGCACGTGGCGGGGGTTGTGTCGTGTCCTTCGAGCCGGGGATGCGGTCCGGAGCCACCAGACACGACCTCCGGCTGGAACTCGGCGAGGCGATCACCCGCGGCGATCTGGTGCTGCACTACCAGCCGGTCGTCGACCTCGACACCGGCACCATGGGCAGCGCCGAGGCCCTCGTCCGCTGGAACCACCCGACCCGCGGCCTGCTCCCGCCCGCGGAGTTCATCCCGGTCGCCGAGGAGAGCGGGCTCATCGCGGACCTGGGGGGATGGGTGCTCGGCGAGGCGGTCCGTCAGGCCGTCGCCTGGGACGCCGAGGGAACCTCGGTGAACATCGCGGTGAACCTCTCGGTCCGCCAGTTGCGGACCGGGCTCGCCGCGAAGGTCGCCGAGGTGCTCGAGAACGTCGGGCTCGCTCCGGACCGGCTGGTGCTGGAGCTCACCGAGAGCATGCTCATCGACGACACCCACGACGGGCTGACCGAGCTGACGGAGCTCCGCCGGATGGGCGTCCACCTGGCCATCGACGACTTCGGGACCGGGTACTCCTCCCTGGCCTACCTCGGCCGCCTGCCCATCGACCTCGTCAAGATCGACCGGAGCTTCGTGGCGGGTCTCGGCACCGGCAACGAGTACAACGCCCTCACCAAGGGGATCCTCACGCTCGGCGAGGAGTTCGGGCTC
Source organism: Actinomycetales bacterium (assembly GCA_012719445.1). Lineage (GTDB taxonomy): Bacteria > Actinomycetota > Actinomycetes > Actinomycetales > Kineosporiaceae > JAAYAH01. The sequence continues at coordinate 4,410 of JAAYAH010000174.1, read as the reverse complement.
ACCGTCATCGCCGAGGGGATCGAGCGGGAGGACCAGCTCAGCACGCTGCGCGAGCTGGGCTGCCGGTGGGGGCAGGGGTACCTCTTCGCAGCTCCCGCGCCGGCCGCCGAACTGATCGGCTACCGGGCGAGCGGCTTCCAGCTCGTCTCCGGGTGAGGGGTCGGCGGGTCCTGGCCCGAGGGGTCCTGGTCCGAGGGGTCCTGGTCCGGCATCGGGAGGGTCTGGTCCAGCAGGAGCTCCAGGGCGGAGACGTCCGCCCACCCGTTGACGCTGACCTCCCCTCGGGTGCTCACCCTGACCTCCACCCGTTCGGGCGTCGCCAGGAGTCCCGACAGGTCACCGAGCCGAGGCCCGAGCACGTGGAACCGCTGGTTGGTCGAGCCGATCCAGGGACGCCGCCGGTCCGGTCGGTCGGCCAGGTAGGGGCCGTCCACGAGCACGTCGGTGGCGGCGAGGAGGGCCGCGACGTCGTCCCGACCGGCGGCGACGAGTCGGTGCAGCCGCTCCAGCGTGAACCCGGTGAACGTCATCACCGAACGACCGGCGGCGCGTACCCGGGCCGCGACCACGGCGAGCGGCCCGGCCTGGTCCATCGGCTCCCCGCCGAGCAGGGTGAGCCCGTCGGTGTGCGGGGCGAGCACCCGTTCGGTGAGGGCGTCGACGGTCAGCAGTTCCCCGCCGTCGGCCGGGAGGTAGCCGGGGTTGAAGCACCCCGGGCAGCGGATGGAGCACCCCTGGACCCAGCACGCGGTCCGCCTGCCCGGCCCCTCGGCCAGGGTCTCCGCGAGGATCCGGGCGACCCGGACAACGTCGGTCCGGTCGGGCCCGGTCCGGTCGGGCCAGGTCCCCTCGGGGCTCGCGTCCACCGGGGACACCGGCTAGATGTCCAGGACGCGACCCGAGCCGGACGGCGGCGCGGCACCCCGCCCTGGTGAGCAGCTGAGGTGGGGGCGCAGCCGGAGGAACTCGTGCGGCGGGAGCTCCGCCGCCCGGCCGAACTCCTCGACGCTGGCGAAACCGCCCCGTGACGTCCTGGTGGACAGCACCCGGTCGATCCGGTGACCGTCGAACCCGGGCAGGACCGCCAGCTCCGTGGCGTCCGCGGTGTTCACGTCGACCTGCACCTCGGCGCTCAGCACGTCTTCGCCGCTGCTCGGGCCGGTGCTCGGGCCGGTGCTCGGCGTCCAGGTGCCGGCCGGCTGCCGGTCCGGCTGCGGCGCCGTCGGCTGGCCGGGCACGGCGTACCCGACGCCGGGCAGCGGTCCTGGCCGCGCCCCGGGAGGCAGCGGCGGGGGAACCGCCGTGCCGTAGACGTTCCAGGGGTACCGCGCCTGCCAGTTGAGCCACCGGTGGTTGGCGATGAGGCCGTGCACGATGCCGGCGAGCCAGAGGCTGACCCAGACGGTCATCCCGGCGTCCTCCAGCGCCGTGAACTCCTCCGCCCTCGCGTCGTCACCCACCTCCAGGAGGACGAAGACGGTGACCATGGCGGCGCCGTAGAGGATCCCCGGCACCCACCAGGTGGCGCGGCGGGTCCGCACCCCGATGTAGACGAAGCCGGCCCAGGTCAACAGCCCGCAGCTGAAGATCGGTACGAGCAGCCAGAGGCTGTGCAGGACCCGCCAGCCGGTGCTGGTCAGCCGCCGCCAGGCCTCCTGCTCGACGGGGTCAGGGTTGGTCCAGCTCATGGCGCACCTCCCGGGGGAGTACCTCCTGCCGTGGCACCGGGTCCGTCTCCGCGACCCGGTCGCGGTCCGCCGTGTACACGCTGGAGACGGTCCTCGCCTCCAGCAGGTCCTCCAGGACGGGGAGGTAGTCGAGGCACCTCTCCCCGAGGATGCCGCTGGTCTCGGCGGTCACCGAGCCGTCGACGGCCACCCGGATCACGATCCTGCGCGCGCTCTCCGTGCCGGACGCCCGGCCCTGGTCATCGGACACGGTCACCCCTCCCCTCGAACCGCGAAGACCAGGGTGACGGCGGAGTCCTCGCCCACCGACTCCGACTCCAGCAGCATCCCGGCCTCGGGGGCGCGGTCCCGGAGCCGCTGGACGACCGCCCGCTGCACATGGCGTCCGTACGCGGCGTCGATCGCCTGCACGGCCTCGACGGCCCGGGTCTCGTCGACGGTCCCGGTGAAGTGCGCCGTCCAGATCCCGTCCTCGTCGCGGACGAACCGGGCCCGGACCTCCTGCCAGACGGCGACGAGCTCCCCGTCCGTCTCCGTCACCACCGCGCCCAGCTCCCTCAGCGCCGCGCCGAGCAGACCGGTGTCCCGCATCCGGGTCCTCACCGCGCAGACCGTCCTCGTCTGCCCGGCCTCGTCCGGTTGGGGCCGGCCCCCCTTGCGGACCTCCCAGGCGGCGACCGCGGCGACCACGAACGGCACCAGTACCACGGAGATGCTCATCCTCACGCTCCTCGTCCCGCTGGACCCGGCGGTCTCTCACGCGAACCTGTCGTAGGCGGCGGTCGCTGCCACAGCTCTCAGATTCGCCCAGGTGCGGATCCGTTCCACCTGCTCGGCCTGGGTGACGCTGAGCGGGACGGTCGCGGCCAGGGCGAGGAGCATGTCCTCCACCGTCAACGGACGACGTTCCGCGTAGGCCTCGAACAGCCCCGCGATGACGGCGTGCTCGATCTCGGCACCCGAGTACCCCTCGCTGGCCTCGACGAGCCGTCGCGTCACGGCGTCGTCCACCACCAGCCCGCCGGCTGCGGGCGCGTTCCGCAGCCTGCGGTCCAGGTGGACCGACCAGATCTGGCCGCGCTCGGCGGCCGTGGGCAGGTCGACGTAGAACACCTCGTCGAACCGGCCCTTGCGGAGGAACTCGGCCGGAAGGCGTTCGATGTCGTTCGCGGTCGCGATGACGAACACCGGGACGTCCTTCTCCTGCATCCAGGTGAGGAACGAGCCGAACACCCGCGACGCCGTCCCGGAGTCACCCGAGCCGGGACCGGCTCCGGAGAACCCCTTCTCGACCTCGTCCAGCCACAGCACGCAGGGGGCGACGGCCTCGGCGGTCCGCAGCGCACGCCGCATGTTCTGCTCGCTGGACCCCACCAGGCCGGCGAACACCCTGCCCATCTCCAGTTGCAGCAGGGGAAGGCCCCATGCCGCCGACGTCGCCTTGGCGGTCAACGACTTGCCGCACCCGGGCACGCCGGTGATGAGGATGCCCCGGGGGTTGGGGAGACCGTACCTGGCGGCCTCGGCGAGCCAGGAGTCCTGGCGCTTGACCAGCCACTGCTTGAGGTTCTCCAGGCCGCCGACGTCGTCGAGCCCGATGTCGACGCGGACGCACTCCAGCAACCCGGCGGTCCGCACGGCCCGGCGCTTCTCCTCCAGCACCGCGTCGACGTCCGCCTCGCTGAGGGTGACCCCGGTGACCATGGCCCTGGCGAAGGCGTTCTCGGCCTCCTGCAGGGTGAGCCCTCGTGCCGTGGTGGCCAGCCGGTCCCGACCCGCGTCGTCCAGGGTGACGGTGAGCCGTCCCGACCCGATGTTCGAGCGGATCATGTCGTCCAGGAGCGCCCGGATCTCCCCGACGCGTGGCAACGGGAAGTCCACGACGGCGACGTCCTTCTCCAGTTCGACGGGAAGTTGCAGCGTCGGGGAGACGAGCACGAGCGACCGGGCGACCGGGCCGGACTTGAACGCCGCGCAGACGTCCCGGAGCAGGCGGACCACCGCGGGGTCTCCCGGTCGCTGGCCGTCCCCGAGGAACGGGTGGAGGTCGCGGAAGACGAAGACCGTGGCCTCTTCCGTGTGCAGCGCCTGGCGCAGCGCGTGCTCCGGCCGGTTGCTCTCCTCGAGCCGCGTCCCGTCCGGGCGGACCAGTCCCTCCGTCAGCGACCAGGTCACCAGGTTCCGCGAGGTCCTGACCCGGACGGGGTCCGTCGCCACAGCGGCGATCTCGGCGAGGACGCGGTGTTCCTCGAAGGACTCGACGCACAGCAGCGGGAAGCGGGCCTTGAGCAGGTTGCCGAGAGTCTCCCGGAACACGTCGGTCACCGCGAACCCCCGATCGCTCGTCGCTGCGGAGTCTAGGGCCGGATCGGGGCCGAGATCGGGAGAGCCGGCGCGGACGGGCGTCCCTGGTCGGCGCTCTGGGATCGGGAGAACCGGCACGGGTCGGCGTGATCCTCCGGTACCGTACGGCGGCCGTGTGGCGGGCACCGCGGTGTCGCAGGCCCCGGAACGTCACACGCTCACCCGGACTCGTTCGTCAGGAGGTACGTCGTGGGTCGTGTCTTCAACCCACCACCGCAGTGGCCGCCGCCGCCCACGGGTTGGAGCCCACCACCGGACTGGCGGCCTGACCCGTCGTGGGAGCCCGTTCCCGATGACTGGGAGTACTGGATCGAGCCCAACCAGAAGCCCTTCCTGCACGGCTTCGCCGCGAGCGCGG
>JAAYAH010000173.1 GCA_012719445.1 Actinomycetales bacterium | reverse complement strand
TTGCTGAGCGGCTGATGCCGTCACCCCGATGCCCGGTAGCATCGCCCCCTCCGGGCACGTAGCTCAGCTGGTCAGAGCACCTGTCTTACAAGCAGGGAGTCGGGGGTTCGAGTCCCTCCGTGCCCACGTCGGTCCCGCCCACCGGCACACGGTGCGGGACCGTGGTGCCTGAACGCACCTCTGCCGCCTCGGGTCGATAGGGTGGCGGGTGCGCCGCACGGGGGAACTGCGGCCGCATGGAGCAGAGGGGGGCGATCACGTCGTCCGGCACCACATCCTCATCACCGGCCTCCACCCGGCTCGGTCGGGTCGTCATCCGCTTCGCGGGTGACTCGGGGGACGGCATCCAGCTCGTCGGCGACCGCTTCACCGAGCTCTCGGCGGTCTTCGGCAACGACCTCGCGACGTTGCCGAACTACCCGGCGGAGATCCGCGCGCCCGCCGGCACCGTGGCGGGCGTGTCGTCGTTCCAGATCCACATCTCGGACCGCGACATCGTCACCCCGGGCGACGCGCCGAACGTGCTCGTCGCGATGAACCCGGCGGCGCTGCGGGCGAACCTCCACGACATGCCGCCGGGGTCGACGCTCATCGTCAACGTCGACAACTTCACCGAGCGGGACCTCGACAAGGCCGGGTACGCCGCCAACCCGCTCGAGGACGGGTCCCTCGCCGCGTACACCGTCTACGAGGTGCCGATGACCTCCATGACGATCAGCGCGACGAAGGAGCTGGGGGTCAAGCGCCGCGACGCCGAACGGTCGAAGAACTTCTTCGCGCTGGGGCTGGTCTGCTGGATGTACACGCGGCCGTCGCGCCCGGTCGTGCAGTGGATCGAGCGGAAGTACGCGTCGCGACCCGACGTGCGCGACGCGAACCTGGCCGCGTTCCGGGCGGGCAGGAACTTCGGCGAGACCGCGGAGCTGTTCGACCACCCCTACGAGGTACAGCCCGCGTCGCTGGCACCGGGCACGTACACGAACGTCAACGGCAACACCGCCCTCGCCTGGGGCCTCATCGCAGGCGCACAGCTGTCCGGGTTGCCGCTCGTGTACGCGAGCTACCCGATCACCCCCGCCTCCGACATCCTCCACGAGCTGTCGAAGCGCAAGAACTTCGGGGTGCGCACGATGCAGGCGGAGGACGAGATCGCCGCGGCCGCCATCGCGGTCGGCGCCGCGTTCTCCGGGGCGCTCGCGGTGACCGGCACGTCGGGTCCGGGCCTGGACCTCAAGGCCGAGGCCCTCGGCCTCGCCGTCAGCCTCGAGCTGCCCATGGTCATCGTGGACGTGCAGCGGGCCGGCCCCTCGACCGGGATGCCCACCAAGACCGAGCAGGCCGACCTGCTGCTCGCGATGTACGGCCGGCACGGGGAGGCGCCGCTGCCGGTGCTCGCGCCGCGCTCGCCGTCGCACTGCTTCGACGTCGCGATCGAGGCGGCGCGCATCGCGGTCACCTACCGCACGCCGGTGATCGTGCTCTCCGACGGCTACCTCGCCAACGGCGCGGAGCCGTGGCTGCTCCCGAACGTGGCGGACCTCCCGCCGATCGAGCCGCGCTTCACCACGGAGCCGAACCACGACGACGGCTTCTGGCCCTACCTGCGGGACCCGCGGACGCTGGCGCCGCCGTGGGCGGTGCCGGGCACCCCCGGGCTGCAGCACCGGGTCGGCGGCATCGAGAAGGAGGACGG
>JAAYAH010000172.1 GCA_012719445.1 Actinomycetales bacterium | reverse complement strand
GTCGTCGTTGGTGACGGCGAGCATCGGGATCGCGGTGACCCGGGTGTCGGCGCGGGTGGCTCCGGCGTCGTTGGTCGCGGCGGCGGACCGGGCCCTGTACCGGGCCAAGGCCCTGGGCAGGGACCGCGTCACTGTCGCGCTCGAGGGAGGGTGCTGCGGCTTCCCGGCCGGGTCCCCCGGGAGCCTTCCCCGGCCGGAGCCGCGGGTACCCGTGTCGGCGCGCTGAGACTGCCGCAGCGCCGGGCCGGGACGCGGCGTCAGGCCAGGTGGCGGGTCAGACGACGGGGCAGGCGGCGGTGAGGTGCAGCAGCAGGGCCGAGGACGGGCGCAGCCCCGGCATCGGCAGCCCGGCCTCGGTGAGCACGGTGCCGGGCAGGACGACCCCCTCCTCGCGCAGCCAGGGCGGGGCCGCGCGCCCGAAGAGCTCCGGGCGGCCCGCGTCGTAGCGCGGCCGGATCCGGTAGGAACGGGCGGGGTCGAGACCGGGCAGCCGGACCCGGCCGGGGTAGGAGTCCGTCGTCGGGGCGAGCCGCGCGTAGCCGAAGACGGCCTCGGTGCCGTCCGCCGAGACCACCCCGTGCAACAGGGCACCCGGGTCGGCGAGGTCGGCCCGGACGACGTCGCCGGTGTGCAGCAGCGGGCGCAGCTCCTTGTAGAGCCGGATCCAGCAGGCCAGCACCGCCAGTTCGTCCTCGGTGCACCCGGCGATGTCCCACTCGATCCCCGCGTGCCCGAACAGGGCGGTCACTGCGCGGAACGGCAGGTCGGCGGTGCGACCGGTGGTGTGCGCCCTGGCCGGGCCGATGTGGCTGCCCACCAGTTCCGGCGGCAGCAGCAGCCAGGTCATCCGCTGGATGGACTGCCGTTCGACGGCGTCGTTGGTGTCGGACGCCCAGATCCGGTGGGTGCGGGCGAGGATCCCCAGATCGATCCGGGCACCCCCGCTGGAGCAGGACTCGATCTCCAGGGCGGGGTGCCGGGCGAGCAGGTCGTCCAGCAGTCGGTAGGCGGCGACCGTCTGAGCGTGCAGGCCGGGTCTGCCCGCGTGGACCGGGACGTGGAGGTCCCGGTTGTGGTCCCACTTGAGGTAGTCGAGGGAGTACTCGCCCACCAGGGCGTCGAGCCGGTCGAGGACGTAGCCGTACGCCTCGGGGTTGGCCAGGTCCAGCCCCTGCTGGCTGCGCGCGAGCGGGGCGCCGGGGGTGAGCAGCCAGTCCGGGTGCGCCCTGGCCAGGTCGGAGTCGGGGTTGACCATCTCCGGCTCGACCCAAAGACCCATCTGCAGGCCGAGCCCGCGCACGTGATCGACGAGGGGGTGCAGGCCCTCCGGCCACACGGTCTCGTCGACGTACCAGTCGCCGAGACCCGCGGAGTCGTCGCGGCGGTGCCGGAACCACCCGTCGTCGAGCACGAACCGCTCCACGCCGACAGCCGCGGCGACGTCGGCGAGGGTGCGCAGCCGCTCCAGGTCGTGGTCGAAGTACACGGCCTCCCAGGTGTTGAGGACGAGCGGACGGGCGGACCGCGGATGAACCGCCCGCGCCCGCACGTGCCGGTGCAGCCGTCGGGAGACCCCGTCGAGGCCGTCTCCCGACCAGACGAAGAACACCTCGGGGGTGCGGTAGGTCTCGCCGGGAGCCAGGACGACCTCGCCCGGTGCCAGGACCTCACCCCCGCCGATCACGGCCGTGTCAAGACCTGCGCCTTCGGGGAACCGCTCGACGAGGTGTTCGTGGTTCCCGCTCCAGGCGACGTGCACCGACCGGACCTCGCCGGTACGGAACCCGAATCCCGTGGAGCCGGCGGTGAGCAGCAAGGTGGCGTCGTGCCCGGTCCGGCCGCGGCGGTTGGCGCGCAGGTGGGTCCCGTGCACCAGCGGCGAGCGTTGCGGTGAGCGTTCGTGGCACCAGACACCGGTGAGGTCGAGCACCTCGACCGCCGACGGCGGCAGCGGCAGCAGCACCCGCAGGGCGTCGACCTCGTAGGGGTCGTCCCCGGTGTTGGTGATCGAGAGGACGGTGCGCAGCACGCCGAAGGGGTCCAGGGAGAGCTCGACGGTGAGTGCGAGGCCCGCCTCGGGATCGGTCGCCGAGACCCGCAGCCCGCCGCCGTCCGGGCCGGTGGTGAGGAGCTCCACCGGCCCGGTCGACCGGAGATCGGGGAAGGGCGCGCGGCAGGACCCGCCGTCAGCCGGGCCGGGGCGTTGACCCACCAGCCCGGGGGTTCCCGGCCAGCACTCCCGGCCGGTCGGCAGCACCGAGAGTGCCTGGGTGTGGTCGACGGAGAACGAGGCCGGGGTCGAGGCGTCCCGGAACGCCACCAGGGATTCGGCGGTGAGATCGCCGAGATCACGGCCCCAGTGCAGGACCCGGGGGAGACCTGGGGGGACCGCGTCGACGACGAGGGAGACTCCCGCCGCCCGGAGGTGGACCGGGACGGCCGTCCCTGGCATCGCGTCGGTCATCGGGGCTCCTTCACTCGGGCACAGCGCTGCCGATCCCCCCGGGTACGCCGCTGCCGTGCGCCCCCGGCAGCCGGCGGTCACGGGCCGGGAGGCACGACCTCCCGTCGAGAGGAGCCGAGAGGCACGGTCTCCCGTCGAGAGGAGGATGCCAGGTCCGGCCGCGGCCCCCGGCGAGACGTCGGGACGCGGCGGGTCAGGTGCGCCACGTCCCGGTCCAGTCGTAGAGATCACCGCTGGTCTGGTACTCGCGCAGGTGGACGATCCGCCCGGCACGGACCCTGGCGACGGTCGCGCCGTCGAAGGTCGTCCGGTTCCCTCCGTAGGTGCAGGTGAAACGCCACTCCAGGGCGACCCCGAGGACCGGGCCGCCGCCGTCGGCAGCGTCCGGGACGGTGCCCGTGCCGACCCCGGCAGCCGGTTCCGGGCCACCGGCCGGACCCGCGTCGTCGGGTCGGGGTGCCGGGTCGGCCGGCATGGGACCGGCCGTCACCGAGGTGATCTCCCAGGCGTCCACGGTGTTCCCCGGGGAGAACCAGGCGTCGAGCCACTGCCGGACCCGGTCGACGCCCCGGTACACCGGGCCGTGCCCCTCCACGACGGTGCAGTCCGGGGCCAGGGTCGCCAGGACCGCGTCCTGGTCGGCCCGCCGCCACCCGTCGAGGTACGCCCCGACGACGTCGACGGCACCGGCGAGCTCCACCGCGTCCACCCGCTCGTCCACCCGCTCGTCCGCCCGTTCCTCGCTCATGGGACCCGCTCCTCCTCCGTGCCCGGTCCCGGCAACGGTACGGCCGGGGGGGACCGCCGTCGCTCTCGGCTGGGCACCCGGCATCCCGGGGTCTCCACTACGCTGCGTGGACGTGACTGCCGTCGACTTCCCCACCGAGCTGCGCGAGCTGCGGGCGACCCTCACGTCCATCCTCGAGGTGAGCGACCTGGACGGGCTGCGCGCCCGGATCGCCGAGCTGTCGGAGCAGGCGGCGGCTCCCGACCTGTGGAACGACCCCGACCGTGCCCAGGCGGTCACCAGCAGGCTGTCCCACCTCCAGGCGGAGGCCGACCGGCTGCAGCGGATGACCTCGCGACTGGACGACCTCGAGGTCCTGGTCGAGTTGGCGGAGGGGGAGGGGGACGGCGAGCAGGCCGCCGACACCTGGGCCGAGGCCGAGCGGGAGCTCGTCGAGGTGCGCAGGGCGCTCGGTGACCTCGAGGTCAGGACCCTGCTCTCCGGCGAGTACGACGCCAGGGACGCCCTGGTGACCATCCGGTCCGAGGCGGGCGGGGTCGACGCGGCGGACTTCGCCGAGATGCTCATGCGCATGTACCTGCGCTGGGCCGAGCGGCACGGGTACCGGATCGAGGTCTACGACACCTCCTACGCCGAGGAGGCCGGCCTGAAGTCGGCGACCTTCAAGGTCTCGGCCCCCTACGCCTACGGCACGCTCTCGGTCGAGCAGGGGACCCACCGGCTGGTCCGGATCAGCCCGTTCGACAACCAGGGTCGTCGGCAGACCTCCTTCGCCGGGGTCGAGGTGCTGCCCGTCGTCGAGGAGACCGACCACATCGAGATCCCGGAGAACGACGTCCGGGTCGACGTCTTCCGTTCCTCCGGCCCCGGCGGGCAGAGCGTGAACACCACCGACTCGGCGGTCCGGATCACCCACCTGCCCACCGGCATCGTCGTCACCTGCCAGAACGAGAAGTCCCAGCTGCAGAACAAGGCGTCGGCGCTGCGGGTGCTCCAGGCGAAGCTGCTGGAACGGGCCCGGCAGGAGCGTCAGGCGGAGCTGGACGCGCTGAAGACCGAAGGGTCGAGCTGGGGCAACCAGATGCGCTCCTACGTGCTGCACCCGTACCAGATGGTCAAGGACCTGAGGACCGAGTACGAGACCGGGAACCCCACCGCGGTCTTCGACGGCGAGATCGACCTCTTCCTCGAGAGCGGGATCCGGTGGCGCCGGCAGCAGGAGAAGGCTGGCGTCTGACCGGATCCCGCCATCTCGGGGTCCGCCCTCCTCAGCGGTGGACGGTGTCGGCGAGCAGCGAGCGGACGAGGTCGTCGACGTCCACCCGGTCCGGGGCCAGCCCTCTGGCGAGGAACCAGTCGGCGACGTTGCGGACGTCCCTGGCCAGGTAGCCGGGGCCCTGCGGGTTGGCGACGACGTCGACGACCTGCGGGAGGTCGATGATCACCAGTCGCCCGTCGTGGACGAGCAGGTTGTACGCCGAGAGGTCGCCGTGGGCGAGGCCCTCGTTCGCGAGCGTGCCGAGCGCGGCCAGGAGCTGGTGCCACAGGTCCTCGAGCTCGTCCGGAGCCGGGCGGAGCTGGGCCAGCCGGGGGGCCGCCGTGCCGTCCGGGTCGCCGACGAACTCCAGCATGACCTCGGTGCCGTGCAGTTGGACCGGGTACGGCACGGCGATCGTCCCGGTGGCCTCGCCGAGCTGCCACAGCCGGCCGAGGGCCTGGAACTCGGCCTGAGCCCACTGCCCGGCCAGCAGGTCGAGACCGAAGGCGGTGCGCCGGGCCATCGCGCGGGTCTCCCGGGACCGGCGGACCCGCCGTCCCTCGACGTAGGAGGCGTCCCGGTGGAACATCCGGTGCTGCCGGGACCGGTACCGCTTGGCGGCCACCAGGCTGCGCCGGTCGGTGCCGGGAACCGACCGTTCCACGAGGTGGACGTCGGCCTCCTTGCCCGTCTTGAGGACGCCGAGGTCGGCGTCGACCGCGCCGAGGTCGGGGATCACCCACCCGGGGCGTGGCTCGGGCCCGTGCTGGGCCTCGCCCCAGGTGCTCCAGGCGGGTTCGTCGCCCTCGGTCCCGTCCGGGTCGAGGTCGTCGACCTCGGGACGGGTGCCGGGATCCCGACGGCGTGCGTCGGCCCCGTCGTCGGCCCCGTCGCCGGCACGGCGTGGGCCGGGGCCGTCTTCGGCGGGTCGCCGGACGTCGGGGTCGGTGCCCCGCCGCCGGGCGCGTGACCGCCGCCTGCTGAGAGCGTCGTCGGCGAAGGCGTCGTCGTCGTACCAGCTGTCCTCGGCCGCGAGCTCGCTCAGCGAGCGGGACCGGGTACCGGTGTCACGGGAGTCGGTGGTGTGCGAGAAGGAAGGATCCAACGGAGGTTCTCCAGGGTAGGGACGGGTGTGCGGGCGCAGTCAGCCCTGGCGACAGTCATCACGCCCTCCCTTCGAACCTCGTGGACACGGGGGCGGCCGTGCGGGTCACGGCCGTGGTCCTGGCCCGATGGTCCTCGCCGACCCGAGCCGGCGCAACGCCATTAATCGCCGGTGACGACTCAGAGTGAGGGCCTGATTACACTCGAACGTGTCCAGAGGTGACGTCCATCGAGACCGGTCGAGGTTCCGTGATCCGCTTCCAGAACGTCAGCAAGTCGTACCCGGGGACCGCCCGGGCCGCCCTGGAGGACGTGACCCTCGAGGTCGCGAAGGGGGAGTTCACCTTCCTCGTCGGTGCGTCCGGCTCCGGTAAGTCGACCTTCCTCCGGCTGATCCTCAAGGAGGACCGGCCGACCTCGGGCACGGTGACGGTCGCAGGGAAGGACGTGGCCAGGCTGTCCCGGTGGAAGGTCCCGCAGTTGCGCCGGAAGCTCGGCGTCGTCTTCCAGGACTTCCGGCTGCTGCCCAACAAGACCGTCTTCGAGAACGTCGCGTTCGCGCTCCAGGTCATCGGCAAGCCGCGGCACGCCATCGCGCACACCGTCCCCGAGGTGCTCGACCTCGTCGGCCTCGGCGGCAAGGAGGCCCGGTTCCCGCACGAGCTCTCCGGGGGGGAGCAGCAGCGGGTGGCCATCGCGAGGGCCTTCGTCAACCGGCCGGCGATCCTGCTGGCCGACGAGCCCACCGGCAACCTCGACCCGGCGACCAGCGTCGGCATCATGCGCCTGCTGGACCGGATCAACCGCACCGGGACCACGATCATCATGGCGACGCATGACGACGAGATCGTCAACCAGATGCGCAAACGGGTCCTCGAACTCGAGGACGGCCGGTTGGTCCGTGACCAGGACCGCGGCGTCTACGGGCACGCACGGTAGGGGGCGCACCATGCGACTGCAGTTCATCCGGAGCGAGATCGCCGCCGGGCTGCGCCGGAACGTGATGATGTCGATCTCGCTCATCATCGTCACCGGGGTGTCCCTGCTGCTGCTCGGCCTCGGCCTGCTCGCCCAGCGGCAGGTGAGCGAGTCCAAGGACTACTGGTACGACCGCGTCCAGATCTCGATCTTCCTGTGCAACAAGGACGACCAGGAGAACCCGAACTGCGCCGACGGGGAGGTCACCCCGGTGCAGCGCACCCAGATCGAGGGCGACCTGCGCTCCCCCGAGCTGGCCTCGCAGGTGGAGCGGGTCTACTACGAGTCCAAGGAGGACGCCTACCGGCGGTTCAAGGAGCAGTTCAAGGACAGCGTGCTGTCCGACAACGTGACCGTCGACCAGATGCCGTCGTCCTTCCGGGTGCGGCTGAGGAACCCGGAGCAGCACGAGGTCATCGCCGAGGTCTTCCGGGACCGCCCTGGGGTGGAGAGCGTCCAGGACCAGAAGGAGGTGCTGCAGGGCCTGTTCTCGGTGCTCAACGGGGCGAAGTGGGGGGCGTGGCTGATCGCGCTGCTGATGCTGCTCACCACCGTGCTGCTGGTGGCGGTGACCACCCAACTGGCGGCGTACACCCGGCGCAGGGAGATCGGGATCATGCGGCTGGTCGGCGCCTCGAACCTGTTCATCCAGCTCCCGTTCATCCTGGAGAACCTCATCGCGACGGCGCTCGGCGCGCTCCTCGCCTCCGGTCTGCTGCTGCTCTTCGTCGAGGTCGCGGTGCAGGGGTGGCTCGCGGAGAAGGTGCGCATCGTCGAGTACGTCGACCACTGGGACGCGCTGCTCGCCGTCCCGACCCTCTTCCTCGTCGGCCTGGCCATCGCGGGTGTGTCATCCTTCATCGCCCTGCTCCGCTATCTCAAGGTCTGACCCGGCCTCATGGTCTGACTCCACGCGCTGCCGGTGCGATGACGGCACCCCTCCGGGCAGGGTGACTCGTCGGTACCCGTCACTCACCGTGAGGCGCATTTTGCGGCCTACGACAGGTGTGCCGATGGCGTGGCTCAGGCGTGGTCATCGGCTGGGAACCCACGGGGCGCCCTGACGGAGGAGTGGGAGTTCAGAGGCAGACAGCTCCAGGCCTCGCCACAGCTCAGCGCCCAGCGGGCCGGCGACAACTCCTGATGAGGGAAGGTGTACCTGAGGCCGACTCCCAAGACTTCCCCGGGTTCCGGTCCTTCCGCCAGGGGCGTTGACGGCTGTGGAGACACCCGCCGACTCGGATGCCGATCGGATCGCGGTGGAGGCCTGGTGGACGACGGTGTTCGTGACGTGTGCCAGGACCTGGTGAAGGTGCAGGAGAGGCTGCGGATCCCGGTGAGAAGAAGTTCTTGGGCCAGCACTCCGAGAATCTCCGTCAGTTGGTCGTCGACACCGACGAGGTGTTCGGGAGGACCCGACAGTCGGCAACGGCCGAGCCGCAGGACGAATGACAGCGGCGGTCAGCCGGCGGACGCCCTTGCACGTGGAATTCTGCAGAGTCCTTGATGTCGCCAGGTGCTGATAGAGGAAAGAGCCGGGCCATCCTGTTGACGAGGTGCCTGCGCGACTGTGTATGCAAGCACAAGTGAGCACATCGATCTACTGGAAAGCCGAACTACTGGGGAGTCTCCCGTCAGTTGACAGCATCACGGACGGCGTGTACCATTCGCACCTGCTGTGCCGAAATATGGGGATCGAGTAACAAATGTCGGATGGGGGTATGCAATGCGTATCATGAGGATTCCCGGGAAGCCGGTTCGCGGGGTGTGCGCAATAGCTGTGGCGGTGGGATTACTCGGGGCGGGGCACGCTCCGGCCGAGGCGGCTACCCTGCGGGGGGATTCCAGTTGGATGACGGCAAATGACCAGTACATCGTGAGTGGCGCGAGGTATTCTATCTGGATCAGTCAAAGCGCTAACATTACCTTGCCGTGGGTCGGGAGGCTGGATTATTACCGGGGGTTCTACTGGAGTGCGAGTGCGGGTCGTTGGTACCCGGCCAGCCGTCAAGCGCAATTGGTCTGGGACGGCAAGGGGGCCAAATATCCACTCATTGAGAATTTGAAGTCGGGGCGCAAGGTGGTGGTCGGCTCGCGCTACTACGCTGAGCAGCCGGTCAAGGTGGGCGGCGTGAGTTCCGTCAGCTAGGGGAGTCTGTCTCTTGGGCTC
>JAAYAH010000171.1 GCA_012719445.1 Actinomycetales bacterium | reverse complement strand
TCGAAATGGCCCGGGCCGATGATCCGCTGTCCCGCGTGTTCCAGGCACTCGCCGACCCCGTCCGGCGGGGAATCCTCGAGCGTCTGTCCACGGGCCCGGCGACGGTCGGTCAGGTGGCCGAACCCTTTGAGATCAGCGCGCCGGCGATCTCGCAGCACCTCAAGATCCTCGAGGCCGCGGGGCTCATCGAACGCAGCACGCACGCCCAGTGGCGAATCTGCTCGCTGCGTCCCGAACCCCTGGACGAGGCCACTGCCTGGGTCGAGCGCAATCGCGCACTCTGGCAGGACCGCTTCGACCGCCTCGACGAGGTACTCGCCGGACTCCAGCGCGACCGGAACCAGTAACCGACACCTCACGAGAAGGAGCCATCATGTCCACCCCGCAATTCACCATCACCCGCACCTTCAACGCCCCACGAGACCTGCTCTGGCAGGCCTGGACCGACCCGACGATGGCCGCAAAGTGGTGGCACCCGCACGAGGTCGTGGTGCCCGAGGAGTCCGTGGAGATCGACCTCAAGGTCGGGGGCCGGTACGCCTACCTGATGATCGACCCCACGGGCGGACGCTGGCCCACCGCTGGCGAATACCTGGAGATCAACGAGCCGTCACGCCTGCGCTTCACCTGGGGTTCGCCCGACGACGAGCCCGACGCGATGCCCGTGATCACCGTCGACCTGGCCGAGACCCCGGACGGCCGGACGGACATGACGTTCCACCTGCTCGGGCTCGACGCGGACCCGGGTGCCGAGCACGGGGTGTTCGGCGGCTGGACCGAGGCGTTCGAGGAACTCGACGAGGTGCTCGCCGCCCGCTGAGTGCAGCTGACCCGCAGGCCGAGGCCCGTCAGGCGTCCTGGTCGGGCTGCTCGGCCGCCGGGGCTTCAGCGTTCTCCGCGGCCGGGGCTTCCGTGGCCGGAGCATCCGCAGCCGCGGCCTCGGTACCCTCCGCAGCCTCGGCCTCGGCGCGCGCCTTGGCGGCGGCCCGGAGCTGCTGCGGGAGCACCACCACGTCGACGGCGGAGTCGTCGTACGCCTCCGGGATCTCCGACGCGGTGGACTTGGGCGCCTCGACCGAGGAATGCGCGCCGCAGCCGTACTGCAGGTGCACCACCTGGCCATCGGCCGAGTACTCGTTGGCGCACACCCCGAACATCCTGCTCAGCTGGCCCTCCAACGGCAGGAGGAAACCGCAGGTGTGGCAACTGTGCTTGGCGCTGCGGGCGATCTCGGAATCCGGACCACGCTCAGCCGTCCACCGCTGCGCCGCCATCGCCCGGCCCTCCGGGCTCAGGTGCTGCTCCCGGCCGAGGCCAATGGGACCGGTCAGCTCGTCGAGGCGCTCATCCCCGGTGAGGGTGTGACCGGGGACGAGCCGCTCGTCGTCGTCGGACGGGGGTAGCAGATCCCCCGCCCCCAGGTCACCGGCACGGACACGCTTCTCCCACGGCACCCACTCGGGCGCGACCAGCGCCTCGCTGCCGGGCAGCAGCGCGATCTCGTCGACCGTCAGCTCCCCGCCCGGCACCAACGCCAGGACACAGGCCCAGTACCACCCGCGGTAGCCCGTCAGCTCCGCGACGAAACGATGCGTGGTGGTGAAATCCTCCTCCACGGCGCTGCCGAGGTACTCCCCCACACCGCTCCCCGCGAACTCCGCGATCGCCCGGCGGGCCACCTCGGAGCCGGCCGCCAACTGCTCCCGCAGCGCGGCATCGAAGCCCGACTCGACGCCCTCGCCTGCGACGGCGGACGCCTGGCCAGCGCCCTGAGCGCCCGCCTGCTGATCCGTGCCTACCTCGGTGTTCACCCCTCCCATTATGCGCATCCGAGGGCAGAGGTCACGTTCCGACCCGTTGTGCGGCATTCTGTGCACATGCGCGCAGCCCTCCGACCCGTCGCCCCGCTCGTCCTCTCCCTGACGCTGCTGGGCTCCCTCGCCGCCTGCTCCCAGGGCGACCCCTCGGGCGGGACGCCCGCCGCGACGGAAGGCGACACGGCCCTCGCGTCCTCGTCGATGCCCGCCGGGTCCTCGGGCACCGGACCCTCGGGCGCGGGGTCCTCCGGCACCGGGTCCCTCGGCTCGGCCGACGGCGGCGTCACGGTCGGCCCCGACGAGCCGCAGCCGGCCCGCGGCACCGTCGACGTGGTCCGCGAACTCCCGCACGACCCCTCCCTGTTCACCCAGGGACTCCAGGTGGTCGACGACCAGATATACGAATCCACCGGCCAGTACGGCCAGTCCCAGGTCCAACGCCGCCCACTCGCCGGCGGCGAGCCCACCGTCTCCGTCCCGATGGCCGACGACGAGTTCGGCGAGGGCCTGGCCGTCACCGACGACACCGTCTGGACCCTCACCTGGCGCAAACAGATCGCCCACGACCGCGACCCGCAGACCCTCGAGGTCCGCAGCGAAGTGCCCTACGAGGGCGAGGGCTGGGGCCTGTGCCACGACGGCGCACGCCTCGTCATGAGCGACGGCTCCGACACCCTCACCTTCCGCGACCCCGCCACCTTTGAGCCCACCGGCACCATCGCCGTGACCGCCGGCGGCACCCCCGTCCAGCGACTCAACGAGCTCGAGTGCGTGAACGGCGCCGTCCTGGCGAACGTGTGGATGACCGACGAGATCGTGCGCATCGACCCCGCCACCGGCGCCGTGACCGCGATCTACGACGCCTCCGCGCTGCAGCAGCCGCG
>JAAYAH010000170.1 GCA_012719445.1 Actinomycetales bacterium | reverse complement strand
GCCTCGAGGAACGGCAGCGACTCGATGTCGCCGACGGTGCCGCCGACCTCAGAGATGATCACGTCGGGCGGGCCGTCCGGGGCGGTCGAGGACGCCTGGGCCCGCATCCTCGCCTTGATCTCGTTGGTGATGTGCGGGATCACCTGGACGGTGTCGCCGAGGTACTCCCCGCGCCGCTCCTTGGCGATCACCCTGGAGTAGACCTGACCGGTGGTCACGTTCGCCGAGCCGTCCAGCTCGACGTCGAGGAAGCGCTCGTAGTGCCCGATGTCCAGGTCGGTCTCGGTGCCGTCGGCGGTGACGAAGACCTCCCCGTGCTGGAAGGGGTTCATCGTGCCGGGGTCGACGTTGAGGTAGGGATCGAGCTTCTGCATCACGACGCGCAGACCGCGGCCGCGGAGCAAATGCCCAAGGCTCGAGGCGGTCAACCCCTTGCCGAGCGAGGAGGCGACGCCGCCGGTGACGAAGATGTGCTTGGTTCGCGATATCCGCTGGGCCACGGGCTTCGAGGCTATCAGCCGCCGGGGCGGAACGGCCTCCGCCCGGCCGGTCCGGTTCCGCCGTCCCCGGACCTCACCCGTTCGGGGGAACCGGCTCCCCCGCCAGCGGGCCCGTCCGGTCACCCCCGGCCACGCCCCCGCCTGCCCTCCCCCGCCGCGCCTCGGCGTAGACGGCGGTCAGCTGGGCGACCACGTCGGCGTCCGAGGGCAGCTCGGCCGCCCGGGCCCGGGCCCTGCGGCGCAGCTCCGCGGCACGGCGGGGGTCGTCGAGGAGCCCGGCGACGGCGTCGGCGAGCGCGCGGGGATCGCCGTACGACACGAGCAGCGCGGCGTCCCCGGTCACCTCCGCCGTCCCCCCGGCGTCGGTGGCCACCAGGGGGGCGCCGACACGCAACGCCTCCTGGGCGACCAGCGGCTGCCCCTCCCAGACGCTGGGCAGCACCACCACGTCCGCCGCGGCCAGCAGGTCCTGGGCGTCCTCCCGGCGACCGAGCAGCCGCAGCGGCAGGCCGCGGCGGCTGGCGTCGGCGGCGAGGGCGTCGTGCAGCGGTCCGTCCCCGGCGACGACCGCGAGCAGGTGCTCCTCCGCCCGCTCCGTGCTGAGCAGCTCCAGCGCGTCCGCGAGCAGGCCGAGTCCCTTCTGGGGCGCCAGCCGGGCGACGGTGACCAGCAGCCGGACGTCGTCGCCCGCCCCGAGCCCCTCCCGGACCCGGGCCGGGTCGGCTGCCGGTTCCCCGGCGGGAGGCGCGGGGACCAGAGCACGGCGCACCCCCCTCGCCCCGAGGGCGGTCTGGCGGGCGCCGAGGTCGGCGGAGACCACCAGCACGGTGTCGGCCCCGCGGGCCACGACGCGTTCGAGGACGGCGTGCACCACGGCGACGGCCCCGCCGCCGACGAGGGCGTTGTGCAGGGTGACCACGACGGCTGGCCGGGCCCGGCCGCGCAGCCGGGCACCGACCACCGCCAGCGCCCCCGCCCGCAGGCCGTGGGCGTGCACGACCTCGACCCGGGAGCCGAGGGTCCTGATCCGCAGCACCGCGCGGACGTCGCGCAGCGGGTGCGGTCTCGCGGCGATCTCCACCGGGGTGAACCAGGCACCGGCGCCGTCGAGCCCGAACCGTGCCGCGGTCCCCGCCGGGGCCGCGAGCCCCACCGGGACACCTGCCGCGGAGAGCCCCTCGGCGACGGCGCGCACGTGCCGGCCGACGCCCCCGCCGCTGGTCCCGAGCAGCAGCAGGACCTCGGCGGTCGGTCGCGCGGCCGGTTCCCCGTCCCCTCGATCCCCCGCTCCGGCGCGGGCGCGACCACGACCCGCGAGGCCGACGAGGTCGGCCCGGTCCAGCACCAGGACGACCGCGGCGAACACGATCACGGCCAGCACCGCGGCGACACCGCCGGCCAGCAGCGCCGTACCGGCTGCTCCCCCGGCGGGGGTGGTGCCGGGGTCCGGTGCCGTCGCATCCGCCGCCGCCCGCCCGGCGACCGCGGCGAGGACGGCTCCCACTGCGCTCGCCAGCCCGGCCCGTCCGAGACCCTGCAGCGCCCCCTGCCCGGCGACGCGACGCAGCGCCAGCAGCAGCAGCGCCCCGGCCAGGGTCATCCCCGCCGTGTTGCCGACCCCGACGCCGATCGTCGCCGCCCGGGTTCCGGACGTCCCGGTGGCGTCGAGGACCAGCGCGACGGCCAGCGAGACCCCGACAACGGCCGCCCATCCCGCTGCGGTCGCCTGGGCCGCGGAACGCCCCCTGCCGGAGGCGTACAGGGCCCGGCCGACGTGGGCGACCAGCCCCCAGCCGACGAGCCCCGGGGCGTACAGGCCGAGGGCGAGGGACATCAGCCCGAGGGAGCCGCCGGTGTCGCCCTCCAGGACGCCGAAGAGGGCCTGCACCGCGGGGGCGACGGCGACGAGGCTCCCGGCGCCGAGCGCGGAGACCAGCACGACGAGCCGGGTCGACCGGGACGAGGTGCGCCGGAACCCCTCGGCGTCACCGGTCTCGGCGCTACGGGACAGCTCGGGGAAGGCCGCGGTGGCCAGCGGGACGGCGAACACGGCGTACGGGAGCAGGTAGACGGCCTGGACGTAGAGCAGCACCGGCCAGGTCCCCGTCCCGCCGACCCCGTTGGCGATCCTCATGGTGACCAGGACGGCGATCTGCTGGGCGACCAGGGTGCCGACCCCGGCGAGGGCGAGTCCCCGCACCCGCGCAGCCTGGCCGGGGGGGAACCGCAGGCCGGGCCGCAGCCGCACGCCGAGCCGGGAGACCGGCCACAGCAGCGGCAGGCTCAGGGCGACGACCCCGAGGGTCGTCCCCCCGGCGAGCACGGCCTCGGCCCCCGGGGTCGGCAGGTAGTCCTCGGCGTGCCGGGCCGGTCCGGCCAGTCCGGCGTAGCCGAGGTAGCTGACGATCACGACGACGCTCGAGAGCAGCGGTGCCACGGCGGGCCAGGCGAACCGCCGGTGCGCCTGGAGAACCCCGGTCAGCACCACGCCGATCCCGTACAGCGGCACCTGGGGGGCGAAGACCAGGAGCATCCTGGCGGCGAGGTCGGTCCCGCCTGCGCAGGCCCTTTCGCCGCCGAGGAAGACCTCGGAGAGCGGACCGGAGGCGAGGGCGAGCAGCGCGGCCAGCGGCACGAGCACGACCAGGCACCAGGTGAGCAGGGCCGAGACGAGACGGTCGACGTCCTGGCGACGGCCTGCGGCCAGGGCACCGGCGACGACGGGGACGACGGCGCCGGCCAGCGCACCGCCTGCCGCGACCTCGAACAGCACGTTGGGCAGCACGTTGGCCGTCGCGTACGCGGTCCCGGTGCAGTCCTGGTGCACCGCGCCGGAGAAGACGAACCAGCGTCCGAACCCGACGGCCCGGGACAGCACCGTGAGCCCGGCGATGAGCGCGGCGGACCCGAGCAGGCCGGCCCCGACGGCGACGGCCGTGCCCGCGGCGAAGGACCCTCCGGGCGCCCTGCCGCCGTCCTGACCGCCCGGTGCCCCGCTCACCCCGGGTCCCGGCTCACCGGCGGCGCCCGAGCCCGTCGAGCTCGCGGAGGACCGGCGTCGCCTCGATGACCCTGGTGAAGCTGACCTTCTCGCTGGTGAGGGTGAGGCCGACGACGGCGGCCAGCACCGCGGCCTGCCCCCTGACCCCGAGCCGGGACACCAGCGCCGATCCCAGCAGGGCTCCGGCGGCGTTGGCTCCGGTGTCACCGAGCATGCCGCGCTCGGCCAGGTCCTCCGGCAGCAGCGCCGCCGAGACCCCGGTCGCCGTGGCCGCGAGCGCCCCGGCGGGGTTGGCGGCGCACGCGGCGGGGGCGGCGAGCAGGGTGACCTTGAGAGCCCGGCCCGGCCGGAGGTCGAACAGGTTCACCAGGTTCGCCGACCCGGCGATGAGGGCCCCGCCGAGCACCGTCCTGCCGAGGGACCGCAGCGGCCTGCGCCGGTCCCCCGTGATGATCGAGGCCGCGGCGAGACCCCCGGCGCCGATCCCCAGCACCTTGGCCCCGCCGGTGGTCAGCTCCCCCGCGACCAGGGCGCCGAGGTGGCCGCGCAGGCCCTTGCTGCGCCCCGACTCGTGGAGGTCGTCCAGGGCCCCGAAGGCCCCGGCCGTCGCGACGGTGACCGCGGCGCCGGTCCTCAGCCGGCCGGGGGCCCCCGAGGCCGCGAGCCCCGCCAGCGCGCCGGCGACCCAGGCCGGTCCCTCCAGCAGGGAGACGGGCTCGCCCCGGTGGTTGGTGCGCTGCCAACGGTCCCGGCCGCCCGGCGGCACCGCTTCCAGGGCGGCGCGCGCTATCCGCGCCCCGAGCGCGGCGCAGCCGGCCGCCGCCATCCGCCGGACGACCGTCCTGCCCACGGCTGCTCGTCTCACGACCGCCTGCCCACGTCCCGGGTCACGACTGCCCGGAGCCGGCGTCGGCGAGCTCCGGCAGCACGTCGTCGGCGCCCTCACCGAACCCGTAGTCGCCCGCGAGGCCGCGCAACTGCTCGCTGAGCGCCAGGACCGTGCTCACCGGGCCCATCGGGGTCCCCCCGGTGTCGACGGTGGAGAGCTTGGAACCGAGGTCGGACTTCGCGCGGACGGCGGCGACGAGCCCGCCGTCCGCCGCGGAGGAGGCCGGGCCGAGCACGACCGCTCCGTCGGAGGCCTCATCGAGGGTCGCGGCGAGCGTCCGCCAGGAGATGACGGTGGCCTCGGCGGCGTCGGAGGTGGTGACCGAGGTGGTCGCGGTCGCGGCGGTGACCGGAGGCGCCAGGACGACCGCCTCGGTGGCCCGGCTGTCGAGGTCGTCGTCGACGCTGACGAGATCGGCGCTGGTGAGCCCCTCGAGCAGGGTCTTGGCCGTGGCGTCGAGCTTGCCGGAGGCTGCCAGGTCGCCGGTGACCACGGCCCTGGCCAGCAGCGCCGCGAGCTGCTCGGAGGTGTCCCCGGTCCCAGCCGCGGTGCCCAGCCCGGCCTGCAGCTGCGCTGCCAGCTGCTCACGGAACGCGCTCTTGGCCGGGGAGCTCCACGCCTCGGCGACGTCGACCCTGCCGGTCACCGTCGCACCGGCGTCCTTGAGGGCCTCGGTCAGGGACTTCACCGACTCCCCGTCGATCCCGGGCAGGGCCACGACGACGACCGAGCGACCGCCGAGTCGCTGACCGACCAGGCTCGGGCGGATGTCGACGATGAAGTCGTCCCGGTGTCGCTGCGAGGTCTCCAGCCGGTCCAGCTCGACCTTCAGCGACTCCCTGT
This sequence comes from Actinomycetales bacterium, assembly GCA_012719445.1. Taxonomy (GTDB): domain Bacteria; phylum Actinomycetota; class Actinomycetes; order Actinomycetales; family Kineosporiaceae; genus JAAYAH01. The sequence continues at coordinate 6,837 of JAAYAH010000170.1, read as the reverse complement.
CCTGGCGCAGGTCCTCGACCTCGCCCTTGAGGGTGTTGCCGAGGGACTCCTTCAGGGGTCCTGCGCCCAGCACGATGCCGACGGCCAGGGCGATGAACACCGAGACCAGCGACACGAGGTGGTAGCGGAAGTCGATCACACAATCCCCCAGGAACTGGCCGTCGCCGGAAGAGCCTCCGGCGGGGCGTCGGTGAACCAGCCGCGGACCATGGAGACCAGGTCGTCGACGCTGGCACCGATGAGCGAGTAGAAGGTCTGGCCGCCGGGGGTCGAGGCGAGGGCGACGCCGAGGGCAACCAGCCCGGCCGCGACGAGGACGGCCAGCTGCCGGTTGGAGATCCGCTGCCGGTACAGCCGGGAGACCCCCTTGGCGTCGACGAGCTTCCCGCCGACCCGGAGCCGGGTGAGGAAGGTGCTCGCCATCCCGGACCGGCCCTTGTCGAGGAACTCCACCAGGGTCGCGTGGGTGCCGACGGCGACGATGAGCGAGGCTCCCTTGTCGTCGGCGAGCAGCATCGCCACGTCCTCGCTGGTCCCGGTCGCCGGGAACACGACCGCCTCGACGTCGAGGGCGCGGACCCGCTCCAGCCCGGGAGCCCTCCCGTCCCGGTAGGCGTGCACGACCACCTCGGCCCCGCAGGTCAGGGCCCGGTCGGAGACGGAGTCCATGTCACCGACCACCATGTCCGGGGTGTACCCGGCCTCGAGGATCGCGTCGGCCCCGCCGTCGACGCCGATGAGGATCGGCCGGTACTCGCGGATGTAGGGCCGCAGCGTGGCCAGGTCCTCCTTGTAGTGGTACCCGCGGACGACGATGAGCACCTGCCTGCCCTCGAGCCGGGTGGTGACGTCGGGGACGCCGACGCCGTCCAGCAGCAGCGCCCGCTCGCGCCGCAGGTACTCCATGGTGTTCGCGGCGAACGCCTCGAGCTGGACCGACAGCCCGGCCCGCGCCTCCTCCATGGACGCGGCGACGGACTCCTCGTCCTGGGTGAACGCCTGGGCGACGCACCGTTCCCCCACCCAGACGGCGCTGTCGTGGACGCGCGCGGTCGTGCCCTCGACGAGGTCGGTCATCACCTCGCTGCCTGCGGAGTCCAGGAGCGGGATCCCGGCCGCGACGATGATCTCGGGTCCGAGGTTGGGGTAACGGCCGGAGGTGCTCGGGGCCGCGTTGACCACGGCCGCGGGGCGGCAGCCGACCAGGGCCTCCGCGGAGACCTTGTCGATGTCCATGTGGTCGATGACCGCGATGTCCCCCGGCTGGAGGCGTTTGGTGAGGTTCTTCGTCCGCCGGTCCACCCGGACCGTGCCGACGATGCCGGGCCCCTGCTCCTGGTCCGACCGACGACGCAGCACCGACACCTTCACACGAAGATCCTCCCACGTCGGCCGTCGCGGATGTCGTCGAGGGCGCGGCAGCGCGGGTCGTGGGACGCCCGTCAACACCGGTCCCGCTCCTCCGCCCCGGTCGTGATCAGCTCCTCGGCGTGCGCCCTCGCGCTGTCGGAGTCGGCCATCCCGCCGAGCATCCTGGCCAGCTCGGTGACCCGTTCCTCGGCGTCGAGCAGGCGCACCCCGCTCTCGGTGACCCTGCCGTCCGCGGACTTCACCACGACCAGGTGCCGGTCCGCGAAGGCAGCGACCTGGGGTAGGTGGGTGACGACGAGGACCTGGGAGGTGCGGGCCAGCCGGGCCAGCCGCCTGCCGATGCCGAGGGCTGCCTGTCCGCCGACTCCGGAGTCGACCTCGTCGAAGACGAACGTCGGCACCGGGTCGGCCGCGCCGAGGACGACCTCGAGCCCGAGCATCACCCGGGACAGCTCGCCGCCCGACGCCCCCTTGCCCAGCGGCCTCGGCGCAGCCCCCGGGTGCGGGGCGAGCAGCATCTCCACCTCGTCGATCCCGTCCGGGCCCGCCGCGACCGGGACCGGACCCGCGCCGAGGTCGATCGGGAGGCCGTCGGCCTGCTCACGCCGGCTGACCTCGACGACGAGCCGGGCCGCCGGCATGGACAGCGCGTGCAGCTCCTCGGTGACGGCTGCGCCGAGCCGGGCCGCGGCCTCCGCCCTGGCCAGGCTCACCCCGGCGGCCAGCTCCGCGAGCTCCCCGCGCAGCCGTTCCCGTTCCTCGTGCAGTGCGGCGAGCCGGTCGTCGTCGCCGGTGAGCTCGGACAGGCGCAGCGCCGAGGCCTCTGCCCAGGCCAGCACCGCGTCGACGTCCTCGCCGTAGGCCCTGGTGAGGACCGCGAGCACGGAGCGCCGTTCCTCGACGGCGGCCAACCGCAGCGGGTCGGCCTCCACCGACGTCGCGTAGGCCGCGCACTCAGTGGCGACGTCGGCGACCAGGTAACCGATCTCGGTCAGCCGGTCGGCCAGCGTCGCGAGCGCGGGGTCGTGTGCCCGGACGCCGTCCAGTGCCCGCCGGGCTGCGGCGACCAGGGTGGTCACGTCGTCGCCCGCGTCCGCGGCGGAGGAGTCACCCGCCAGGGCGGCGTGGGCGAGCGCCGCGGCGCCGCGCAGCTCCTCGGCGTGGGCCAGCCGGTCGGCCTCCTCGCGCAGCGCCACGTCCTCCCCCGACTGGGGAGCCGCCCGCTCGATCTCGGCGAGCCCCAGCCGCAGCAGCTCGGCCTCCTGCGCGCGCTCCCTCGCCCGCTCGGTGATCTCGCGGATCGTGGTCTCCACCTCGGTCCACCGCCGCCAGCAGGTGCGGTACGCGGCCAGCGGCTCGGTCACCGCGTGACCGGCGAACCGGTCGAGGGTCTCGCGCTGCCGCACCGCGGAGCGGAGCCGGATCTGGTCGCTCTGCCCGTGCACCGCGACGAGATGCTCGGCCAGCTCGCCGAGGACCCCAACCGGGACGGCCCGCCCCCCGACGTGGGCCCTGCTGCGGCCCTCCGCGGCGAGGGTCCTGGACAGGATGAGCACGTCCCCGTCGTCCAGGTCCCCACCGGCCTCCTTGGCCCGGTCGGCGACCACCCCGCCCGGCTCGACCGCGACCCGACCCTCGACGACCGCGGCCGAGGACCCCTCGCGCACGGCCCCGGCGTCCGCCCGGCCGCCCATGAGCAGGCCGAGGCCGGTGACCACCATGGTCTTGCCCGCTCCCGTCTCACCGGTCAGGACCGTGAGACCGGGACCCAGCTCCAGTACCGCGTCCCGGATCACGCCGAGACCTCTCAGGCGCATCTCCAGCAGCACGGGTGCAGCCTAGGCCGACGGGCCGTCAGGCACGACTCCCCCGTCGGCCGCGGACCCCCGTGGGCCGGGCACGTCGCCCTTGAGACCGTGTGCGGGCAGCCCGAACTTGGCGACGAGCCGGTCGGTGAACGGTGGCCTGGCCAGCCGGGCCAGCCGGACGGGGAGCGCCGACCGGGTCACCTCCACCCGTGCCCGCCGGGGGACGGTGAGCGCGCGCCGGCCGTCGCACCACAGCACCGCCTCGTGCCGGGTCCTGTCCAGGATCTCGACGGAGAGCGTCGAGGTCGGGGCGACGACCAGCGGCCGGGCGAAGAGCGCGTGGGCGGAGATCGGGACGAGCAGGAGGGCCTCGACCTCGGGCCAGACGACCGGTCCCCCGGCGGAGAAGGCGTACGCGGTCGACCCGGTCGGGGTGGCGAGGACCACGCCGTCGCAGCCGAAGGCGGTGAGCGGTCGGCCGTCCACGTCGACCGAGACCTCGATCATGCGCTCGCGACTGGCCTTCTCGACGGTGGCCTCGTTGACGGCCCAGGTGGCGGCGACCGGCTCGCCGTCCCGATGCACGGTGACGTCGAGGGTCATCCGCTGCTCGACCTCGTACCGGCGCTCCGCGATCCGGTGGACCACCTCGGCGAGGTCACCGCGCTCGGCCTCGGCGAGGAAGCCCACGTGGCCGAGGTTGACCCCCAGCAGCGGGACCTCGCTGCCGCGGACCACCTCGGCCGCGCGCAGGATGGTGCCGTCGCCGCCGAGCACGACGACGAGCTCCGCGCCGTCGATGAGGTCGTCCGGGGCCGCGGGTGCCGCCAGCCGCCGGACCGCGGGGTCCAGCGTCGCGAGCTCGTCCGGTGGCATGATCACGTGGATCCCGCCCCGGACCAGCCCCCTGGTCAGCTCCTCCGCCGCGACCAGGGCGGCGGGACGGCCCGCGTGCGAGAGCACCAGGACCGCCCGCGGCGAGGTCCCTCCCTGGTCGCTCATGTCCTGGCCCTCCCGGTCCCGGCCCTCCCGACGTCCCTCGCGAAACCCCCCGGCAGCCCCACCCGCTGCCCTGCGGCGGTCGGCACGGTCATCACTGCGGCCCCTCGCTCACGGCGCGGGCGAGCGCCTCCTCGCGCAGCGGCGGCGCGCCGGCCCGCAACCACAGGAAGAACTCCACGTTGCCGCTCGGACCCGGCAGCGGGCTGGCGACCACGCCGGCGACCCCGAGACCGAGCTCGGTGGCCGACGCGGCGACGTCCCGTACCGCGGTGGCCCGCAACTCCGGGGCACGGACCACGCCACCGGAGCCGAGCCGCTCCCTGCCCACCTCGAACTGCGGCTTGACCATGACCACCAGATCGGCGTCCGGCACGGCGCACCGGACGAGGGCGGGCAGCACCAGCCGCAGCGAGATGAAGGACAGGTCGGCGACGACGAGCTCGGCCGGCGGGCACACGCGGTCCGGTGACAGGTCGCGGACGTTCGTGCGGTCCAGCACCTCGACCCGCGGGTCCTGCCGCAGGTTCCAGGCGAGCTGCCCGTAGCCGACGTCGACCGCGAGCACCCTTGCGGCACCGCCGCGAAGCAGGACGTCGGTGAACCCTCCGGTGCTGGCGCCCGCGTCGAGGCACTGCCGCCCGGCGACGGTGAGCCCTTCCGGGGCGAACGCGGCGAGGGCACCGGCCAGCTTGTGGGCGCCCCTGCTCGCGTACCCGGGATCCGTTCCCTCGGTGACGACGACGGCAGCCCCCGGATCGACCTGGGTCGACGGCTTCCCCGCGCGGCTCCCGCCGACCGTGACCAGGCCACCGGCGATGAGCTCCCCCGCGTGCTGGCGGGAGCGGGCCAGGCCGCGACGGACCAGCTCCGCGTCCAGGCGACGCAACCGGACCACGGTGCTCACCCCTCGACGTCGGAGAGGCGATCCTGCAGCATCCGGTGCGCCCGGTCGAAGGCCTCCACCTGGGCCTGCAGCGGCTCCTCCACGGTGGCGGCCAGGGCCAGGACGACCGCGTCGACCGCCGGGTCACCGGTCTCCGGCGGCTCGGGGAGGGTCGCGGACGACGCCCCGGTCGGAGCCTGCGGCCACCCGGTGACCCCGGTGTCCGGATCGCTCCCGCTGGTCGTCACGGCTCCTCCCGGCGTGCCCGTCCTCGTCTCCCGGCCGTGCAACGCTACCGCGACCGGGGCCTGCGCTGATCGAGCGTGGCCAGCGCCGCGACCACGACCTCGGCGCCGCGGGGGAGATCCGGTGCGGTCGGGTCCTTCGGATCGGTCGGGTCGGGCGCCGCTGTCGCCTGCTCGTCGGCCCGGGTCCAGCACGCGACGCAGGCTGCACGCAGGAGGTCGAGCGGAGCGCCGGGACGCACGATCCGGAGCTCGCCCCGGGTCATGGCCACCTCGGCCTCCCGGCACCGCACCAGCCGGGCGCCGTCGCCGCCGGCGAGCAGGGGCCGGGGATGGCTCTCGTGGAGCGCACCGAGGTCGCGACCGACGAAGGTCGGCCTGAACCCTGGCGCGGCGGCGAGCAGCTCCGGGACGTCGGTCACCCCGGTGAGCACGAGCAGCCCCGGCATCCCCGCGGCCCGTGCCCCTTCGAGGTCGGTGTCCAGCCGGTCCCCGACCACCAGCGGACTGCGGCTCCGGTACCGCTGCACGGCCTCGGTGAACAGCGTGGGCTGAGGCTTGCCCGCGACCTGTGGCTGCTCACCGGTCGCCGCGACGACCCGGGCGACGAGGGCTCCGTTGCCCGGGCTCCGACCGGTCGGGGTCGGCACGGTGGGATCCCGGTTGGTCGCGATCCACGGCAGGCCCGCGCGGACCGCGGCGACGACCTCGGTCAGCTCCCGCCGTCCCACCCGCGGACCGAAGCCCTGGACGACGGCCGCCGGCCTCTCGGCCATGGACCGCACGGGGACGAGGCCCCGGTCCTCCAGCGCCCGGTGCAGGCCCTCGCCGCCGGCAACGAGCACCCGCTCCCCGACCCCGAGCCTGCGGGCGAGCAGGGCCGCGGCCGCCATGGCCGAGGTCACGACCTCGTCCGGGGTGGCGGGGATCCCCAGCCGGACGAGGTGCTCGCTGACGGTGGACGGCGTCCGGCTGGCGTTGTTGGTCACGAAGGCGAGACGCATCCCGACCGCCCTCGCCGCGGCGAGGGCCTCGGTGGCCCCGGGAACCGGGTCAGGGCCGATGTAGACCACCCCGTCGAGGTCGAGCAGGGCGAGATCGTGGGACCGGGCGAGCGGCCCGTCGGACTCCCCGAGCGTGGCCGACCGGACGGGTTCCCGGGCGGTGCCGGTGTGCTGTCCGCAGGTCACGCGCCGGTTCCCGGGATCACGCGGCGCCTCCGCCGTGCCCCACAGCCCCGGTGTCCGCGAGGAACGTCGGGCCCACGGCCGAGGCGGCGACGGCAGAGGGCTCCACCGACCGCTCTCCCGGTCGCTGCTCCGGGCCGGGGCTCTCGTCAGCAGCGGGACCGTCCTCGGGAACAGAACCGTCCTCAGGAACAGAACCGTCCTCAGGATCAGAACCGTCCTCCAGATCGACGATGACGAACCCGTCCAGTTCCGCGAGACGATCCGCGGCACCGGAGACTCCCTCGTCGTCGACCTCGGCCGCCGCCTCCAGCCAGCGCCGGGCCTCGTCGACCCGGCCG
>JAAYAH010000169.1 GCA_012719445.1 Actinomycetales bacterium | reverse complement strand
GCCGTCTGCCAGGCGGTGACCCGGCGGGGGGAACTGTCGGGACGGCGAGTGTGTCGGGCCTGACAGGTCGTGGTGAAGGTCTGCGGCGTAGTCACGACGAGACCGCAGGGGCAAAGCCGGGCGCCTCGCCCGTCGACCGGATGACAGTGAACGTGGGAACCATCGGCACGCCACTCCCCGCATGGGGATAGGCGCGTTGCCGGCTGAAGGGTGTCGATGGGGCGGAGTCGCCGTAGTACTCCGAGGCCGGGAGAGCCGGTCACATGGGGAAGGGCGACAGCGGAAGGAGCGGGGAGTGACTGTCACGTCCGAAGACGCGTCGGTGAATACCGGCGCCATCGCGTGGCCGCGCGAAAGCGAGGCGCACGTGGTGGTACGGAGGATTCAGGGCAAGCTGCACTGCTGGGCGAGCACCGATCGGGCTCGCCGGTTCGATGATCTGTACAACCTGGTGTGCGACCCCAACGTGTTGACCGTGGCGTGGGAACGCGTCGCGGGCAACAAGGGGGCGCGCACCGCCGGGGTCGATCGGGCCACCGTGGCCTGGATCGCTTCCCGGTACGGGGTCCCTGAGTTCCTGCACGAAGTCCGAGGCCAACTGCGGTCGCGGACCTTCACCCCGGCGCCGGTGCGGCGGGTGATGATCCCCAAGGCCAGCGGGAAGCTGCGGGCCCTGGGGATCCCGACCGTGACCGACCGGGTCGTGCAGGCCGCGCTGAAACTCGTCCTGGAACCGATCCTGGAGGCCGACTTCCAGCCGGTCTCCTACGGGTTCAGGCCGAACCGGCGCGCGCAGGACGCGATCGCCGAGATCCACCACTTCACGACGCAGTCGTACCAGTGGGTGCTGGAGGCCGACATCGAGGCGTGCTTGGATGCATGGTCACACTGCTCCTGTCGGTGTTTGAGGGTTTAGAACAGGCCGTCCTGGGGCTGGGATACGTTGATGCGCAGGCCTTTTCGGCGTCCGGTGGTGACGTGGACGGCTTGGAGTTCGCCGCGCTTTACACGCTGCAAGACGGTCTGTCGGGAGACGCCGAGGGCTTTGGTGGCGTCTTGCATGACGAGCCAGCCGTCGGGGGCGTGGTCGACGAACAGCGCGCGTAGGTCGTCGGTGAGGCGGATCCGCCAGGGGGCGCCGGGGGTGTCCTGCTCGGCCGGGATGAATCCGTCGTTGATCCACCGGTGCAGGGTGGAGGGCGCGGTGCCCAGGGTCTTGGCGGCGTCGGCCACGGTGAGCAGCTCCCCTTTCCCCGTGTTGTTCCCAGTGTCTTTCCCTGTGTCGCGGCTGGGCTGGTGGCAGGGAATGTCCCAGTGGAAGCGCAGTGATTGGACCCTACTGGCGGTGTATGACAGTCCCCGGGCGGTGGTGCGGTGCTGCCGGTTCAGGATCCCGGCGATCACGGCGTCGGGGTGGTAGACGGCCAGTCGCCGGATGAGGTCGATGGTGTCGTCACTGGTGCGGATCTTCGGCTGGGCCCGGCGCAGGGTCAGGGTCAGGTCGGTGGTGGCGCCGCCTTTCCAGCGGATGAGCAGGTCTGCCTGTCCGGTGGCCGGGCCGCGGGTGATGCCGATGACGACCTCCTCCAGCAGGGCGTGCAGCAGCAGCTTGCGGTCTTTGTCGGTGGTGGTCGGGGCGTGCCAGACCGCGGGCAGGTCGTCAGCCAGGGCCAGGACCTGGGCACGTTCGGCGGGAGTGAGCGGAGCGGGCCGGCGCCGGCGGCGCTGCTCGAGAGCGGCCTGGGCGGCGGCCAGGGCGGTCAGGGTCTTCTCCCACTCGGCCTCGAGGCCGCGGGCGACGAGCCGGTTGTCCGGGTCGACGGCCCGGTAGCGGCGTTCGGCGCGGGCGGCCTGGTAACGGGCGGTCTCGACCTCGCGGGCGTGTTGGGCCAGCACGGTCTCGTGGCCGTGCTCCAGGTCCTCCGCCGCCGTGAGGGCTGCTTGCAGGGCGGCGGGGGCGACGGCGTCCAGGACCGCGGCGGCGACGGCCGCGTCGATCCCGGCGCCGCCGGTGGTCAGGTGCCGGACCCCTCGGCCGTCGACGAGCTCGGCGGTGCCGTTGCAGTAGTAGCCCGGTTTCGACTTGGTCTTGCCCTGGTAGAACACCGCCAGCTTGCGGCCGCAGGTCGCGCAGACGGCCAGGCCCTGCAGCAGGGCGGCGCCTTCGCGGACGGCGCCGGTGCCGGCCGCGTGCGGTTCGGGACGGATGTTGGCGCCGATCCGGTCCTGGTTGGCCAGGTAGGTGTCCCAGTCGATGTAGCCGGGGTGGTGGCCGGGCAGGCACACCTGCCACCGGTCCCGCGGCAGCACGTGGCGGGAGAGGTGGACCGTGCCGTCGGCGTCCAGCCGCCTGCGCTGCTCGGTGCGGCCGTAGACGTAGGCCCCGCCATAGGCCGGGTGGGTCAAGATGGTGTGGACCGCGTGGTAGGTCGGGGTGACCCAGGTGATCTCCCCGAGGTCGTGCATGTAGACCACCGGCATCATCGGCAACCTCAAGCCCTGCTCGCGCAGCCACAACCAGGTCGCCCGGACCGACCCTGCGACCGCGAACCGCTCGAAGACCGCGGCGATCACCCCGCGGACGGCCTCGTCGGGGTGCAGCTGGATCTGACCGGGCTCGTCCCGACCAACCGGATCGGTCCAGACCAGCCCGACCGGCAGGGCCCGCTGCAGCTCGCCGCGGGCGGCCTTGGACGCGATCCCGCCGGCCAGCCGGGCCCGCAGGATGTGGATCTCGGCTTCGGACATCGTGCCCTTCATCCCCAGCACCAGGCGATCGTTGAACTGCCCGGGATGGTAGAGGCCGTCGGCGTCCCCGATCAGGGTGTCGGTCATCCCGGCCAGGTCCAGCAACCGGTACCAGTCGGCGTTGTTGCGGGCCAGCCGCGAACACTCCAACGCCAACACGATCCCGACCTGCCCAAGCGCGACCATCGCGGCCACCTGCCCGAACCCCGACCTGCCGGCGGTGGACGTACCAGAGACACCCAGGTCATCGTCGATCACCCGGACCGCGCTGCGGGGCCAGCCCCACCTCACCGCCCGCTCGACCAGGTCGTACTGACGGATGGTGGATTCCCGGTTGCGCTCGACCTGCGCCAACGTCGACTGCCGGACATAGACGATCGCAGCTCGCTGAAGGTGCGTGGGCCGGATCTTGGGGTGCTCACTCATCCCCGGCCTCCGCGATCAGCGGCTTCGCCGCCCGGGCGATCATCCCTGCCAGGGTGGTGATCGCCTCGCTGGCGTCGTTGCTGGGCAGTGACCCCAGCAGGTCGGTCGGTGGCGCCGGATCCAGGTCCGGCATCAGACTCAACTGGACAGGCTGCACGGTCGTCCTCCTCGCACGGTGACGTACGTGCAGCCTGTTCACTTTCGTCCCCGACCCGCCGAGCGAACGCCGCAACCATCCCGGCGACCGCCAGCAGATCCCCGGCCGTGGCCACCGTGGCCGAGAACACCCCCGCAGGCTCGGGTTCGGCGCTGGTCCACGCGGCCGGCATCAGCGTCTTGCTCCCACCCGGCAGCACCACCAGCAGCACGACCTGACCCCGGCGCCGCATCCGCCCCAGCACCTGCAACCGCTGCCCGACCAGCCGATGACGGGGCCGGGTCACCGTCACCGTCTCTGCGACCCTCACCACGACGGCTGCCCTTGCCGGTGACCGGACGCGACCGCCACCACGTCGACCAGCAGGGCGATGGTGGGGCCGTCCAGACCGCACACCGCGTCCCGCAGGTCAACCGGCACCCCCTCGGCCAGACTCGCCGCGATCGCCAGAACCTGCCGTTGGCCATCCGAGCAGACCAGCCGCCGGGATGTCAGCCCGGCGACCGCCCCCGTCCAGTCGACCCACCCCAACGTCCGACCCGTCGCCTCATCGACGTCCAGTTCGACGAACCGCTCGAGGAAGTCCTCACGTTGCAGCCAGAACCGGTGCCCGATCAGCAACTCCACCGCCGCCAGCAGGCACGGCACTCCGTCCGCACACCTCTTCAGCGCCGTCGCGACGTCTTCGAAACGGGTAGTAAGAAAGGGCATCCTTCGACAACATCGATCACACCGCCTTGATGGACCGCCTCCGCGCACGGATCACCGACAAGCGTGTCCTGGGGTTGGTGAAGTCCTTCCTCAAGGCCGGGGTCCTGACCACGGCCGGAACCCGGGAAGGCACGATCACCGGCACCCCGCAGGGCGGGATCCTCTCCCCGCTGCTGGCCAACCTCGCCCTGTCCGTGCTGGATGACCACTTCATGCAGCTGTGGCAGACGGGGATGGCGACCGAGCAGCAGCGACAGAAACGCCGCCGCCACGGCCTGGCGAACTACCGGCTCGTCCGCTACGCCGACGACTTCGTCGTCCTGGTGACCGGCGAGAAGGAACACGCCCAAGCCCTGCGCGAGCAGGTCGCGGCAGTCCTGGCCCCGATCGGGCTGAGACTGTCACCGGAGAAGACCCGCGTGGTCCACATCGACGACGGCTTCGACTTCCTCGGCTTCAACATCCGACGGATGCGCAAACGAGGCAGCCAGAAGCGATACGTCTACACCCGGCCCTCAACCAAGGCGATCGCCGCGATCAAGGACCGGGTGCGGACCATGACCTACAGGCACACCCTGCACCAAGACCCCGGGTACCTGATGGACTACCTGGGGAGGGTGCTGCGTGGCTGGGCGAACTACTTCCGCCACGGTGTCTCCAAGCGGACCTTCAACGCGATCGACTCCTACACCTGGGAGCGGATCACGTCCTGGCTGCGGAAGAAGCACCGGATCGGATGGCCAGAACTGCGGCGCAGGTTCTGCCTGCCCGGAACCTGGCGCCTGGCCCACGACGGGCAACGGTTCCGTGGCGCAGCCACCGTCACGGTGACGCGATACCGCTACCGCGGCTACCGCATCCCGACCCCGTGGACGACATCGGCCACACCCGCATAGACGGGCAGCAGCCTGACGCGGAGAGCCCGCTGCGGTGAGAGTCGCACGGCGGGTTCGGCGGGCGGTCCGGGGAAACGGAGCAGCAGCAATGCCGCCACCGCGCCCCGGGCCGACCCAACTGGCGGCACACCCGGCGCGGGGACACCTTCGTCACTGTCGTCATCGACTTGACCCCTGTGCGGGACCAGACGGGCTCGGCGAGGCTGCTGGACATGGTGGAAGGCCGCTCCAAGCAGGCCTTCGGGCAGTGGCTGGCCGGACGTCCGCAGGCCTGGCGTGACCAGGTGGAGGTCGTGGCGATGGACGGGTTCACTGGCTTCAAGACCGCCACCACCGCCGAGTTGCCCGACGCGGTCGCGGTCATGGATCCGTTCCACGTCGTCCGCCTGGGCGGCGAGGCCCTGGACGGCTGCCGGCGTCGTGTCCAGCAGGACACCTGCGGGCACCGGGGCCGCACCGGCGACCCGCTCTACGGCGCCCGACGGATGCTGCACACCGGAGCCGATCTGCTCACCGACAAGCAGGCCAAGCGTCTTGAGGACCTGTTCGCCGTCGAGTCCCACGTCGAGGTCGAGGCGACTTGGGGCATCTACCAGCGGATGATCGCCGCCTACCGTCACCCCGACGCCGCCCGCGGCCGCCAGCTGATGCAGGCCGTGATCGACACCCTCAGCCGCGGCGTCCCAGCCACCCTGATCGAACTACGCCGACTCGGCCGCACGCTCAAGCGACGGGCCAGCGACGTCCTGGCCTACTTCGACCGACCCCGCACCAGCAACGGACCCACCGAGGCCATCAACGGCCGCCTCGAACACCTACGCGGCACCGCCCTCGGCTTCCGTAACCTCACCAACTACATCGCCCGCACCTGCGTTCCGCAGCTAATCGGGTTCTGGGGCATGATCGTGGGTATCGGTGCAGGTCAGGGGCTTGCGGCCTGCTCGACGGGCCAGAAAGTCCTAGCGGCACGACTTTGACCGTATCTGCTACTTGATCTGCGATTTTGCTGTAGGTTCTGGCGGCATGTTCGTGAAGACGTCGACGCGGCGGAACCGGGACGGGTCGAAGGTGACCTACCTGCAGCTGGCCCACAGCGAGTGGGATCCGGCCGCCAAGGCCTCCCGCACGAAGGTGCTGTACTCCCTCGGGCGGGCCGAGGAGTTGGACCGGGCCGCGGTCGAACGACTGATCACCTGCCTGACCCGCCTGCTGGGCGTCGAACCGGCCGCTGTGGGCCCGGACCGGGTCCGAGTGTCGGGGATCCCGGGACTGGCGTTCACCGACTCCCGCCCGATCGGCGGGGCGCACCTGCTAGACGGGCTGTGGCACCAACTCGGCATCGACACCCTGCTGCGGCGCCTCGCGGCGACGACCCGGCGGGATCCGCTGGTGGAGCGGGTGTTGTTCACGCTGGTCGCCAACCGGGCGCTGGCCCCGTCGTCGAAGTTGGCGGCGACGGGGTGGCTGGCCGACCACGTGCACATCAGTGGGATCGAGGCCACCACCGACGATGCCTGCTACCGGGCGATGGACTGGCTCGTCCAGGTCCAGGACCAGATCGGCCGCGGGGTGTTCGACGCCGTCGCGCATCTGTTGAACCTCGAGGTCGACCTGCTGTTCTTCGACACCACCAGCACCTACTTCGAGACCGAGGACGCCGACGAGCCTGCCTGGCGAGACGAGAACGGGCGGCTTCTGCCCGAGGACGACGTCAACGACGATGCGGGGGCGGATCCGCCGGCAGGCGCGGCGAGCAGGGCGGGGTTCCGTACCTACGGTAAGTCCAAGGACTCCCGCGAGGACCTACCGCAGGTGATCGTGGGGATGGCCGTCACCCGGGACGGGATCCCGGTGCGGGTGTGGTGCTGGCCCGGGAACACCTCCGACTCCCCGTTGATCCGCCAGGTCAAGGACGAGATGCGGGACTGGACCTTGGGCAAGGTCGTGTGGGTCGCCGACCGCGGCTTCACCTCCGCCGAGAACCGGCGGCACCTGATGGCGGGTGGGGGCGGCTACATCCTGGGGGAGAAGCTGCGCTCCGGCTCAGTCGAAGCCCGTGCCGCGTTGTCGCGGCAGGGCCGCTACACCGACGTGCGGGCCAACCTGCGGGTCAAGGAAGTCAAGATCAGCGAGGTGACAGGGACAGGCGAGCGGTTCATTGTCTGCCACAACCCCGACGCGGCCATCCGTGACGCCGCGATCCGGCAGCGGATGATCGACCGTCTCCAGGCGATGATCGAGAACACGGACGGCTGGTCGGCGACCAAGAGGGCCGAGCTACGCGGAGTGATCTCCACCAAGGCGGGCCTGAACCGCTACCTGCGCGTGACCCCCAAGCCTGGGGTATTCACGCCGATCTGACTGATCATGGTTCTGGTGTGTGCCGGAATGCGGAAAGGTGCCCCTGACCTGGGACAATACGAGTTGTCAAGACACGTATCGGGTCCGTGGAAAGGAGCACCT
>JAAYAH010000168.1 GCA_012719445.1 Actinomycetales bacterium | reverse complement strand
GGCTGCTCGGTGTGATCGGGCTGGGCTCCGGCCCGGATCCGGACGCGGTGGAGATCGCTGTGCTGCGGTACGAGCTGGCGGTGTTGCGCCGTCATGTGGCTCGTCCGCGGTACACGCCCTCGGATCGACTCGTACTCGGGACGCTGGCGAGGTTGTTGCCGCGGGACCGGTGGTGGATCTTCCTGGTCACACCCGCGACGCTGCTCCAGTGGCACCGGGAGTTGGTGGCTCGTCGCTGGACCTTCCCTCGCAAGCGGGAGGTGCCCCCACCCCACACCGGCCGTCGCCACGGTGAGCTCCCGGAGGAGACCGTGAGCCTGGTGCTTCGGTTGGCGCGGGAGAACCGGCGATGGGGGTATGTGCGGATCGTGGGTGAGGTCCGCAAGCTCGGGGTCAGGGTGTCGGCGACGTCGGTACGGGCGATCCTGCGCCGCCACGGTCTGGGGCCTGCGCCGTACCGCACCGACCTGGCGGGCGTTCCTGCGCGCCCAGGCCGCGGGCACCCTGGCCATCGACTTCTGCCACGTCGAGACGGTGACCCTGACCCGGCTGCACGTCCTGTTCGGCATCGAGGTCGGCTCCCGGCGGGTGGACCTGCTCGGCGTTACGGCGCATCCCACGGGCGCGTGGGTGACCCAGGTCGCCCGCAACCTGCTCATGGATCTTGAAGACGGCCTCGGCGGGTTTCGTTTGCTGGTCCGTGACCGTGACACGAAGTTCACGGACGCCTTCGACGCCGTCTTCGCTGCCGCCGGGATCCGGGTGGTGAAGACCCCGCCCCGGACCCCACGGGCGAACGCATACGCCGAACGCTGGATACGCACGCTCCGCTCGGAGTGCCTGGACTGGATCCTGATCTGCGGCGAGACCCACCTGCGTCGGGTCCTGAACGAGTATCTGGATCACTACAACCGCGCGCGTCCGCACCGTGGCCTGGACCTGGACGTCCCCGTCCCGGTGCCTGTTCAGCTGGGTCACCGGCGGAGTGGCGAGGTCCAGCGGCGAGACGTCCTTGGCGGGCTCATCCACGAGTACAGGAACGCGTCCTGACCACCGCACGGCAGCGACATCCCCTGCAGGGCTCCCGCCGGTCAGGCACGCCTGCGGACTGTCGACGCGGCGGTGTGCACCCGCTTGTCACCCCGTCGAAGCGGGTCAACGTGGTCCGCTGGCGTCCCATGCCCGTCATCGGCCGCTGGACCACCGACGTCGGCGTGCCTCCGTGCCGAACGTTCCACACGGTCGTATGTCCGAATCACGAGGTTGCACCCCACACGCATCTGGAGTCCGTTATATTCTAAATGCCCAGGAACAGTGCATGGGCAGTGCAAGATCAACAAAGCGAGAACCCCTCAACCACATTGCTGCAGGTGAGGGGTCTGTTCATCAGGTGGCCAGGGGCGGGGTCGAACCGCCGACCTTCCGATTTCCAGCGATGCGGAGGACTGTCGTCGAGTGCCGGGTGTCGCCGGGCGGTACCGATGCCGTCCGGCCAGTGGCGCCGGATGCCGGTTGATGACGCGGAGTAGGGCCAGCGTGGTGGGCGGTGAAGGGCAGCTCTGCTCGACGCCTTCGCCCAGTTGGGCATCGATGCCCAGTTGCGCGCTGGCGTGCCCGAGACCGGATGTGATCTCGTGCTTGACCTGGGCGGACTCGTAGGAGCACGTGTGCACGCTGCTGCGGAACCCAGGTCCGGGCGTGCGGTGCGTGTAGGACTGCCTGGGGCCACGCGGAGTCTCTCGGGTGTTATGGATGCGCTGGCCCGTAGCCACGTTGGTCCTGGATCTCGCGGTAGGCGGCCACGTCGCCGTCGATCTCGGCGAGTACGCGCAGCTCCGTGTGGACGAGCTCGGCGTCGGTTCCCTGGCTGAACTCGAGTAAGCGCTCGAGCAACAGGCGGGTGCCCTCAAGGTCGCCGATCTCGTAACCCAGGAAGCACACCAGCGTCACGACGGCCATGTCGACGCTCTCGATGTCGCAGTAGGTACGGAAGGCGTCCCGGGAACCGGCCATGTCATGGCCTGCGAGTTCGCATCCGAGCAGCAGGGCGGCGATCGATGCCGTGTTTGGGTCCGTGGCGGAGACCGCGCGGCGAAGTGCGCGTGCCCTGGCTCCGGCGAAGTCGGGCCGGCCGGTCGGCTCGTCACCAGCCTGGTCGTTCAGGTACTCGTAGAGCGTGAGCCCTTCGTCGGAGGAGATCTCCTCCTCGCGGAACTCCGTCAGTGTGCGGTAGGCGGCTGCAGCTGCGTTGGTGTCGCCGTGTGCCCGGAGCAGATCCCCCATCGCCACCGCCGCCTGCGGCCAGTACCGGATGTCCCGTGAATCGATGGCGGACTGGAACGCGGCGCAGGCGCCATCCATGTCGCCCCGGGCTGAAAGGGTGGTGCCCAGGGCCAAGCCTGCCCGGGCGACATCGCCGGGGAGCAGGTGACGGATCACCAGCCGGTGGTACCACGTGTGCGCAACCATGTCGTCTCCTCCCCGAGCGAGGAGAGCGTAGCCGTGATGTCCTGATCTCGACCGGACATAGGGCGGATTCGTGGCGGTGATCTGTACAGGTGATCAGGAGCGGATCGGCCAGTCCAGGCACGGGTGGATCGGCTGCATGAGGCCGTCCTCATCCGGCAGCGGTCGCCGGTTCCCGTCTCGGACGGGGGCGAACGGTCCTGGACGGTCAACCTTCTTCCTGTCGGCCAGGGCAACTGAGACCACAGGCGCGAGGATCATGTGCTGTCGTGGCATTGTCCCAGGTCAGCGAGCGGAGACGAGGAGTGGACCTACTGGGAGGCGTCCGATCCGAACTGAGACAGAAATGAGACTGGACCCACCATGGTGGATCAAGGAAACGGCATTTCCGCAGGTCAGGAGGGGTGGTCAGGGGCGGGGTCGAACCGCCGACCTTCCGATTTTTAGCCATGCGGAGGACTGTCGCCGGATGCCGGGAGGTGCCGGGCGGTGTCGCAGCCGTCCGGCCAGTGGCGCCGGATGCCGGTTGATGACGCGGAGTAGGGCCAGCGTGGTGGGGCGGTGAAGGGCCGGAGGCGGCAGATGAGAGCGGCGGTGATCATAGGCGGCTGAGGCCGTGCAGTTGCATGCCGCGGGTGAGTCTGGGGAGGTGGTGATCCAGTGTTCGATGTTCGGTATTGACCGAACATCGAACACTGGGGAGAATGGAAACGTGGATGCACAGGGCGCTCTGCTCGACGCCTTCGCCCAGTTGGGCATCGATGCCCGGCTGCTCGCCAGCGCGCCCGACAGCGGATCTGCTCTCGTGCTTGACCTGGGCGGAGTCCGCACTCCGGTTCAGGTGAAGCGTCGGTCGCTGGTGACCGACGAGGTTGCCGGGCGGTTGCTCGCCGAGGCCGCTGGAGGCAGCGGGGTCCTGGTGGTCGTCGGTGATCGGGTGACCGAGACGGCCCGCAGGCTTCTGGTCTCGGGGCGCGTCGGCTACTACGACCTGCGCGGCCGGCTGGCGTTGCGCACGGACCGTGTCGTGATCGACGCCGCGGTCGAGCCGGTTCGCGAGCGGGCTGCGCGGACGAGTGCGCTGAGCGGGAAGGCCGGGCTGGAGGTTGCCACGGCGCTGCTGATGGATCCCGAGCGTGAGTGGCGCGTGCGTGAGTTGGCCCGCGAGCTCGGACGCTCGGTCAGCACCGTGTCCGAGATTCTGGCCGTCCTACGACGCGATGGACTGGTCGACGCTGGGAACGCCATCGCGGACACCGGGTTGTTCTGGCAGGTGGCGGACCGGTGGAGGGCATCACCGACGTATCTGGCCCGACTCCCATCGCCCGGTGACGCGAGCCGGATGACGCCTCTGCGTCTCGGTCTTGACGCTGTCGAGCACGAAGCCGGTTGGGCGTTGGCCGACTCGGTTGCGGCTGCCGCCTTCGGGGCCCCCGTGGCGGTGCGGTCAGGACAGTTGCTCGACTTCTACGTCCCTGATCAGGTCGTCGCTCGTCGCGCCACGACCCTCCTCGGCACTGCTGGTTCGATCTCCGATGCCCGCGGTGCGGTGCGGGTCGCACCGGTTCCTGCGGTCTGCCGGCGTCGGGTCGACCTCGACACCAACCCTACGGAGTGGCCGCTTGCGCATCCGCTCTTCGTGGCACTCGACCTGGCCCGGGATGTCGGCCGCGGCCGGGACATCCTCGACGCCTGGACCCCTGAAGGGCGGTGGGCCCGTGTCTGGTAGCCGGGTCGTCTTCCTCGGCGATGCGATGTCCGCTGTCGTGCAGGGCATCAACGAGGTTCGCGCGCTGATCGGTCGGCCGCCCGTGATCGTCGGTGGCCTTGCCGTGCTGTCGCGTCTGTCGAGCGCCTATCGCGCCACGGTCGATCTGGATGTCGTTGACCGGCTGGCCGGACGGGTGTCGCAGCTCGAGGTCCTGCGCGCGGCCGACGGCGCCGAGCCGGTGGAACCGGCGGCCGTCCTGCTGCCCACGCCGTACGGCGTGGTGAAGGTCGACGTTCTCCAGGTCCGCCAGGCCGAACTGGACCGGCCGAGCGACGATCCCGGAGACCGGCTCCATGCCAGCGCGCACGCATGGGCGAGTGAAACGGCGACGGATCTCACCATCGAGGTCATCCGCTCCGACGCTGCGCGGGTCGAGGTCACGACCCCGGCTGCCGAACCCGGCCCGCTGATCGCAATGAAGCTGCAGGCGGTGATGAACCGCTCCGCGAACAAGCAGGGCACCGACATCCTCGACATCGTCCGCCTCACGCTCGATCACGTGACTGGTCCCGTCGCGCTCGCCCAGATCAGCGACGTCGCCCAGCCGGTTGCCTCCGACATCGCCCTGCACGTCGACCTCTGGCTTGCCCGCCGCCGCGAGCAGGCCCTCCGATGGGTCCGCGCGGCCGGCGGCGTCGACGTCACGACCGACGATCTCGACCTCGTGGCTGAACTCCTGTCGGCCGCGTGCACGCGCGGGTAGCCACGCACCGGTTGCAGATCCTCCGGAGGCGCCAATACCTCCTCGCTGCCCAGCCACGCAGGACAACGCGCCGTAGCCGACGTGGGCGCGAAACCGGGGTCAGGACTTCGCATCACACTCCACAAGAACCGGAGTTGGACGTTGGGTGTGAAGCTTGGTCAAGCCAGCCCAGCCGGGCGGGCCTCAGGAAGATCAGGTCGGTGGTGTCGGCGGCCCTCCGATCACGGGGCGTGCCACGGCCGGGTCGTCGGGGGTTCGTGCCCGGGTTGGGCTGGTGCGGGTGTCCCGCGAGCCGGCTCCAGTCCCGCTGGTGTAGCCGGTCGATGTACCGAGCGAGCCGCACGAGCTGATCCCGATCGGTGGGTCTGACGTGTTGACGGACGGGCCCCTACCGGCGGCATGCGCCGCGCGGCAGCCCGTCGCACGCTGACAGTGGGCCGGGACGGCTGGTCCCCGGCGCGGAGCAAAGGAGACGAACGTGGCAACAGTGATGACGCCTGCAGCAGAGGTCGAGGGAGCGCGGGAGGGCGGTGCTGTCGCTGGATCGGGCGCGCGGGACGGGCGCGGGGTGAGTGTTGTGTTGCCGGGCGGCTCACGTCGACGGGTACCCGGCAGTCGGCGGCGTCGCCCCAACGGCGATGGGACGATCATCCGGCGCCGCGACGGGTTGTAGCAGGGCGCGGTCTTCGTCACGACCAGTCATGGGGTACGGCGACGGGAGTACGTCTACGGACGGGACCGGGACCAGGTCCGGGATCGAGTCGCCGCCCTGGTGGCTCGGGAGGCGGCCGGACTGCCGGTGCCGCACGAACGGTGGACGGTGGCCGCGTACCTGGAGCACTGGCTGGCCGAGGTGGTCCGCCCAACCCTGGCGCCGCGGACCTACCAGGGATATGAGGCGGTGGCGCGCCGACACCTGGTCCCGGTGATCGGGCACCGTCCGCTGGCCATGCTGTCGACCAGGGATGTGCACCGGGTGCTGGCGCAGGTCCGTGCCTCCGGGGCATCCCCGCGGCAGGTCCAGTGGGTGCACGCGGTGCTGCGGACCGCGTTGACCTGCGCGACCCGAGAGGAGCTCACGACCCGGAACGTGGCCATGCTGGTCCACACCCCGACCGTCCTCTCCCGCGTCGGGCGTGCGCTGTCGGTGCCGGAGACTCAACGGCTGCTGCAGGCTGCTGCGGGTGACCGGCTGGAAGCGGTGTTCGTCCTCGCCGTGCACCTGGGATTACGGCAGGCCGAACTGCTGGGGTTGCGGTGGGCGGACGTCGACCTGGCAGCCGGTCGGCTGGAGGTGGTCCATTCCCTGCAGCGGGTGGACGGTCGCCTGACGCTCGTGGTGCCGAAGACCTCAGCATCGCGCCGGACGCTGCCGTTGCCGGCGCCGGTGATCGCCGCGCTGATCGAGCATCGGGCCCGGCAGGCCGGTGAGCGTCACGCGGTCGCCGAGGGGTGGGTCGACAGCGGCATGGTGTTCACCACCGCGGTTGGGGGGCCGCTTGGCCCCGACGCGGTGCGTCGGTCCTGGGTCCGGATCCGCCCGGCCGTGACCGGGCCGGTCCGGTTGTTGAGTCGGCTCGGGGCGCGGTTCCGGTGTTACCACCGGCCCGTTTCCCCGAGCCGCTCGCCGAACCCGCCGTGCCAATTTCTCGGCAACGGGCTCTCCACGGTTTCTGCCGTCAGGCGGGGTTCGTGGTCGGCCAGAGGTCTGGGATCTTGTTGCCCCGGTAGGCGTAGCGGGAGACCGTCACGTCTTGGAGCCGGTAGTACGTGATCCCGTCCGCCGTGATCCGCCACCGCCCGTCAGGGCCGCGGAGGTGTCGGCGGAGTTGCCCCCAGTTCCAGCCGTGGCGTGCCCGCAGCATGTGGACGAGTCTCCACCAGGTGAAGGAGTCCAGTTTGCTGAAGGTCCACTTCGCCACGGCGTGTTTGAAGTAGTTGGCCCACCCTCGCATGATCTGCCCCAACCGGGTCAGGATGCCCGCGAGGTCCCACTGCGATGTCCTGTGTGTCAGGGCACGGATCTTCGCCTTCACCGACCGGACGGACCGCTTGGCGATGAAGGTGTAGACGTAGCACTTGTTCGTTCCCCTCTTGCGTTTCCACCGGATGCGGAAGCCGAGGAAGTCGAACCCGTCGCTCATGTGGACCACCTGGGTCTTGGCTGGTGACAGCCGTAACCCCATCGGGGCCAACACGCGGGCGACGTCTTCGCGTAGCGCCTGGGTGTCCTCACGCGAACCGTGCACCAGGATCACGAAGTCGTCGGCGTAGCGGACCATCCGCCACGTCGGGGCTCCCCTGGAGCGACGGTAGGAGCGCTTGCCCGGGGTGGACATCGCCCCGCCGTTCCTCCACGGCCCCGTCACGTGCTCGTCGAGCGCGGACAACGCAACGTTGAAGATCAACGGGGACAGGATGCCGCCCTGGGGCGTACCGGTGAGAGTGTCTCGGCGCTCACCCAGTTCGGTGAGCACCCCGGCCTTGAGGAACGCCTTGACCAGGCCCAGCACGCGCTTGTCCTTGACGCGCCGTCGCACCCGCTGCATGACGAAGGAGTGCGAGAGGTTGTCGAAGGCCGCCTCGATGTCCGCATCCAGCACCCACCGGTAGCCCCGGGTGCCGAAGTGGTGGATCTCAGCGATCGCGTCCTGGGCCCGTCTCTTGGGCCGGAACCCGTAGGAGACCGGCTCGAAGTCGGCCTCGAAGATGGGCTCCAGCACCAGTTTCAGCGCCGCCTGAACGACCCGGTCGGTGACCGTGGGAATCCCCAGCCGACGGACCTTGCCCGACCCGCCCGGTTTAGGGATCATGCGTTCCCGCACCGGCAACGGCCGGAACGAGCCGTCCTTCAGGGCGGCTCGTAGCTCGTCCAGGAACCCCGGGACACCCCCGTACTCCTCCAGGTCGGCGACTCTCAGGCCGTCGACCCCGGCGGTGTTGGCGCCCCGGTTACCCGCGACCCGGTCGAACGCCACGATCAGCGTGGCCGGGTCGTACACGAAGTTGACCAGGTCATCGAACCGGCGGCCAGGATCGGCCACCGCCCAACGGTGAAGCTTGGCCTGCATCCCCGATACCCTGGACCACGGCCCGGCAGGCCCCTGACCAGGAGCATCGCCGTTCAGCGACGCGTCTTTCGGCATTACAGTCTCCGTCCCCTCTCGATACCGCTGCCGCCCTTCCCCATGTGCACGGGCTCTCCCCGGCTCGGAGTACTACGGCGGCTCCGCCCCGCCCGGACCGATCAGCGGTCGATGCGCCCAGCCCCACCCGCCCACCGGCCGCGGGCAGCAGGGCAAGATCCGGAACGGTTCCCGTGTTCACTGAGGCTCGCTCGTCGAAGGAGGAGCCCGACTATGCCCCTGCGACATCGCTACGGGTACGCCGCAGACCTTCCCCGCAGCCTCCCTGGCGGCTCGTGCCTACCGCCCCAGGAGTTCCCCGGTCCGTTCCCGGACGGGTACGCATCGCTTCCAGCCCACATCCACCAGGTTCGAGCTGGCGCCTGATCAAGGGGGTGTCACACGCCGGTTCCTCGCGTACTCCTCTCCGTCTCGCTTGCCGGACCCGCACCATCTGGCAGTACTGACACGTCCCGGCGTTGTCAGGGCTGCTCCCACCCTCCCCGGCACCACCCGGCTCAGGCTGCCCTCAGCTCCACCACCCTGCTGCGACAGGGACAGCGGTGAAGGTCTCTCACCTCCACTCGAACCTCAGCGCCTCACGGCGCACCCACGACCTGCGGCACACGTGCCTGACCCTGCTCCTGGACGAACGGACCCCGCCGCACGTGGTGCAGCAGATCGCGGGCCACGCCGCGCTCTACGCCACCATGACCATCTACGCGCACGCCTCCACCGGGCAACGCCGAGCCGCCCTGGACCAGCTCGGCGACCATCTCGCCGCCACGACCCGACACACGTTCGACGACTCGACCACGGTGACCTGAGCCGTCGCCTCCGGGGCGGCGGTCGATGTACGAAACTGATGAACCGGCCCCGCCCCAGGCCGTTCTGAGACCTGCACGCCACGCAGGCTCTCGGCATCGTCGCAGGTCAGGGGCCGGTTCATTGTCTGGTGGGATGGTGGCCAGGGGCGGGGCCGAACCGCCGACCTTCCGATTTTCAGCCATGCGGAGGACTGTCGCCGGATGCCGGGAAGTGCCGGGCGGTGTCGCCGCCGTCCGGGCAGTGACGGCAGGTGCCGGTCGATGTCGCGGGGTAGGGCCACCACGGTGTCACCATCCGCGGGGGTGACGCCACGCCGGCCCACCCCTGGCATGGAAGGAGTGGCCTGTGCGGGCGGCTTGCTGGTGGTGTAGTGATCGCTATACCCTGGAGTGGTGGAGGACTGGGACGTCTACCTCGTCCACGAGGTACGGGCGTGGATCGAGGGCCTGGACCCTGCGACCCGCAGGCGGGTCGTAGCCGCGATCGACCTGCTGGCAGAGCGGGGACCGGGGCTTGGACGCCCGCTGGTGGACACCATCAAGGGCTCCTCGATCGCCAACCTGAAGGAGCTGCGGGTCGGCAGCGCCAGGGTCCTGTTCGTGTTCGACCCGTGGCGATCGAGTGTCCTGCTGGTGGCCGGCGACAAGACCGGGCGGTGGAGTGCCTGGTACGAGGAGGCGATCCCGCTGGCCGAGCAACGCTTCGAGATCTACTTGAAGGAACGGGCCGAGGAGGAGGGTGACCGTCGATGAGCGGACACGTGCGATGGGCAGACGTCCGCGCCGAGCTCGTGGAACGCGCGGGCGGCGAGGACGCGCTCGAGGCGAGCAGGCAGGAACTGCTGGCACAGGTCATCGGTCACCGGCTGGCGCAGCTGCGCCGGGCCCGCGGGTTCACCCAGCAGCAGATCGCGGAGCGGATGGGGGTGACCAAGGGCCGGGTGTCCCAGATCGAGCAGGGCAGGGTCTCCGGGCAGGAGGTCCTGGCCCGCTACGCGGCTGCCCTGGGTGGTCGTCTGCACCAGGCGATCTACTTCGACGACGGTGACATCGCCGCCATCGCCTGAGCTGTGTGCGACACCCGGCGCGGGGTTCTGGCGACGCGATCGACACGGCGGGGTCTCACGCGAACACAGGGAGCCGCATGACCTGCACGGACGCGGGTGGGTGATGCTCCTATTAGATGTCAAGCGGCTTGAGCGAGATCGTTTCGCTTGGTTCGTGCCGGTGGTGGCGTGGTGAGGACGCGGTAGATCTCGCGGGCGACGAACCGTTTGAGACAGCGGATGATCTCGTTCTTGGACAGGCCCTGGGCGGTGCGGCGGGCCGCGTAGGTGCGGGTGGCCTCGTGATGACGCAGTAGGAGCATCAGGCTGGCCCGGCGGGCGTGCGGCACCTCCGGCACCGACCCGCCGGACCTGGCCCTGGCGACACCCGCTAAGGGCCTGAGAGGGTGATGGCATGCCGAGATCGTCTCGGGTCCCGTATGCGGCGGCAGCCTGCCTGATCGTCACCATGGTCGCGAGCCTTGCTCTAGCGATCTCCTTGCTCGTCCCGCTGCCCGCTGCGGTCCTCCTTACGAGCGCCTCCGTGCTCGTGCTCGGTGCTCTCTCTGGCGCGGTCAGCACGTACAGGTACGCACGGCGAACCGGTGACTCGCTCTGGCGTGCCTTCAAGGACGCCGTGAGCGCTGCCGTCACCTGGGTCTTCTTCTGGGTTTGAGGTTCCCGGCGTCCATTCGGCCCGCGCGGGACTCCCGGCGAGGCTGGGGGCGGTGACGCGCGAGGCCGATCACCTTGGGTGCCGGGGCTCGGCTTCCGGTACCACGGCCCGTCTCCCGGTCAAGGCCCTACTGAGTGGGTGATCCCGGAGGGTGCTCCGCACCCCTGGGTGGCTGGGTGATGGGGGAGGGGACCTTGACCGCGAGCCTCTCGGGCCGAGGTACCTCCGGGGCGACGGTGGAGGGATGAACCGCCCTTCACCACCACCCTCAACCCCGGGGAGAGGCCATGACCCGCCGCCCGATCATCCGCCAGACCGTGATCCTCCTGCGCGACGTCCGGGGCCGGTTCACCAGGGTCCGCGCCACCCTCGCCGAGCTGGCTGCCCGGATGCGCCCCAGGGTCCGTCGGGTCTACCGTCCGCTGCTGATCGTCTGCGAGCAACTCGCCCTGTTCTGATCCCTGATCGGCCCGGGGCGGCGTGCAACTATCGTGCACCATCAGGCGGCCAATCCGGGTGAGCAGCGGTCAACTGCGGGCAGGAGCCCGGAACGACAAGAGCCCGCCGAAGCGGGCTCTCACCTGGGATGATGCAGGTCAGAGGGGTGGCCAGGGGCGGGGTCGAACCGCCGACCTTCCGATTTTCAGTCGGACGCTCGTACCAACTGAGCTACCTGGCCGGGGGACAGGGCCTTCTTGAGAGGCGCCTGACCGACGCGACCCCGACGGGACTCGAACCCGCGACCTCCGCCGTGACAGGGCGGCGCGCTAACCAACTGCGCTACGGGGCCTTGC
>JAAYAH010000167.1 GCA_012719445.1 Actinomycetales bacterium | reverse complement strand
GGGGCGGTCACGGCGTGGACCGGATGCGCTCGAACTACGCCCGGATCCGGCCCGAGCTCACCGACGAGGAGCTCGAGGACCTGGTGCGCGCGGGGATGCGGTCCTACCTGCGCTACTGGTGCGACTCGTTCCGGCTGCCGGACCGCACCGCCGAGGAGCTGTCCGCCACGGTGCGCGTCGTCGGCGACGCCGCGCCCCGGACCGAGCTGGAGGAGGGCCGGGGCGTCGTCTGCTTCCTGGGGCACCTGGGCAACTGGGACACCGTCGGCGCCTGGGCCACCCACCACCTGGCCCCCGTGACCACGGTCGCCGAACGACTCAAACCCGAGCAGCTGTTCAACCGCTTCCTCGCCTACCGCGAGTCCCTGGGGATGACGATCCTGCCGCTCACCGGCGGCCACCCGCCCTTCCCGACCCTGGTCCGCACCGTGCACGACGGGGGCCTGGTGCCGCTCCTCGCCGACCGCGACCTCACCGACTCCGGCGTCGAGGTGACGCTGTGCGGGCACGCGGCCCGGATGGCGAGCGGGCCGGCCGCCCTGGCCCTGGCCACAGGTGCCCCGCTCCACCCGGTGACCGTCACCTACGAACCCGCACCGACCGCGGACCCGGGCGGGACCAACCGGCCGGACCCCGCGTCATACCGCGTCGTGCTGACCTTCGCCCCCGCGGTCGCCGTCCCGGAGGAGGGCAGCCGGGCCGAGAAGATCCACGCCATGACCCAGGCGTGCGCGGACGTACTCGGGGAGACCCTGCGCACGCACACCGAGGACTGGCACATGATGCAGAAGGTCTTCGTCGCGGACGGGATCCGCTGATGCGCATCGGTCTGGTCTGCCCCTACTCCTTCGACGTGCCCGGCGGCGTGCAGCTGCACATCCGCGACCTGGCCGAGTTCCTCATCGGCCGGGGTCACCACGTCTCCGTCCTCGCCCCCGCGGACGAGGACACCGAGCTGCCGGAGTATGTCGTGAGCGCCGGTCGGGCGGTCCCCATCCGGTTCAACGGGTCGGTCGCCAGACTCTCGTTCGGGCCGATCGTCGCCAACCGGGTGCAGGCGTGGCTGGACCAGGGGGATTTCGACGTCCTCCACCTGCATGAGCCCGCCGCCCCCAGCCTGTCGCTGCTGACGCTGTGGGCGGCGGACGTGCCGGTGGTGGCGACCTTCCACAGCTCCCAGTCCAAGCTGGGCGCGCTGCGGGCCGCCCAACCCCTGCTGCAGCCGGGCCTGGACAAGATCTCCGCCCGGATCGCCGTGTCCGAGGCGGCGCACCGGACGATGGCCTCGTCCGTGGGCGGGACCACCCTGGTCATCCCGAACGGGGTGTACGTCGACCGGTTCCGCACCGACACCGAGGTCGAGCCGGAGCCGGCCGCGCCGCCCCGCATCGTCTTCCTGGGGAGGTTCGCCGAGCCCCGCAAGGGCCTGCCGGTGCTGCTGGCCGCGCTGCCGCTGGTGCTCGCACAGGTGCCGGACGCCGAGCTGGTCGTCGCCGGACCCGGTGACCGGGCGGAGGTCAAGGGCACCCTCTCGGAGCAGGTCTCCGGGGCGGTCCGCTTCATCGGGACCGTCGGCGAGGAGGAGAAGGTCGCCCTGCTGGCCGGCGCCAACGCCTACGTCGCGCCCAACACCGGCGGGGAGAGCTTCGGGATCATCCTGGTCGAGGCGATGAGCGCCGGTGCCCCCGTGGTCGCCAGCTCGCTCGACGCCTTCGAGGCGGTGATCGGCAGCTCCGGCGCCGGCGTCCTGTTCCCGGTGGGCGACCACCGGGCGCTGGCCGCTGAGATCGTCCGGCTGCTGGAGGACCCGGCCGAGCAGCAACGGCTCCGTCTGGCGGGACAGGACCGCGCCCGCCAGTTCGACTGGTCACGGGTCGGTGCCCGCATCGAGGCGGTCTACGACTCGGTCGCCGTCACCCGTGGGGGCACGGGAGCCAGGGGGAGGGGCTCTCAGGTCAACGGCAGCGGTCCCTCCAGCACCGGTTCCCGTCCACCCCGTGACGGGGTCGCTGCCGGAGCTGAGGGCGGGGCGCCCACCTCGGGCCGGCGTCGCCACGGAACGCGGACGGGGGCCTCCGGACGGCACCGGACCGACGACGAGCCGGCCGTCTGGGCCGCCTCGACCGTGGCGACGAGTGTCGTGCCGGTCGCGTCCAGCGGTGCGGAGCGGGTGCGGAGCAGACTGAGGAGGTGGTTCTCCCGATGAGCGGCTGGCGGGTCGGCGAGATCGTCGTCGTGATCGCGGTCATCCTCGCGGTGCTCCTCGCGCTGGGGTGGTACCTCTCCTACACGGCCGTCCGGCTGGACCGGCTGCACCACCGGGTGAAGGGCACCGCCGCGGCGCTCGACGCCCAGCTGGTGCGCCGCGCCGAGGCCGCCCTCGAGGTGGCCTACCTGGCCGGGATCGACCCGGCGTCGGCGACCCTGCTGGCCACGTCGGCCAGCCGGGTGCTGGACCAGGACGAGGCGTGGTCCCAGGAGCGCCTGGACGCCGAGAGCGAGCTCACCGAGGTGCTGCGCGCGACGCAGGCACCGGAGGCCGCGCAGCCCGCGGAGGTCGAGGAGCTGATCGACCGGCTCCGGGGGACGGGGGAGCGGGTGCAGCTGGCGCGCCGCTTCCACAACGAGTCCGTCCGGGAGGCACGGGACGTGCGCGGCCAGCGACTGGTGCGCTTCCTGCACCTGGCGGGCCGCGCCAAGGTGCCGCTGCCTATCAACTTCGACGACGACTGGCCCGGCGCGGGCTAGCACCGGCCCTGGCTCCCGCCGCTGCACGAGCCGCCCGCGGCGGGTCGTAGACTGGAGAGCCGATCAGACCGCAGGACGGGACGCCTGCCACGGCGCGTCCTGCCCACCAACCGTGACCAGGCAGTATGCCGAGCACCACAGCCCCGGAGGCAGCCCCGATGAGCACCACTGACGTGACCGCCGCAGCAACGACCGACGCACCGGCCCAGCAGGCCGGCACCACGCGCGTCAAGCGCGGCATGGCCGACATGCTCAAGGGCGGAGTGATCATGGACGTCGTCACCGCCGACCAGGCCAAGATCGCCGAGGACGCCGGCGCGGTGGCCGTCATGGCCCTCGAGCGGGTGCCCGCCGACATCAGGGCCCAGGGCGGCGTGTCGCGGATGAGCGACCCCGACATGATCGACGGCATCATCGCCGC
>JAAYAH010000166.1 GCA_012719445.1 Actinomycetales bacterium | reverse complement strand
TGGGCGAGGGGGAGCACGGGGACGGCGA
Source organism: Actinomycetales bacterium (assembly GCA_012719445.1). GTDB lineage: Bacteria > Actinomycetota > Actinomycetes > Actinomycetales > Kineosporiaceae > JAAYAH01. The sequence continues at coordinate 3,329 of JAAYAH010000166.1, read as the reverse complement.
CCACCCAGCCCCAGAGCACCAGGGTGAGGAGCGCGAGCAGCGTCCCGGCGACGGTGTGCAGCGTGACCCAGGCCAGGTCCCGGTAGGTTGTCCGGTCCACGAGCGCGTCGATCGTCGTGGTCAGCCACCGGCGGGACGCGACCCGGAGCCCGGACCCGCCGGCAGAGGCCCTTGCCGGCGGGTAGGAGTCGGCGATCGGCGCCCCGAGCAGCTCGCCTGCCCTCCGTCGTTCCACGCCGGCGATCCACCGGTTGGCCCGGACCACCGCGGGGAGCAGGAGCAGGCCGAGGGGCGGGGTGGCTCCGACGAGGACGAGGACCAGGGTGAGGGCCGTGGCGGCGCCGAGCCCGGTCACACCCCCCGCGAGGAGGTAGCGGCTGCCTGCCGCCGCCCGGCGGATCGTCTCGCGCATCTCGACTCGTCAGCGTCCTCGATGGTGTCTGCCCGACCGCTCGACCTGTGCTGAGTCTCGCCCTCCGTCGCCGCGGGCGTAAAGGTGTAGCCCGCTCCACCCGGCTGGGGACACCGCTGGTGGGGTGCGTACCTCCTGGTGGGCGGACGAGGGGGTTCCTACGGTCGTCGCGTGACGACGCATTCAGGCAATCATGGTCGACCCGGCACGTCTCTCGCCGCCGCCACCGCCCGGTTCACCCGGCTGCCCGCCGGCCGGACCGGACGCTGGGTCGTGCTCCTCGCGTGGCTGGTGACCGCGGGCGTGCTGATCCCCGTAGGGCAGCAGCTCACTGACGTCCAGCAGGACGACACGGGGCAGTGGCTGCCACGAAGCGCCGAGGCGACGATGGCCTACGAGCGGGAACGAGCCGCCTACCCGGAGTCCAGGGCCACCCCGGCGATCGTGGTCTACGTCCGCGACGGCGGCCTCACCGCGGCGGACCGGGCCAGGGTCGACGCCGACCGCGAGGAGCTGGCCGGCCGCGCCTGGCAGGGGCAGGCAGGCCCGGTGGTCACTGCGGCCGACGGCGCCGCGGTGCTGTACACCCTCCCGCTGCCCGGGGCCGGGACCCCGGACCGGCAACGCCTGCACGACATGGTCGTCGAGATCAGGGACAGGGCACGTGCGGCGGCCCCTGCCGGGCTGCGGGTGGAGGTCGCCGGACCGGCTGCCGTCGTCGCCGACCTGGCCGACGCCTTCACGGGCATCGACGTGACCCTGCTGCTGACCACTCTCACCGTGGTCGCGCTGATCCTGCTCATCACCTACCGCAGCCCGGTGCTGTGGCTGGTCCCGCTGCTCACCGTCGTCGTCGCGAGCCAGGTCACCGAGGGGCTCGTGTACCTGCTGGCCCGATACGGCGGCCTCACGGTCAGTGGGCAGAACGCCGGGATCCTGACGGTCCTGGTGTTCGGTGCCGGTACCGACTACGCCCTGCTGCTGGTCGCCAGGTACCGCGAGGAGCTGCGCCGTCACCACGACCGGCACCAGGCGATGCGGGTGGCGCTCGGCCGTACGTACCCGACGATCCTCGCCTCGGGGACGACGGTGATCCTCGGGATGCTGTGCCTGCTGGCCGCCCGGATGGAGGGGATCCGTGGGCTGGGGCCGGTCGCCGCCGTCGGGATCGGCGTCGCCCTGCTGGCGATGACCAGCCTGCTCCCGGCCCTGTTGGTGATCTTCGGGCGGTGGCTGTTCTGGCCGCTCGTGCCCCGGGTCGCCGCGGGGTCAACCCACGGTCCCGGCGGTGACCACCCGTCGGGTCGCGACCTGTGGGCCAGGGTCGCGACCGCGGTCGGCAGGCGCCCCCGGCTGATCTGGCTGGGCACGACGGCGGCCCTGGCCGCGCTGGCCTCGGGGACCCTCACCCTGGGGTTCGGGATGTCCCAGGAGGACACCTTCACCACGACGGTGCGGTCCACCATCGCGCAACGGGTCATGGAGCGGCACTTCGGCGTCGGCCTTGCGGCTCCCGCGACGATCTACACGACCCCGGCGACAACCCAGGCCGTCGCGTCCGCGGCCCGCGCCGTGGACGGGGTGGCAGGGGTCGGGGAACCGCGGCCGGCCCCCGACGGCTCGTGGGTGGCCCTCGACGCCGTGCTCCGTGACCCGTTCGACTCCGTCGCCGCCCGGCGGACGGTGACCCTGCTCCGGGACGCCGTGCACGCCGTCCCCGGGTCACAGGCACTCGTCGGGGGCGTGACGGCGACCCGGCTCGACACCGAGGAGTCCATGATCCGCGACACCTCGGTCGTGGTGCCGCTGATCATGGTGACGGTGCTGCTCGTGCTGGTGGTCCTGCTGCGGTCCCTCGTCGCACCGGTCCTGCTCATCGCCAGCGTGGTGGTGTCCTTCCTCGGCGCGCTCGGCACGGTGGCCCTCGTCCTCTCCGCGCTCGGCCGGTCGTCCACGGAACGCGCGCTGCCGCTGTACGGGTTCCTGTTCCTGATCGCGCTGGGCGTCGACTACACCGTCTTCCTCATGGGCCGGGCCCGCGAGGAGACGGCCCGGGTCGGGACCAGGGCCGGTGTCCTGCGGGCTCTCGCCGTCACCGGTGGCGTCGTCACCAGTGCGGGGGTGCTGCTGGCGGCCACCTTCGGCGTGCTCACCGTGATGCCGTTGACGTTCATGCTGCACCTGGGGCTGCTCATCGCGATCGGGGTCCTCTTCGACACCCTCGTGGTGCGCACTCTGCTGGTGCCCGCCCTCGCCGTGGACATCGGACCTCGGATCTGGTGGCCCGGCGCTCTCCGCTGGTGCGACGTCGCCGCCGGAGACGGGGAGCCCGCCGTGGACCAGCCGGCCGGGGCCGGAGCCCGGGGGCGAGAGCTCCTCGTGGGGAACCCGTAGATCGAGGGTCGTCGTCGCCCTGGTGTGGCGGTGACGGGCCGCCTCCGTCTGATCCGGGTGTAAGGATCCGGGCCGTCACCGGTCAGGGCAGGTATACCCGCCCGACCGCGACCCGGGAGGTGCCCGTCATGCTCCGCCCGACCGACCTGCCAGTCCGACGACTCAACACCATGTACCTGGCGGACGGCCGGGTCATCGTCACGAGGAGACCGAGGCGGACGCTCATGCCGCTCGCGGTCCTCGACGCGATGACGGGCAGGCTCCGTCCCGAGCCCGGCATCCTGCGGTTCGACTGCGGGACCACGTACCGGATCAGCGAGTGGATCGACTGGCGGCAACCGGACGGCGCGGTGGAACTGGTGCTCATCCGCCACGGTGAACCGGCCGACCTGGACGCGCCACCGGGCGACGAGCGCCCCTTCGTGACGACGGGCACCGTGCCGGCACTGGGCGCCGGGGTGCCCTCCCAGCACTCCCGTGGCGGACGACGGTCCGTGGCGGACGGGCTCGCGGGACGGGAGAG
>JAAYAH010000165.1 GCA_012719445.1 Actinomycetales bacterium | reverse complement strand
TCTGCGCATTCTGAATATCAAACTCGACCCCCGCCGCCGCGAACGCCTCCGACAAATACTTCCGATCCGCCGTCTCCCACCGCGCCGACGACGCCGAATCCGGCAGGATCACCCCCACCTTCCCGGCCACCGCCGAGGACGACCCGGTGGCCGACGGCGAGGAGTCGTCGTCACCCCCGCAGGCGCCGAGCGTCAGCACCACGACGGCCGTCAGGCCGACAACACCAACCACGGACTTGCGCATCTTCTCGTCCTTCCTGAACCCAGTGATGTGCGGGAACGAGGACCCGACCCGGACGGCACGAACCCCGGCGATCCGCTGGTCGGTCGGCGGACCCTAGATTGTTTCGAGGCGAAACATATGTCGCCGGGGTGCTCGACGGGAAGACCCGGACAACCGTCACAGTGTCACGGGTTCGTAACTATCCGCACGTCGAAGCCGTGATCGCGACCTGCGCGGGACAGCCGCGGCCGAGTCCCAGCCGGCAGGCAGCCCTGCGGCCGAGTCCCAGCCGGCGGGCAGCCCTGCGGCAGACGTCACCAGCCGGCGGGCAACCCTGCGGCGGACGTCACCGACCGGCCACCCCACGGACGAGGGCGGGAGGGGAACCGGAGCCCGTCCCCCGATGACCGGTCAGCAGCCGGAGGACCGGATCAGCTCCTGGCGAGCTGACGCAGCACGAAGGGAAGGATCCCGCCGTTGCGGTAGTAGTCCGCCTCGCCGGGCGTGTCGATGCGCACCACGGCGTCGAAGCTCACCGTGCTCCCGTCCGCCCTGGTCGCGACGACCTGGACGGTCGGGGGGACGCGCCCGTTGTCGAGGGCGGTCACCCCGCGCACGTCGAAGACCTCGCTGCCGTCGAGGCCGAGGCCGGCCGCCGACTCGCCGTCCGGGAACTGCAGCGGCAGCACGCCCATCCCGATGAGGTTGGACCGGTGGATCCGCTCGAAGCTCCTGGCGATCACGGCCCGCACCCCGAGCAGGGCCGTGCCCTTCGCCGCCCAGTCCCGGCTGGAGCCGGAGCCGTACTCGGTACCGGCCAGCACCACGAGCGGCACCCCCGCCGCGGCGTAGGCCTCGGCGGCCTCGAAGATCGTCGTCCGCCTGCCGCCGGCGAGGAAGTCACGGGTGTACCCGCCGGCGACGCCGTCGAGCAGCTGGTTGCGCAACCGGATGTTGGCGAAGGTCCCGCGGATCATGACCTCGTGGTTGCCGCGCCGGGAGCCGTAGGAGTTGAAGTCCCTGCGCTCGACGCCGTGCTCGGTGAGGTACCGACCGGCGGGGCTGTCCGGGCGGATCGACCCGGCGGGACTGATGTGGTCGGTGGTCACCGAGTCGCCGAGCATCACCAGCACCCGGGCTCCGGTGATGTCCTCCACCGGAGCCGGCTCGGCGGGCATCCCCTCGAAGTACGGCGGCCTGCGGACGTAGGTGGAGTCGGGGTCCCAGACGAAGGTCTCGCCGGTCGGGGTCGGCAACGACCGCCACCGCTCGTCACCGGCGAAGACGTCCGCGTAGTCCCTGGTGAAGAGGTCCTGGGTGAGCGTCGCGTCGATCACCTGCTGCACCTCGGTCGCGCTCGGCCACAGGTCGGCGAGGAACACCGGAGAGCCGTCCGACGTCGTGCCGAGGGGTTCGGTGACCAGGTCGACGTCCATGCTGCCCGCAAGGGCGTACGCGATGACCAGGGGCGGCGAGGCCAGGTAGTTCATGGCGACGTCGGCGTTGATCCGGCCCTCGAAGTTGCGGTTCCCGGACAGGACGGCGGCAACGGCGAGGCCGTCGGCCTGCACGACCTCGGAGACCGGCTCCGGGAGCGGGCCGGAGTTGCCGATGCAGGTGGTGCACCCGTACCCCACGACGTGGAAGCCGAGCTTCTCCAGGTAGGGCATCAGACCGGAGCGCTCGTAGTAGTCGAGGACGACCTTCGACCCGGGTGCCAGCGAGGTCTTCACCCACGGCTTGACGTGCAGCCCCCGCTCCACGGCGTTCCGGGCCAGCAGCGCCGCGGCGATCATGACAGAGGGATTCGACGTGTTCGTGCACGACGTGATGGCCGCGATCACCACCGAGCCGTGGTCGAGCTCCACCCGGGTGCCGTCGGGGAGGGTGACCGGGACCCGGCGGCCGTGACCGGTCCGGCCGGGGACGGCGTCCCCGTCGAGAGGGGTGCTCAGCTGCGCCCCGGCGGCGGCCGCCGCGCCGACGGCCGGCGGGTCGCTCGCCGGGAAGGACTCCGCCGAGCCGACGTCGGCGGCACCGGCGACCTCCGGGGCGTCGTCGGTGAAGTCCGCCAGCGCGGCCCGGAAGGCGGCCTTCGCCCCGGACAGCGGGATCCGGTCCTGGGGACGGCGCGGGCCGGCGATGCTCGGGACGACGGTGGAGAGGTCGAGCTCCAGGTACTCCGAGTAGCGGGCCTGCCGGCCGGGCTCGTGCCACAGCCCCTGCTCCTTCGCGTACGCCTCGACGAGCGCGATCTGCCCCGCCGGGCGGCCGGTCAGCCGCAGGTAGTCCAGGGTGACCTCGTCGATGGGGAAGACGGCGCAGGTGGAGCCGAACTCCGGGCTCATGTTGCCGATGGTCGCCCGGTTGGCCAGCGGGACCGCGGCCACGCCCTCGCCGTGGAACTCGACGAACGCGCCGACGACGCCGTGCCGGCGCAGCAGCTCGGTGATGGTGAGGACGACGTCCGTCGCCGTGGCACCCGGGGGGATCTCCCCGGTGAGCCGGAAGCCGACCACCCTCGGGATGAGCATGGAGACCGGCTGGCCGAGCATCGCCGCCTCGGCCTCGATCCCGCCGACCCCCCAGCCCAGGACACCGAGCCCGTTGACCATGGTGGTGTGCGAGTCGGTGCCGACGCAGGTGTCGGGGAAGGCGCGCAGGACGGCTCCCCTGGGGGCACCGGCGTCCTCGACCTCCCGGGTCATCACCACCCGGGCCAGGTACTCGAGGTTGACCTGGTGCACGATGCCGGTCCCCGGAGGCACGACCCGGAACCCGTCGAAGGCGGTCTGGCCCCAGCGCAGGAACTGGTACCGCTCCCGGTTGCGCCGGTACTCGATCTCCATGTTCCGGTCGAGGGCCTCGCGGCTGCCGAAGACGTCGACGATCACCGAGTGGTCGATGACCAGCTCCGCCGGGGCGAGCGGGTTGATCCGCTCCGGGTCGCCGCCCAGCGAGGCCACGGCCTCCCGCATGGTCGCGAGGTCGACGACGCAGGGCACCCCGGTGAAGTCCTGCATGATCACCCGGGCCGGGGTGAACTGGATCTCCGTCTCGGGCCGGGCCGCGGGATCCCAGGAGGCGAGCGCCCTGATGTGGTCGGCGGTGACGTTGGCGCCGTCCTCGGTCCGGAGCAGGTTCTCCAGCAGCACCCGCAGCGAGAACGGCAGGTCCTCCGCGCCCTCGACGGCGGACAGGCGGAACACCTCGTAGCCGGTCCCGTTGACCGTCAGGATGCTGCGCGCCCCGAAGGTGTCCTTGCTCTGGCCAGTGGTCACAGTCGCTCCTTCGGATCGTGGCCTCGTCGACGCCGCCTGGGTCGCCGGCCGGGGATCACCTGGCCGGGTCGTCGCCCCCGCTCACCGGACCGGCCCCGCCCGACCCACCGCAGCCGTGGGAACTCCGGCGGTCCCGGGGCAGCATCCTGCCCCAGCATGGAACACACCCCCGCACCCGGCTCGCCGAACTCCGGTGCCCCGACCCGGTCCGACGCGTCGTACCCGCAGGTATCCCGCGCGGCGACCCCGCCCGCAGCGGCGGTCAGCTCGGCCGCAGGGTCGCGACGCACTCCACGTGGTGGGTCATCGGGAAGAGGTCGAAGGCCCGCAGCCCGGCCAGAGAGTATCCCCGTCCCGCGGCGACGGCGATGTCACGGGCCAGTGCCGCCGGATCGCAGGCCACGTAGACGACCACCCGCGGCGCCAGGGCGAGGACCTGCTCGACCACCCGCGGACCCGCCCCGGACCGCGGCGGGTCCAGCACGGCGACGTCCACGGTCTCGACCGCCCTGCCCCGGCCGGTCAGCCGGGGCAGCACCTCCTCGACCCGGCCCTGCTCGAGCCGGACCGTCGGCAGGTCGTGCAGCGCCCTCCTGGCGTCCGCGACGGCCCGCGCCCCGGACTCGACGGCGAGCACCGTCCCGCCGGGGCCGACCCGCTCGGCGAGGCCCGCGGCGAACAGGCCGACCCCGCTGTAGAGATCGAGGGCTCGCTCCCCCGGCCCCGGCTGCGCCGCGTCGAGCACCGCGTCCAGGAGTGTCCGGGCGGCTCCCGGGTGCACCTGCCAGAACCCCGTCCCGGTGATCCGGAACCGCCGGGTCATCGGCCCGACGGCGACCGACTCCTCCACCCAGGTGCGGCCCCTGAGCCGCTCGATCCCGCCGGCTCCCCGCCGGGCCCTGGTGGACCGGGCCTCGCCCCGGGACCGCCCGGCAGCCGATGCCGGGCCGGCGGGAGCCGTCCTGGCGAGAGCCGTCTCGGCGCCGAGCGGCGGGACGTCGAGGTGCCCCGCGGTGACCGGCTCCACGACGACGAGCCGGTCGGTCCCGGCCGGTGGCGCGACGACCTCGACGGAGGCGACCCCCGGCCACAGCCGTCGGCCGACCCCCAGTTCGGCCACCCGGGGGTGGGCGAGCAGGCAGTCCTCGACCGGCACCACCCGGTGGGACCGGTGCGCGCGGAGCCCCGGCCGTCCCTCGGCGTCGACGGTGAACCGGAGCCGGGTCCGCCAGCCGAGCCCCCCGGCGTCGCCAGGCACGGGCTCGACGACGAGGTCGGCCAGGTCCGTTCCGGCCAGCCGACGCACCTGCTCGCGGACGACGTCGGCCTTCAGCCGTCGCTGGGCCGGGAGCGAGGCGTGCTGCCAGTCACAGCCGCCGCAGCCCCCCGGCACGGCCAGCGGGCACGGCGGGCTCACCCGGTCCGCCGACGTGACGAGCACCTCCACCGCGTCGGCCCGCCAGAACCGGTCCTCCGGGGACGCCGCGGTCAGCCGGGCGGTGACCGTCTCGCCGGGGAGGGCGTGCCGGACGAACACCACCCGTCCCTGGTGCCGGGCGACGCAGTGCCCCCCGTGCGCGACCGGCCCGATCTCGAGCCGGAGCTCGTCGCCGACGGCGGGCACCACAGAGCCCTCCGCGACCTCCGCCACCGCCGAGCCCTCCGCGGCGTCCCCGACCGCCGAGCCCTCCGCGACCTCCGCCGCCGGGGTGCCGTGGCGGGCACCCGGGCGGGACCCCGGGCTCACGCCGGGTCCCGACCGTCGTCGTCGTGGTCGGCCGTGTCCTCCGCCCCGGCGCCCCGGATCCGCCGCAGCAGGGCGGGAGGCGGGGCCTCCTCCCGGTCCCCGAGCCGCTCGGAGGAGCTCAGCCGCCAGGGGACGCTGGCGACGACGACGCCGGGGGTGA
>JAAYAH010000164.1 GCA_012719445.1 Actinomycetales bacterium | reverse complement strand
GAGACCACCCGACGCGTGTTACCACACTTCGGGCCCCGAACGGGCTCCTGCAGACACCCGCGAGCCCGTGACCAGCAACGATACGGAACCAATCACAGACGTGTGCCCACGAACTGCGGAACCCGGGCGACACGGTGACCCTCTACGACGGGTCCGGCAGTGTGGGGTCGGTTCCCGGTCCGGGTGACGTCACCGCGACCCGGCAGGCCGACTCCTACGACGGGGACGCCCCCCACTACGTGACGACGTCCACCACGTCGAGCCGTGACGTCCACGGCCGGGCGCTGGTCACCGCGGACGCCCTAGGCCGGGTGACCACCACCGCCTACACCCCGGCGACCGGGGCGGCACCGACGTCAATGACCGTCACGGACCCGCTGAAGCACACCACCACCTCGGTCTTCGACCCCCGGCGCGGGCTGATGACGAGGGCGACCACGCCGGCGGGGCTGGTCACCTCGTGGTCGTACGACGGGCTGGGCCGGGTGGTCGGGGTGTGGAAGCCCGGCCAGACCCAGGGGGTGACCCCGGCGGGCATCGTCTACGAGTACGCGATCTCGGCGTCCGCGCCGACCACGGTGACGACGAAGGCCCTCACCGACGGCGGTGGTTACCGGAAGGCGGTCACGCTCTACGACGCCCTGCTCCGCAAACGGCAGGACCAGACCGAGACCGTCGACGGCGGGCGCACCGTCACCGACACCGTCTACGACTCCCACGGCTGGGTGGTCAAGACCTCCGACGCCTACTACACCACCGGTGCCCCGGCGACGACGATCGCCGAGGCGGTGGACGGGGAGGTCCCGTCCCAGACCGGGATCCTCTACGACGCGGCGGGTCGCAGGACCGCCGAGATCGCCCACCGGTACGGCGGGGAGACCTGGCGGACCAGCTACCGCTACGGCGGCGACTTCACCACCACCGTGCCTCCTGAGGGTGGGACGGCCACCACGACCCTGGTCGACGCCCGCGGCAGGACCACGGCGTTGCTGCAGCACCACTCCCGGGACAACACCGGTCTCGTCGGAACGGGTGACTACGACCGGACGGGCTACGCCTACACCCCCGACGGCAGGCGGGCCGGGATCACCGACGCCGCCGGCAACGTCTGGTCGTTCTCCTACGACCTGCTGGGGCGTGAGGTCAGGAAGGTCGATCCGGACGTCGGCACGACCACCAGCCGCTACGACGCGGCCGGGCAGCTGCTGTCCACCACCGACGCCCGCGGCCGGACCGTGAGCACCAGCTACGACGCCGGCGGGCGCCGGACGGCCGAGTACGACACCACCGGTGACAGGGAGCAGAGCGCCGAGAACCGGATCGCGTCCTGGACCTACGACACCCTCAAAAAGGGCCTGCTCACCTCGTCGAGCTCCTACGTCGACGGGGCCGCCTACACCACGACCACCCTCGGCTACGACAGTGCCGGCAGGGCGAAGGGCAGCCGGCTCACCCTGCCCACCGGCGAGGGGAAGTTGGCCCCGTCCGGCGGCTACGTCACCGAGTACACCTACACCCCCACCGGGATGGTGGAGTCCGAGACCACCGGCGCCGCCGCGGGCCTGGCTCAGGAGAAGGTCAACTACGGCTACGACGCTCTCGGCAGGATCACCAGTGTCAAGGGCATCTGGACCTACCTCGACAACCTCGCCTACACCCCCTTCGACGAGCCGGCCGTGTACACCATGCCGACCGTCGGTGGCGGGAACGTCTGGTACGGGCTGAGCTACGACGAGCAGACCCGCCGGCTCACCGACACCGTGCTCAAGGCATCCGACACCAGCACCGAGGTCGACCACACCCGCTACGCCTACGACCACGACGGGTCGGTCACCCGGATCGCCACCACCCGCGACGCGACCGCGACCGACACCCAGTGCTTCCGCTACGACCACGCTGCCCGGCTGAGCAGCGCCTGGACGGCCACCGACGGCTGCGCCGCGACCCCGGAGACCGGGGACAGCGGCACCGTCGGCGGACCGGACGTCTACTGGCAGTCCTGGACCTACGACGTCGTGGGCAACCGGCTCACCCAGACCGACCACGCCACCGGCGCGGTGACGCGCGGGGACACCACCACCAGCTACAGCTATCCGGAGGCAGGCAAGGACGCCGAGCGACCCCACGCCCTGACCGGGACCGGCACCAGGACCGGACCCGACGGCCAGGAGACGGAGACCAGCCGGGACTACGACGCGGCTGGCAACACCACCCGGATCGCCACCCCACATGGCACCCAGGCGCTCACCTGGGACGCCAAGGGCAGGCTCGACACCGACACCGTCACCGGGACCGACGAGGCCGGTCAGGTCCGCAACGTCTACGACGCCAAGGGGGACCTGCTGCTGCGGAAGGGGCCACGGACGTCGACCCTCTACCTCGGCAACGGGCAGGTCGCGCTGGACGCCCGGACCGGAGCGCTCAGCGCCACCCGGTACTACCGGGCCGGCGCGACCACGATCGCCGCCCGGACCAGCGACGGTCACGTCACCTTCCTGCTCCCGGACCGGCAGGGCAGCGACACCGTCGCCGTCGACAGCCAGACGCAGGCGGTGCGGCGCCGCTCCTACACCCCCTTCGGTGAGGAACGCGCGGCGACCCCGGCTGAGTGGCCGGGGGACCGGGGCTACGTCGGCGGCTCCGCCGACCCCGTCACCGACCTGGTCCACCTCGGAGCCCGCGAGTACGACCCGGCCACCGGGCGCTTCCTGTCCGGTGATCCGCTGCTCGACCCCGAGGACCCCCAGCAACTCGGCGGTTACGCCTACTCGGCAAACACCCCGGTCACGAAGTCCGACCCCACCGGCCTGGCGCCTGGCTACGGCGACGCCCTGGGGTACGGGGACTACTACGCGCACCGGGCCTGGGAGGCGCAGATGCGGTACGGCGGGTTCGTCGGCCCGCTGGACCCGAGCACCGACTGGGGTAACAGCCACGCCGCCGCCCCGGGCTCGCCGTGGACACCGAAGGTCACTCCCGCGCCGAGCGGTCTGGACAAGCCGATCTGCAAGGCTCCGCCCAAGCCGAAGAAGAAGCGCGGGATATGGGGTTCGATCAAGAAGTGGACGAACGATCATATGGACGAGGTGATCACGGCAGTGCAGATCGCCGCTGCGGTGGCGACCGTCGCGATGATCGTCGTGCCCGGCCTCAACCTCATCGCCCTCGCCTTCTACGCCACCCAGGCGCTCACCTGGGCGGCCGTGGCCGCCTCCGCCGTCCAGGTCGGCATGGACGTGGCCAAGGGCGAGTCGGCCGCGAAGACGGCCTGGGACGCCACCGGCCTGATCGGAGGCGGCCTCGGCAAGGGAGCGGGCCTGACGGCCAGGGCCATGGCGAGGACAGCCAAGGGGGCGTCCTCCCTGTCGGGGGCCTCGGCCCGCCTCAGCCAGGGCTTCGCGGACCTCGGGGTGCGAGGCGGAAGAGCCGCCTCGGCAGCCCGGAAGTGTTCAGCGGGCCTCGCCGCCCAGGCGAAGCAGGTGAAGCCGCACATCGCCGCATTCGAAGGGGTTGCCGCCTCGGCCACAAAGGCGGAGAACGCCCTGGAGGGTGTCGGGCTCTGGATGGCCTCTGTCGACGGCTTCCAGGCGATGGACAAGTACTTCGGGTGACGACCCGCCCACCGGCCGGCAGCGGCTGATCGCCCGGCGGGCACGGATCCTGCCGGGGCACGCGTGGGGTCGGGGTGCACCATGGTGCTCCCCGACCCCACGCGTGCCTCAGCCCGGTGGACCAGACGTCTCTCGGGGACACCCGCCGTCAACCGGCACCCGGGCGCGGAGCAGCCGACCGTCTCGGGAGGGGTCAGGGCGCGGTGGTGAGGAAGGTGATGTCGGTGACCGCGAGGTCGAGGTACTTGTCGCCCGGGTAGACGGAGACCACCTCCAGCACGACGGACGTCGTGGTGCCGAGGTCCTTGCGTAACTCCTGGGGGTCGGGGGTGTCGGTCAGCGCCCAGGTCTCGGCGACACTGCCCGCCGTGACCCGGAACTCCTTGACCCGGCCGTTGGCCTGGTACACCGTCGCCAGCCGCTTGGACTTCACGTAGCCGTTGCGGATGGAGATCCCGCGCAGGTCGACCGGCTGGGTGAAGGTGTAGGTGAGCCGGATGCCGACCCCGCGGCCGACGGCCCTCCCGTCGCTGTTCCAGGCGGTGTCCTCGCGTCCGTCGAGGGTGTTCGCGATCGCGTAGGCCCGGGACTTCGGCTTGTAGGTGCTGGAGGCCTCTCCGGTGATCAGGCCCGGGTCGACGGGGACCAGCCGGGCCTCGGTCTCCTGGGGTGCGGTCGCGGTCGTCGACGAGCCGCCGAAGGTCGGGCGGTGGCCGGGGAGGTTCCAGCCGCGGGTGAGCATCACGCCGGCCGTCACCACGGCGACGAGGAGCACCGACGCCATCCCCGCGATGACGAGCGTCCCCCGGTTGTCCCGTCGGGAGGGCGGAGGCCCCCAGGTCGTCGGCTCCGGCGCCGGGGGCTCCTGCCACGCCCCGGCAGGCCGCAGCACTGCCCCGCACCGTTCGCAGCGCACCCGCTCCGGGGCGTTGGCGTGCCGGCACTGCGGGCACGCCGTGCCTCCGCCGGGCCCGCCGCCGTACCCCCCACCGGGGCCGCCCGGCTGCGCGGAGGGCGGTGGCGCGGTGGCCGAACGGGTCCACCACGCGTCGCCAACCCCGGGCGGAGGCTGCGGCGGCCTGCCGGGCGGAGGCTGCGGTCCGCCGGCCAGGGGATGTGGGGCGACCGGCCGCGCGGTCCTCTGCGGGGCCTGTCCGCCCGGTCCCCACGGCACGGGCGGGAGCTCCTCGGTGGACTGCTGGACCGGCGCCTGCCCATCGGCGGGCGGGCGGTCCGCCTGCCACGCCGCGGTGGTCGGGGCCTGCTGCGGCTCGTCCGGCTTGCGGCCCCAGTCGGGCTGCCCTGTCGGTCCCTCGTCGGCGGCGGGAGCCAGGACCAGCGGGTAGTCGCAGCCGGGGCAGCGCCCGGCACCGGCCGGGGCGACGGTCTGGCACTCCGGGCACACCAGGCCGCGCTCCGGCCGCCCGCTCACGGGCTGCGACCTGCCGCCCGGCTGCTGGCGACCGCCGGGCGACGGACGGTTCCCCGCGCCGCCCCACCCGCTGCCGTCATCCGGTTGCATGGCCGCCTCCCGTACCACCTCGACCGGAACCCACCTGGATCCGCACGACGGTACCCACCGGCACCTCGGCCGCGACGAACGCCCTCACCTGAGCCTCGTTGAGCTCGCCGAGGTGGTCCAGTTCGATGACGACGGTGGGGTCGTACCGCGGCAGGGTCTCCGAGGACCGGAAGCACCCGCCGGAGTCGCGGACCCGGACCCGGCTGCCGGTCAGGGCCTGCAACAGGTCCTCCAGCCCGCGCCGGGTGCCTCGCCAGCCGAGCATCCCGCCGATGGCGTGCACCAGCTCGCGCTGGGCCTCGACGTCCCCGTGCGGGTCGAGGTCGAGGCCCAGCCACGCGGCCAGGTAGCGCAGCATCGCCGGGGAGGCGAGAGCGGTGTCGAGTTGGTGCTCGACCCCGTCGACGTCGAGGCGGAGGGTGTCCGCGATCTCCTCGAAGATGGCGACGAACCCGTCGAGGAAGGGATCCTGCGCCATGGTCCGGGGGAGCTGGGCGCGCAGCCACCCCGCGCTCATCGCGGTCCCCGTTCCCGCCCGCGGGTCACTGGACCACCACCACCCGGTGGTCGCAGGAGGCGAACAGCGACCCCTCGGGAAGCCGGACGGCGTTGCCGAGGCGCTCGTCCCGGGTCCTCCGGGTGCCCCGGGACAGCGCCAGGTCACCGGAGAAGAACACGACCTCCTCCACCGCCAGCACCCCGACGACGCCGGAGAGCAGGGCGAACGCCTCACCGATGTTCAGGTCCCTGCCGAACGGCCAGCCGTGGCCGTCCGGACCGCCGATCACCGGGTTCACGTAGCGGTAGAGGGCGGCCTCCGCACTGGCCCGCACGGTCTCGGTGCGCATCCCCGGGGCCGCGCGGACCCGGGCGGCGATGCTGATGCCCAGGTAGGTCGGCCGGTCGACGACCATCCGGACGGTGAGCAGCCGCCGGGCCTCCAGGTAGTCCGCGATGGTCCGCTCCAGCTCCGCCGACAGGCCCAGGTCGTCCAGGCCGAGGGTCTCCGGCGGGACGTCGACCCGGGGCACGACGAGCAGCCGTACCGGGTCCTCGGGGCGTTGCGGGGCGAGGCACCTGGCCCGGGCCACCCCGGGGGCCGCTGCCAGCGTCAGCCGTTCGAAGTCCGCCGCGGTCACGGCCCGCTGGCCGCCGCGCAGCTCCAGCGGACCGCGCAACCGGGCGTTGTCGACCGTCTCCGGGTCGACCCCACCGGTGGCCGGGTCGAGGTTGTGCACCCTGGCCACGGAGGGGATCGAGGTGCGCAGCGAGGTGATGGTCCCGGCACCGACGTTGCCGCGCCGCCCGCCGCCGAACCGGTACCCGGTGACCATGATCTGCGCGTCGACGGGCGGGACGGCGCCGTAACGGTTCACGGTGCCGTCCGCCTGCCGCACCGCGGGTCCGAAGCGGATCTCCCCGGTGGCGCCGGACCAGGTGTAGACCCGGTCGGTCTCGTCGGTCTCGGCGAAGTCGGCGACCTCGGACCAGTCCTGGGTCTCCTCGGCGCCCCGCCCGGAGGCGATCCCGCCAGGCAGCACGACCCGGACGTGCTCGTCCGGGCGGCGGGCCAGCACCGGTGCCCGCTTCACCTGGAAGACCTGCGCCGGCTCCCCGGTGCTCCGGCCGAGGTACTCGGTCGGAGCCGGCTCGGCGTGGTGGGCGGAGACCGCGCCGCCGAGCCCGGTGACCACGACCGTGTCCAGCAGCGGGGACACGTCGTAGCCGGGCTGCCCCTGCGTCGTCGGCATCAGCCGGCAGCGCAGCCAGTGCGCCCTGGTGGAGCTGACCGGCAGCGGCTCGTGCCGGGGCGGCAGCAGCAGGGTGACCTCGCCGGGGGTGTTGAAACCGCCGCTGGTGTCGCCGAGGATCCGGGCCGGCGTCCAGTCGTGCCCGTCCCAGGCCTGCCACTGGCGCGGCGGCCGCTCGGGGATGATGCCGGCGCCCTCGGCCGAGGTGGCGACGTCCAGCCGGACCATGTTGCCGGCCAGGCTCTCCGCGAATCCCAGGTACAGGGCGTCGCCGGGACGCAGGCTGGGGAAGCACGGCACCCGGTTGGTGGCCAGCCGCAGGTCGTCCCAGCGGTCGGCGAACACGCCGTCCGCCGTCCTGGTGAGGCAGGCCGTCATCGTCGGAGAGACGCAGACCAGCGGCTCCTCGGTCATGAAGACCACGGGGTCGTCGTCGGAGTCGGTGGCCACCTGGGTCCCGGTCGGGATCCGCAGCGGCTCGGTCGGCGGGGCTGCGAGCTCGAACACGACGTCGGTGCGGGCGGGCGACGCCGAGAACAGCTCGATGCCGACGAGCTCGAGGAACTTCACGTACAGCCGGTCCGGGACCTGGTTGACCCGGTACAGGATCATCTCGGTCATCCAGGCGAAGAGCTCGATGAGCGCGACCCCCGGGTCGGACACGTTGTGGTCGGTCCACTGGGGGCAGTACCGGGGGATGAGCTTCTTGGCCTCGTCCACGATGTCCTGGAAGCGGCGGTCGTCGAGGTGGGGTGCTGGCAGGCTCACGGCGCCGGGTCCTCCCGCGGGATGACGTAGAACGGGTAGACGAGGTTACGGGTGTCGTTGGTCGCCCGTGCCACGTAGGAGATCTCGATGGAGACCAGGCCGTCCTCGGGGTGCGCCGTGGCGTGCACCCGCTCGACCTCGATCCTGGGCTCCCACCGCTGCAGGGCCTCCAGCACCGCGCGTTCGATGAGACCGAGGGTGTTGGCGTCCATGGGGGCGAAGACCTGCTCCCACATGGCGCAGCCGAAGTCGGGGCGCATCACCCGCTCGCCCGGCGAGGTGGACAGGATCAGCCGGATGGCGGCGTCGATCTCGGCGAGGCCGGTCACCAGGCGGATGCCGCCGCCGCCGGTCACCCCGGCCGGGAAGCACCAGCCGGACCCGATGAGTTCGCCGCTCATCCGCACCTCCCTCCGCTCGTGCCGCCGCTCATCCGACGACCACGTTCGGGGAGCCGGCGGAGATGCTGCCGATGGGCGCGTCCGCGGGGTCGTTGCAGGTCATGACGGTGTCCCCGACCCGCGCGGCTCCCTTGCCGTTGATCAGGACCGTGAGCGAGCCCATGATGACCTTTCCCTGGTTCGAGGGGGGCTTCTGGAACGGCCCCCCGGTGGGCACGTGCGCCGGGGTGTTCACGGCGATGCTGTCGACGGTGGCCGCGGGCAGCCCGTTGATCATCACGTCGGTGGACAGCCCCTGCTGCAACAGCCCGGCGAACGGCATCGGCGTCGGCGTCGGGACGGAGCCCGACGGCGACGGCACCAGGATGATGTGGATGTCCGTCGCGGTCACGGTGTCGTTCTGGCGGGCTGCCGGAGGCACGGTACCCCTCTCAGTTCAGCTTGATCGGCTGGCCGCTGAGGGTCAGCGCGGAGTCGGCACTGATCTCCACCTGGGGCGCGGTGAGCACGAGCTTCGAGGTTGCGGTGACCTCGATCTCCTGGCCGCTCACCACGACCTTCTGCTCACCCTCGAGCGAGGTCTCGCTCTGCTCCAGGTGTAGCCGGCACGCGGCGTCCCCGAGTCGGATCTCCACGCTGCTCGTCGGGTCGTCGACGAGCTCGATCCGGTGGTCCTTCCTGCTGGCGAGCAGCCGCGTTGTGGTCTGGCCGCCCTTGACCGGCGCCGACTCCGGCGGCGGGTCGGAGCGGTTCCACAGGCCGCCGAGGACGACGGGGCGGTGCACGTCCCCCCAGGCGAAGGCGGCCAGGACCTCGTCGCCCACCTCCGGCAGCCACTGCATGCCCCGGGACTTCCCCGCCCCGGGGGTGACCAGCCGCGCCCAGGTGCTCTCGTCGTCGGCGGACAGGGTCGGGAACCGGACCTTGACCCGGCCCAGCCCGTCGGGGTCGTCGTTGTTCGTCACCTCGCCGACCAGGAGCGAGTGCCCTGCCGGGTTGGTGGAGGTCCCGCGGGCGGCCGCCCCGGAGCCCGAGGTGAGGTCGACCAGCGCCGCCGGGTCCCGCGCGCCGCTGACGAACCGGGTGACGTAGGGCTGGTCGCTGCCGAAGCAGTGCTCGACGCTGCTCAGCAGGTAGCTGCCGGCGAGCTCCTGGCCGACCCGCTCGATCCGGACCGTCGCCCCGGCGGCGATCCTCGGGTCCCCGAACGCCTCGCCGCGGAGCACGACCCCGGCGCCGCTGGCCCGGTGCATCAACGAGGCGGCGAGGGCGTCCGCCTCGGCCTGGGTGGGGATCCCGCCGCGGCCGGTCTCCCTGGTCACCTTGCCGAACGCCCGGCGCGCCGCCGCGGTCATCCGCTCGACGGCGGGAGCGTCACACCCGGGGTCGCCCTCGGTGGCCCTTCCGGTGACGGCGCGCTTGCCGACACCGTCCCAGCCGTGCACGACGACCTCGTCGCAGCGCTCCGCCGCGGAGAACCGCACCCGGAAGGAGCGCAGGTTGTCGCCCCAGCGCAGGGCGGGAGGCGTGCCCTCGGCCTTGGGCTTGGGCGCGAAGTGCAGCGTCGAGCCGGTGACCCAGAGGTCGTAGCCGAGCCGCACGGCGCGGTCGAGGAGGAAGGCGTAGTCGGTCTGGCCGGCCTGCAGCACGTAGTCGTGCGTCGGCCCGCCCGCCGCGGCCTCCACGTCGAGGCCGTACTCGCCGGCGATCTGGCGCACGATCGCCGCGTCGGACATGTGCTGGAAGCTGCGGGTGCGGATGGACCGGGCCAGCCGGTGCCCCCGGTCCAGCCCCGAGACGACGAGCTCGTGCCGCCCGGACAGGCCCGGCTCGACGCCGATCGCCGTCACCTCGCCCTCGGTGACCACGAGCGGGTCGCTCTCGGCCCGGAAGGCGATCTCGACCGTGGTGCCGAGGGTGAACGTCCCGGCGTCCATGAGCTCGAAGTGCGGGTCGTCGATGCGGATCGTGAACGCGTCCGGGAGCTGGACCGACTCCTCGACCCTGACCAGCCGCAGCCGCGGGTACAGGTCCGCCGCCATCGGCCGCGCGTCGACGGTGATCTGCGCGTTGTCGAGACGACGCTGCTCAGGCACGGCGGCGCACCGGGGTCTCCGGGACGATCAGCGCCGTCCCCGCGGGGACCTGCAGCGGGTCCTCGATCCCGTTCGCGTCGGCGATGGTGCGCCACCGGGTCGGGTCCCGGTAGTAGCGGGCGGAGATCCGGTCCAGGGTCTCGCCCGGTCGCAGGTGGTGCACCGTGTGCGGGGACGGGGTCGAGGACGTGGGGTTCTGCAGCGGGCGGAGCCCCTCGTCGGCCCACTGCTTGAGGGTGACGTCGGCCTTGGCCCGCAGCGGGGTGCCGGCGCGGGAGAAGAACGTGTACTTGACCGTCAGCTTCTCCATCACCGCCCGGAACGAGTGCAGCTGGCCCCAGTGGAACTCCACCCAGGGCGGTCGGGCCGACTGCCGCTGCGGGTCGGAGCCCGACAGCGACGGATCGACCTTGAGCAGGTCCAGCAGCTTGTCCGTCTGGTCGGTCACCGGCCGCCCGGTCGCGGTCGAGTCCAGGGTGAGGCTGAGGGCGAGGGTGCCCGACTGCCCGCCCTGGAACCGGAGCGCCGGCGCGTTGCCGCCCTTGGCCTCGCCGCCCTTCCACGAGGAGCTCTTGGTGATGGTCAGCTCCGCCGGGTTGAACTGGAAGTCGATCCGGACGCCCTTCTCGGTGAGGAAGTACGCCTTCTTCTGCTCTCCGCCGAACACCTCACCCACCTCCACCCTGCTGGTACGCCGGTACGGGATCCGTCATCTCAGAACACCTCCCGGTAGCGCCCGCCCCTGCGCTCGATCTCGGCGAGCACCCGCTGCTCGATGGCGTCGACCACCCGGTCGACGACCGACTCGGAGAGGCGCTCCGGAGCCTGACCGGCCAGCGGGTTGGTGCCGGCGGCAGCGCCACCCGGGGCAGCGGCCGGTCCCGCCGCGCTCCCGGGTGCCGGTCCGGTGCCGGGCCCGGCGTCGGCCGCGTCGGCAGGCGACCCGGACCCACCCGCCGCCAGACCGCCGGCCCGGGACAGCGCGGTCGCGCCCCCGGTGAGGTCGAACCCGCCGGAGGCGAGCCCGGCGGGGGTGAGCCCGCCGGGGACGTCGAGGTGACCGGGCACGCCGGCCGCGGCGGTGACCGCCCCGGCTGCCCCCGTCGCGGCGAGGCCGCCGTAGCGCTCCATCGCGGCACGGGCCAGGCCGGTGGGGTTCGGGGTCCCGGCGACGGGCAGGTCCTCGACCAGCCCCGCGCTGCTGACCGGGCCGGGCAGGGACACCGACCCGCCGATGCCGGGGACCCCGGAGGCGAACTCGCGAGCCCTGCGCTCGTCGGCGTCCAGGTCGCCCCGGTCGATCCCGAGCAGGAACCGCGGGCGGGCGAGGGGCTGGCGCAGGTGGGCCAGTTCGTGCGCGATGACGTGGGTCGCCGCGGGCCGGGGCGAGCCGGTGGGGGCCGAGGCCAGGTGGACGACGTCACCCGAGCTGGCGCCGACGGCCCCGGCGGCGTCGAGGGCCGCGCGGGTGGCCGGACCGGTCGTGTACCGGGGTGTCGACCGGCCGGAGACGGCCCGCGCCCAGGGCAGCAGGGCGTCGGGGAACGGGCGGGGGTGCTCCAGCGGGCGCTCGCGGACGGCCTCGGCCCAGCGCTGCCCCGGCGGGTGGGACGCCGGGGAGCCGAGCACCCGGCCGGGACGCCGCGACTCCGGCGACCCGGCGGCGCGCCCGGGACGCAGCGCTCCCGGTGCCCGCGACGGCAGGTGGTCGACGTCTCCGCCGGGGACGGCGGGGCGCTCGCGGAGCGCCGGGGACACGGGTGCCGGGGACACCTCGACGGGGTCCACCGCGAACCCCCCCGACGGGGCGGGGACGGCGGCCCCGCCGGCGACCCTGAGGTCGGACAGCGGCAGCGGCGAGCCGACCTCGGGACCCGTCGCCGTCGCGGCGCCTAGCGGGGCGCGCCGGCCTCCCGGCGTGTCGGCAGGCGTGGGGGAGCCGGTACCGGCCGCCCGCCCGGAGCGTTCCCTCGGTCCGGCCGCCGTGCCCGGTCCCGGTCGGGATCCCGGTCCCGTCGGTCCCGTCGGTCCCGTCGTGCCTGGGGTACTCGAGGTGCCGGGGGTACCCGAGGTGCCGGGCCGACCCGGTCGGCGGCCGCCGACCGACGGGGCACGCGTCAGGAGGGTTCCCGGGGCCGGGTCCTCGGCACGTCGTGGTGCCGTGGTGCCGCCCGGGTCGCTGGGGTGCGCAGTACCCGGGACGGCCGCTCCGCCGCGGATCGCGTGCACCAGGGTGCCCGGTGCCGGACCGGCGGCCAGGTCGGTCACCGTGACCGGTCCGTGCACGGTCGGGCCGGGGCCGGGGAGGGTGCGCAGGTGACGTCGCCACCCCGCGTCCGGGCCGCCGACCCCCCACCCCGGTTCCGCGACCGGGCCGCTCGCCGCGGGAGCCGCTCCGAGGGGCGTCAGGGGCCCGGACGCGGGAGGAGTCGGCCCGCCGCCCCGGGTGCCGGTCCGGGTCCGGGCCCCGGGGCGGGGACCGACCGGGATGTCGGCCGGGCGATGACCCGGCGGGCGCAGCCCCTCGACCGGGGTCGTGCCGTGGCGGGCGTCGTGCCACATCCGGGCGAGCCGGGTCGCGGTGAGCATCCGCCACGGCGGACGCACGGCCAGCGTGGTGGTGCCGAGACCGACGCCCGGCCCGACCCCGCCCGGCACCCGGCCACCGAGGGCGGGACCCTGCGTCCCGAGTCGGCCGACGAGCAGCCGACCGGGGGTGTGGGGGTGGTGCTGCCGACGCAGCAGCCGGGCGAGCACCCGCAGCGGTCCCCGCCGCCCGGCGGGGTTCGCCACGACCTCACCCGCCCGGGGCTCCCCGGGCAGCCGGGGTGGCTCAGGAGGCGACGAAGCCATGGTGGCAGACCTCCAGCTCCTCGACGGCCAGGTCGCGCGAGGAGGCCGCGAGGCGCGGCCCGGTCCACTTCACCGGGAACGCGCCCTCGAGGGACCAGGAACGCACCGGCTCGCCAGCGGCGCTGAGCACGGAGATGGTCGCCGTCCGGGGCTTGAGCTGGTTGCCCTTGGCCTCGAACCCGTGTCCGGAGCAGTCGGCGAGCCAGCGGAACAGCTCGTCGGAGTTGGTCACCCCGCTCTTGAACACGATGTTCTGCCACTTCATGTGCCGGGGCAGCTTGTGCGTGAACTGGTTCTCGCCACCCTCGACGAGCTCCTCGACCTCGATCTGGACGCCGAGCCCGCTGATCTCGGTGAAGTTGCCGATCACGAGGCCGTCGACGGTCAGCGTGAAGCGCCCGGTGAGCGGGGGATCGTCGCTGCGGGGGCTAGGCACCGTGCAACCCCTCCCATGCCCGGTCGTTCAACGTCGCGACCTCCTCGAGAAGCCTGATCCGGTCGCCGTGCTCGAGGTCGAGCAGGCGGTCCAGGTCCCAGTGCACGTGGTAGGCGAGGTACGTGATCTCCTGCCACAGCTCGTCGCGGGCGTAGCGGCCTAGTCCGCGCCCGCGGAGGCCGGGGGGAAAGGGTCCCCCGGCTCCATCGTGTCGAGGACCGACGGGTCCTGGAAGTTGATGACCCGGTAGAGGTCCTGCAGGTAGGTGAAGTCACTGACGAAGAGCTGCTCGACGATCTTGGTGGTGACGTGGGTGATCGATCCCAGCTGGGTGAGCACCCGCGCCAGCACGATGACCGTCGCGTAGGACTCGTTGTCCCTGACCCGGGGGTCGCGCTGCGGCTCCAGTTCGTCCCGGGCCGTGGCGAGGCGCATGACACCCTGCCGGTGCAGGGTGCCATGCTCGTCCACGTATCCCTTCGGCAACGTGAAGCTGAACTCGGTGCGCAGACTCACGCCCTCGTCAGCCCCTCGTGCGTGATGACCATCTTCTCCACGGCGATGTCGTTCGCCCCGGCGTCGAAGTCGGCACCGGAGTACTTCGACGGCCAGCCGGCCTCGAAGTTCCACCGGGCCACCTCGGCGTTCGTCGAGTCCTTGACCACGATGGACCCGTTGCGGCGGGCTCCGTCGATGTCGCCGTCGACGACCTGCTTGCGCCACTGCCACAGGGACGCCGAGTTGTCGATGCGCCGCTCGAGGGTGATGTCGGACCACTTCATGGCGCCGGGAGCCTTACGGATGATCATCCGCCCCTCCTTGGTCGCCTCCTTGAACTCGACGATCTCGGTCTCCGACTCGATGCCGGAGCACTTCTTGAACGTCGCCATCTCCACGCTGTCGATCTCGAGGGTGAAGGCAAAGGTCGTCAAGAGGTCGGGCACTGCTCGCTCCTGTCATTCATGGTGGTGCGTGGACGTGGGAGTGGACCTGGTCCGGTCCGGTGCCGTCACTCGACGGTGGCCGCGCCGCCCTGCCACTGGCTGATCCGGAAGATGACGAACTCGGCCGGCTTCACGGGACAGATGCCGACCTCGACGACGAGGCGGCCGGCGTCCACGCTCTCCGGAGGGTTGTTGGACTCGTCGCACTTGACGTAGAAGGCCTGGTCGGGGGTCGACCCGACGAGGGCGCCCTCGCGCCAGAGGGTGCGCAGGAAGGCGTTGATGGTGCGCTTCACCCGCTCCCACAGGTTGCGGTCGTTCGGCTCGAACACCGCCCACTGGGTGCCGCGCTTGATGGACTCCTCGATGAAGATGAAGAGCCTGCGCACCGGGACGTAGCGCCAGCTCGGGTCGCTCATGGACAGGGTGCGGGCACCCCAGATCCGGATGCCGCCGGAGCCGAAGGACCGGATGCAGTTGACGCCCTGCGGGTTGAGCAGGTCCTGCTCGCCGCTGGTGATGTCGGTCTCCAGTCGCACGATCCCGCGGACGACCTCGTTGGCGGGGGCCTTCCACACCCCACGGGTGCCGTCGGTCCTCGCCCACACCCCGGCGATGTGGCCGCACGGGGGCACGGTGAGGTAGCGGTCGCCGTTCGTCGAGGACACCCCGGCGAGCGGGTTGCTGACGACGAGGTGCGGGTAGTAGGCCGCGCCGAACGCCGAGTCGCGGGCCAGCGCCGAGCGCCACTCCAGCGCCTGGGCCGCGTTGAGGCCGGGAGGCGCGTCGAGGATCGCCATCCTGGTCCTGGACTGCTCGCACCAGTCGACGAGCTTGCCCTGGACGGTGAGGTAGGTGCGCGCGTCGAAGGAGCCGTCCGGCCGGGTGGCGATGGTGACCAGGTCGGGGACCGCGACCATGCTCACCTCGTCCGCGATCGCGAGACCCTGGTAGCCGGTGCGTTCGGTCACCGAGCCCTCGAACTCGGTCGGCCCGGCGGAGATGGACACCCCGCCCTCCGGCTCGAGCCGGTAGACCCCGGCGGCGGGCAGCCGGTCGGCCATGGGGACGCCGGGCTGGACGGGCATGGACACCCGCACCCGGGTGGACTGGTCGTTGACCACGCGCTCCGCGCCGCGGGCGCCGCGCCCGACGGTCAGCCCGGGGTACTCCTCGCGCTGCTGGCCGTCGACGACGACCCTGAGGGTGAACTCCTGCGGCGGCTCCTGGCCCTCCTCGGCCGGGCCGGGCCGCTCGACGACGACCTCGACCCCGTGGCCGGCCTCGATGGCCTCGACCCGCAGCGACTCGACCTCGGGACGGTTCGCCGAGGGCAGCGCGGCCTTCGCCGGCTGGCCCGCGGCGCCGCCGGGGATCCGGACGATGTAGCAGGCGCTGCCGCCGTTGCCGAAGAACCCGTACACCGCGTGCGGCAGCATGGCGCCCTCGACGAAGCCGCCGTAGATGCGCTCGTACTGCTCCCAGCTGGTCACGAGCTGGGGCATGACACCTTCGGGGTCGCGGGAGTCGCCCGCACCGGCGTCGTACGTCCTGGTGAAGCCGACGAAGGCGGGGATCGCCGTCCCGACGCCCTCGATGGGCATCGAACCGCTGGCCACCTCCTCGATGTAGACCCCGGGGGCCCCGTAGCTCGCTGCCATCACCACTCCTGTCTCGTGCCGGATCGATCTCGTCCGGGAGAAGCGAGGTTCACTCCCGGACGATGTCGGTGAAGAGCTCCGGGCGGAGCTCGCTGACGTAGGGCTCGCCGTGGAACGCCGGGAAGACCCGCATGGTGGGTCGCACCGACGAGCAGGCCACGACCTTGAGGGTCGGGTGGTCGGCCGCGATGCGTTCGGCGAGTTCGACCGCCCCAGGACGGTCGAGGTCGATCACCACGACATCGGCGGACGACTCCGCGAGCTCGTCGAGGAGCTCGTCGTCAGGGGCGGTGAAGATCTCCACGTCGTGCCCGCTGAGGATGTCGTCGAACCCGGCGCGCACGAGCGCACCGAAGTCCCCCATGAGCACCCTCCTCATGTGCACACCTCCGGACCACGGGTCCTGGTGAGGTTAGGGGCCTCCCGGTGCTGCCGGTAGAACCCTTCGGGCAACCGTGGGGGCAAGGCCGCCGGGCGGGGGTCCCGCCCGTGCCGCGGGCGGGCACACCGAGGCGCCCGCGTGCCCTGGCTGACGGTCGTCATGGCTTGCCCCCGCAGATCAGCCGCCCTCGGGCGGTCCGGACGGCACGGCAGGACCGGCCGTTCGGTCACCGGTCCCTCCGACGTACCGGTGAGACCCTCGCACCTTACCGGGGGTGACCACCCTGACGGGAAGGGTCACGAGGAACCCGTCCCCGCCGTCGTCCGGGCCTCCGCCTCCCGGTCCGGCATATCAGACCGTATGTGGTGACCGCCTGAGGTGGGGTGGTTGCGGGCCGGGGCCTCGCTCACGCAACTTCGTGGGTTGCTGGGCAGTGGCTGCTGCCCGGCCTTGCCGACATGCGTGGGGAGGCCCCGGT
>JAAYAH010000163.1 GCA_012719445.1 Actinomycetales bacterium | reverse complement strand
GGACTGGAGACGGGACCGGAGACGGGGCTGAACCCGGGACGGGGGACGGGACAAGAGACGAGACGGGAGACGGGGCCGAACCCGGAACGGGGGACGGGACGGGCCGCCGCCACCGGCCGACTGTTCATCGACGGACGCTGGAGCCCCGCGGTCAGGGGAGGCCTCCGGGAGATCGTCGATCCCACCTCCGGCGAGCCGATCACCTCGGTCGCCGAGGCCGACGCCGAGGACGTCGCCAGAGCGACCCTGGCGGCCCGGACCGCGTTCGACGACGGCCGATGGTCGGGGCTGCCTCCGCGCAGGCGCGCCGAGGTGCTGACGCGGGCCGCCGAACTGATGCGCGAGCACGCCGAGGAACTGGCCCGCCTGGAGTCGCTCGACGTCGGCAAACCCCTGGCCGCATCCCGCGCCGTGGACGTGCCGACGGCGATCGACGTCGTCGGGTACTACGCCGCGCTCGCGGCGACGATCGACGGGGCCGCCCGCAGCACGGCGATCCCCACCCTCGCCTACACCCGCCGCGAGCCCATCGGCGTCGTGGCCGCGATCACCCCGATGAACTTTCCTCTGGTCCTCGGCGTGAGCAAGCTGGCACCGGCCCTGGTGGCGGGCAACACCGTGGTGCACAAGCCCGCCGAGGAGACGCCGCTCACCTCGCTCCGGATGGCACGCCTGTTCCAGGAGGCCGGCCTGCCGGACGGCGTGCTCAACGTGGTCACCGGTGACGGCGAGACGGGCGCCGACCTGGTCTGGAGCGGGCACGTCGACAAGATCGCCTTCGCCGGCTCGACGGCCGTCGGCCGGAGCGTCGCCGCCGCGGCCGGGGAGATGATCAAACACGTGACCGTCGAACTCGGCGGCAAGGGCGCCAACATCATCTTCGCTGACGCCGACCTGGAGGCAGCGATCGGGACCGCGATCGCGGGCTTCGTCTTCAACACCGGCCAGTTCTGCATGTCCGGCTCTCGGCTGCTGGTCGAGCGACCCGTGTACGACACCGTGGTGGCTGCCATGCACCGGGCGGTCGCCGAGCTCCGGGTCGGCGACCCGTTCGACGAGGAGACGGTCATCGGCCCGATGGCCGGCCCACGGCACCTCGCGAAGGTCCGCTCCTACCTGCAGCGGGCCAGGCAGGCGCCGGTGGAGGTGGTGTCCGGACCGGAGCCGGGCGGCCGAGGGTTCTTCGTGCCCCCAACGGTGATCACCGGGGCCGGGCAGGACTCGCCGTGGGTCCAGGAGGAGATCTTCGGTCCGGTGCTCACGGTGCAGCCGTTCGACTCCGAGGAGGAGGCGGTCGCGCTGGCCAACGGCACGCCGTACGGCCTGGCGGCGGGGTTGCAGACCCGCGACGTGGCCCGTGCCCACCGGATCGCCGCCGGGCTGCGGGCCGGGATCGTCTGGATCAACGGGTGGGCGCTGCTCGACCCGGCGGTACCGCTCGGAGGGACGAGGGCGTCCGGGTTCGGTCGGACGAACGGGCCCGAGGGACTCGCCGAGTACCTGCAGACCAAGTCCGTGGTGCTGAACCTCGGGTGACGCTCCTGGCGCCGTCCCGCCGTCCCGCCGTATGGCCTGGCGGCGGGACGGCGCTCAGGCGTGTTCGAGGGAGCGTGTCAGCGCTGCCCCGGTGTGCCTCTCCAGCCAGGTCAGCGCCTGGGGGACGGGCATCGGGTAGGCGAGGTGGTAGCCCTGTCCGAGGTCGCAGCCGTGGTCGACGAGAAGGGTGACGGCCCTGTCGTCCTCGATGCCCTCCGCGACGAGCCGCAGCCCGAGGGAGTGGGCGAGGTCGACGGTGGTGCGGATGATCGCGCTGGCGGTGGGATCGGTGGCGAGATCGGTGGTGAAGGTGCGGTCGAGCTTCAGTTCGTCGACGGGCAGGTTGCGCAGGTAGGCCAGGGAGGAGTAGCCGGTCCCGTAGTCGTCGATGGACACCGCGATGCCCAGGTCCCGGATCGACTGGAGGATGGTGCGGGACTGGACCTGGTCGGTGACCAGGGCCTGCTCGGTGAGCTCGAGGACCAGGGCCTGTCCCGGCAGCTGGTGCCGGGACAGCCGGACGGCCACCCGCTCGGGCAGCGAGTGGTCGTGGATCTCACCCGCGGAGAGGTTCACCGACACCGGCACGTGCCGTCCGGCGGTCCACCACCGCGCGCAGGCGGCCAGGGCCAGGTCGAGCACGGCCTCGGCGAGCTGGGCGAGCAGCCCGGCCGCCTCGACGAGCGGCAGGAACTGCCCTGGCATGAGCAGGCCGCGGACCGGGTGGTTCCAGCGGACCAGGGCCTCGAATCCGGCGATCTCCCCGACCCCGAGCGGGCCGGTCAGCCGCAGCTGCGGCTGCAGATGGATGACGAAGTACCCGTTCCGGGTGGGATCGGCGCCCGAAAGGGCACCGCGCAGCTCCTCGAGGGTGCGCAGCCGTTCGGGGGTCGCGTCGACGGAGTCGGCGTCGAAGACGACCACCGGGGTGCGGGTCTGCTTGGCCGTGTGGGCTGCCATGTCGGCGAAGCGCAACAGTTCGGCCGGGTTCGTGGCCGGGTGGGGGGCCGTGGCGATCCCGATGCTCCCGTTGAGGTGGACCCGCAGGTCGTCGATGAGCAGCGGGGTCGCGAGCGTGGAGCGGAGGATCCGGGCGTGACCGATGGCATCGGCCCTCCCGGTCGCCTCCAGCAGGACGGCGAACTCGTCGCCGCCGATCCTGGCCACGAGATGACGCAGATCGACGGTGGTGCGCAGCCTCCGGGAGATCTGGACCAGCAGGGCGTCCCCGCACGCGTGTCCGAGGGCGTCGTTGATCTCCCGGAAACCGTCCAGGTCGAGCAGCAGCAGGGACAGCTCGCCACCGGGCGGCACGCCGTCGAGCATCCGGTGGCAGTGCTCCTGCAGGGCCAGCCGGTTGGGCAGCCCGGTGAGCTCGTCGGTCCTGGCCTGACGGTGCAGGACGGCGAGCCGCCGTGCCTGGCCTGCCCTGGCCTCGCGGAAGGAGAGGGCCAGCCGGACGAAGGCGACAAGGGCCGCGGTGTCGGCCAGCGCGAGGGAGAGGACGGGAACGGTGCCGACCTGCCCCCAGATGATGATCCCCAGCGCGATGAGGGCGGACAGCGCGGACAGCACCTTCATCCGGTGCCGGACGGAGTTCGGCCGCCGAGGTGATCCCGTCGAGGTCGGCCGGGGGGAGTCCGCCACCGGGCTCGTGCCTCCGCGTGCCGACTGTTCCCCCTCAGGGTCCCGGCCGGCCCGGCGCGCCAGCAGCCGGGTGAGGGGCCGCGCCCAGGCGGCGGACCGAGGACCGGGGGAGTCGTGACCGTTGCCGCCGGCCAGGCTGAGGGCGAGGACCCCCAGCAGCCACCCAACGTCCAGCCACCCGCCCTCGACGTACGAGCCGTCCATCGTCCGGGGCAGGTAGATCGTGTCGGCTGCCGCGAACAGGGTCAGGCCGACGACGAGCCGGCGCAGGCTCCGGTCCACCTGCCAACCGGGACCAGCTCCGCCGCCGTCGCCCGGCGGGAGCCGCAGCCCACCACCGGCAAGGACGATCACGACCAGCATGACGTCGACCGCGGGGTAGATCGCGCCGGCGGTGGTCCACAGCGTCGGTTCGCCCGACCGGTCGGCGAACCGCTGCCCCACCACGGCCGTCGCCATGGCGGAGACGCCGAGGACGGCGACCGCGCCGTCCAGGCCGATGCCCACCCGGAACCTCTCGGTCCGGGAGCCCAGTGCGAGCACGACCGCCGCGTAGGCGAGGGGGTACCAGAGCAGGTAGCAGACGAAGGCGGGCGAGGGTGACCACGACGTGAGCGGCCGGTCGAGGCCGCACAGGGTGAGCAGGTCACCGCTGCCGAACGCGAGGACGCCGAGCCCGAGGACGCGCCACGCCCACCGACGGCGGGGGTCGCTCTCCCGAGCACACAGGAGCAGGACCGCCCCGGCCCCGTAGACGGCGCCGGCAGCCGCGGCGCCGATCCACATACCCCGCTGTGTCCCCCACCACCGGACGGCGACTCCCAGCACGAACACGATCAGCATGGTGAGCAGGAGCGCGCGGAGGAGACCCCGTGGCCGATCCGTGCGCCTGCCCACCGAGGCGTTCCCTTCTCCGGGAGAACGCAGCGGACACCCGCAGGTCGCGGGTGGGCTCCGGTCCCGGTCGCATCCGGACCTTTCCGGTTTCGACAGGATCGAAGGTCATCTGCACCTGCCGGCGAACGGTCCACCCTCCCGGTGACCGAAGCGGGCCCGATCTCGTGGTATCCGCCGGAGAGGTCCTCACCCTGTGCAGGGCCCTCACCCGATCGGTTGCCCCGAAACGCTTCGACGTCCCGACCCTCGGTGGCCGTGGCCGGATGGAGACCCGGGGTGGTAAATGGGCCTTCAGTCCCGGTTGGTGGGGGTATAGGTGTGCCATCCTCGGGGCAGAGCGGTCAGTCAGTCCCCTCCCAGTGACCTGGGCGCTCTATGTTCCACCCGCCGTACATCACCGGGCGACGCCTCCTCCCCCCCCGAGGCGTCGCCCGGTGCCGCGTGCGGGGTGCCGGGCGACGCCCCGAGGGCGAGGCGAGTGATCGGCTGGCATGCCGGGTGCGGCCCGATAGTGTCCTGCCGTGTCGACGGAACGGTCTTCGGGGTCGGAGCGGCTGCTCGCGGGCGAGTACCAGCCCAGCGCCGCCCGGTGGGTCAACGATCAGGTGGCGGAGTACGAGGCGTCCGGCGGTCGGCGCGGCAACACGCTGCGGGACACGGGTCTCCCCGTCGTCGTGGTCACGATGCGCGGCCGGCGGACCGGCAAGGTGCGCAAGATCGCTCTGATGCGGGTCGAGCACGACGGCGAGTACGCGTTCGTGGCGTCGAAGGGCGGCGCTCCCGAGCACCCGGACTGGTACCACAACCTCGTCGCGCATCCGGACGAGGTGCTGC
>JAAYAH010000162.1 GCA_012719445.1 Actinomycetales bacterium | reverse complement strand
GCTGCTCGTCGGTCTCCCGGTACGCCTTCGCCGATTCCCGCAGCATCCCGGCCAGATTCTTCGCATTGGCGTCGATCTTGTCTCGGCCGTCGTCCCAGTGCTCCTCGAAGGCCTCCAACGCCTCGCAAACCTGCGACGAGCCAACCTCCTCGCGCACCAGGCGAACGGTGCGGGGACCGTCGCTGAGGCGGGTGCGGATGCTCTCCAGGCGCTCGGCCAACTCCCCCAGGGCATCGACGTCCACGACCAACCGGTCCGCCATACGCCTGTCCCCTCGCTCGACCCCGACATCGTCGCGTTCCTGGTGTCGTGGTGGGCACCGTACCGGCCGGTGGGGTCATCCTGGCCTCTCTCCCCCAAACCGGACGCCACCCAGGACGATCCGAGAGCGGGGTGTCGGTGAGACGTGCAGCCTGCCCGTAGCGAAGGCCGCCGTCGTGCATGTCGACTCCCCCGGGATCTGGACGCGAGTGCGGCCCTGACGCATCCCGCCCGCCGGCTCCGGGGGTCAGCCCCAGAAGATGCCACCGGGGTTGCGGCCGATCTCGGCCAACAGGTCCTCGATCCGCGCCGAGGGCGGTAGGGGGTCGTAGGTGTGGAAGCGCAGATTGCGGTCGCGCCAGTACAAGGTCCAGGTCCTGGTGGTGGCGGTGTAGCGCAGGCGGGCGATCGGCAGGGTGCTCCACGGCCCATCATCGCCGCTCTGCCACGGCGCGCGGCGTTCCACGATGGTCAGGTGCCGGGCCGCGACCTCGAGTTCGAGGCGGACCTGGTGGCGGGCGCGGTCGGGGATCCGCGCCTCGCACCAGCGCTGCACGCGGGCCACGTCCAGGTCCGGCAGGGGCATCGGGTCACCTGTCCATCGCGGTGAGGGCGTCGTTGAGGACGGTGAACGCCGCGTCCAGGCGGTGCTGGCGGCGCCGGTTGTCGTCGTGGTTGGCCTCGGCCGCCACGCAGCAGGTCAGGTCCTCCAACTCCCGCACGGTGACGGCCAGGGCGGCCCCGTCGGGGTGGGCGCGCAGGGAGAACACCAACCGTTCGTTGTCAGGATCCAGGAGCATCAACTCGCGCAGTGCGGCGGCGACCTGGTCACCGATGACGACCTCGTGGACGGGGCCGGCCACGGCGAGGTGACGGCGACGCAGGTCGTAGGGGGTGTCCTCCCAGCCGCTGATTGCCCCCTCATCCCCGCAGGCGTCGCACCGCCACCCGATCGCTGCGGGTGGTTCCCTCCGCTGCACGACGATCCGTCCCGGGCACGGGCGTCGCCCGGGGCGGCGCCCGCACGGCAGGGCAGCGGTCCAGGGGTCACCGGCGTCCCCGGCGGTGGCCGCCCGCACAACGCGTTCCAGGTGCGCCGCAAGGTTGCGGGCCGGTCCCGGGGCGTCGAAGGGGAGGTCCTGGAAGTGGGTCAGGTCGGCGATGAGCATCGGCGGCAGGGTACCCAGACCCGCTGCGGCCTGGTGTCGGTCCGGTCATCACGCAACAGGTGGGCGCGCCCGGCGCTGCGGGATACGGTCTGGGCGCGGGCGGGGGCCGGTGCTCGCGGGAGCACCGGCCCCCACCGGCGCTCAGGGTTGGTCCACCTCACCGGTGTTCAGGTCCCGGCAGGCCGGTTCGAGGATCTGGCGGCGGACCTCGGTGGGGGTGATCCCGTGGTCGAGGACCCGGCGGAACAGCCGGGCCAGTCGGTACCGGCTGTCCACCGCCAGGGCACGCTCCAGGGCGGCACCGGCCAGGAGGCTGTTGCCGCG
>JAAYAH010000161.1 GCA_012719445.1 Actinomycetales bacterium | reverse complement strand
CACGGCCGTCACGCTGAGCCTGGAACGACTGGTGAAGGTCAACCCCATGGCACGGCGTCTGCTGGAGGTCTGCGCCCTGTACGCCCCGGACCATCTTCCGATGCGGGAGATCCTCACCGCCCTGCGTGCGGTCGACCAGCGGACCCGCGACGAGGACACCCGCACGCACCCGCCCCAGCGGGCGTCCGGGGCGATCGAGGTCCTGGAGGTCCTGCGCGCCCTGCGCCAGTCGGGCCTGCTGGCCGTGGAGGACGAGGAGTCGGTGCGACTGCACCGCCTCACCCGGCTCATCGTCGAGGACCACACCCGCGCGGTCACCGAGCGCCTCGGTGAGGCGGTCGACGTCCTGGTCGCCCTGTTCCCCGACACCCCCTCCGAACCGGACACCTGGCCGATCTGCGCCCAACTGACCCCACACGCCCGCGCGGTGTTCACTCACGCAGCGCGGCACGCGATCCTCAGTGAGGCCCTGGCCACCTTGTTGACCCGGGTGGGCCGCTACCTGTTGTGCACCGGGCTGAGTTTCCCCGACGCCCGTGACCTGCACGAGGACGCCCTGGCCATGCGCCTCCGACTCCACGAGGGCGACCACCCCGAGGTGGCGCGAGCCCTGGTCCACCTGGCGGTCGATCTCAACGAACTCGGTGACCACCAGCAGGCCCGGGATCTGCATGAGCAGGCCTTGGCCATGCGCCGACGCCTGCACTCCGGGGATCACGCCGATCTGGCGCACAGCCTGGACAACCTCGGCAACGTGCTGCACATCCTCGGCGAGTACGACCAGGCACGCCGGCACCACGAGCGGGCGCTGGCCATGCGCCGCCGCGTGTACGCCGGGGATCACCCCAACGTCGCGTACTCGCTGAGCAACCTGGCCAGCGACCTGCACGAACTCGGGGACCCTGAGCGTGCCCGCGATCTCAACGAGCAGGCGCTGGCCATGCGCCGACGCATGGACCCCGGGGACCACCCCGACGTCGCGCACTCGTTGACCAGCCTCGCCGCGGACCTGCACATCCTGGGTGAGTACGAGGAGGCCATCGCCCTGGAGGAACAGGCCCTGGCGATGCGCCGACGCCTGTACCCGGGGGACCATCCCAACACCGTGCGCAGCCTGCGCAGTCTCGCCGCCAACCACGGCGCCCTACAGCGCCGGGACCTCGCCGAAGACCTCGGCACCGAGGCCCGCGGCATCGAGGACCGCCTGGCCACCCAGTGGGCACGGGCTACCGCATGAGGACCGCGGGCCGCACCCCTGATGCGGCCATGACCAGAAGGAGGACGTCATGGCACGGGAGGTGATCCGGCCCGGGCGACTTCGCGCCGGGGACCGGGTGGTGGTCGTGTCACCGTCCAGCACGATCGCCGCGATGCGAGACGACGTCGGACGGGCCGGCACCGCGCTGGCCGATGCGCTGGGGGTGCGGGTGACCTTCGCCGCGCACGCCTTCGCCACCGACCACTACTCGGCAGGAACCCCCGCCCAGCGGTCCGCGGATCTCATGGGCGCCTTCACCGACCCCGACGTCACGGCGGTCGTGTTGTCCATGGGCGGAGCCACCGCTATCGACGTCATCGACGGCCTGGACTACGACGCCATCGCGGCGAACCCGAAGATCCTGACCGGGATCTCCGACTCCTGCACCGTCCTGAACGCCGTGACCGCCCGGACCGGCCTGGTGACCTTCCACGGGCTGGAGTTGCTGGACTTCTCCCGACACCCCATGCCGTACACCCTCGCCTCACTGCGCCAGGTGTGCTGCCAGGGCTGGGCCGGGGCGTACGAGGCGAACCCCGACTGGCGAGACCTGGACGGCGAGAGAACGACCTACACCGGGCGACGCGCCATCAAACCCGGCCGGGCCCGCGGGATCGCGGTGGGCGGGAACTCCGAGGCGTTCGCGCAGCTGCTCGGCACCCCGTACTGCCCGGACCTCGACGGAGCGATTCTGGTCCTGGAGACCTACCGGCTGCAGAAGCGCCACATCCACGCCCTGCTGGTCACCCTGCGCCTGCGCGGAGTCCTGGACGCCATCGCGGGACTGGTCCTGGGCTACTGCCTGGGCAGCGATGCTCCCGGCACCGGTAACGACCGCGACCTGGCTGACATCGTCCACGAGACCACCCACGGCCACGACCTGCCCGTCCTCCAGATCGGGGAGATCGGACACCAGGTCGAGAACCTCATCTGCCCCCTCGGAGCCACTCTGGAGATCGACACCGACCCCGTGACCCTGCGATTGGCGGAACCGGCGGTGACCTGATCAGCCGCCGCACCTGACGCATCGGGTGCAGGGTGGGCGTCGACGGTGAGGAGATCCACATGGGCAGCGACGACGGTCCGGTCATCGGGACGTCACCCCGCAGCCACGGGGATCCACGACGATCGCCGACCGCATCCCCCGGTGCGCACACCTCTCAATATGGTGATCGACCGGCCACTGCGGCATGGACCGATCGCGCGATCCTGGCAGGGTCGGCCTACCGCGACGGGCAGGCCCTGTCGGCTCGCCAAGCCCTGTACCGGTGGTTGAACCCCCAGCGGGATCCCGCCGGTATCGTCGCAGCCCGGGCCGCGGCGCACCTGATGCAGGAACCGCATGGTCGTACCTGGCCCCGGCGCAGTCCGGCCCCAGCTCCTCTCGCCGACCCCGGGGCGACGGGGCCAGGTGGCGCCTCGGGCCCAGCCGCAGGTCATGAGCCGCGGCCCTGCGTCCTGGACGTCGGTGCGGGCAACGGCCTGTACACCCGGCGCCTGCACGCCGACCACCCCGAACTGCAGGTGGCCGCCCTGGACATCTCCGCCAGGATCCTGCGGGACGTCCCGCGTCCGGTGCTGGTCGCCGACGCCGCGCACCTGCCGGTCGCCGACGGGTCCGTCAGCGTCGTGCTGGCCATGCACATGCTGTATCACCTCGCCGATCCCGACGCCGGGATCGGCGAGCTGGCCCGGGTCCTCGCGCCCGGTGGGCTGGTCGCGGTCTCCACCAACCACTCCCGGGACAAGCACGAACTCGACGAGCTGTGGCAAGCCGCGGCTCGCGATGTCCTGGGGACCACGCAGGTGCCGGCCAGGGTGTCGCTGTCCTCCCGCTTCCCGCTGGAGGCCGCCGCGGACCGCCTGCGCGAGCACTTCACCGACCTTGAGCTGATCGACCTCGGCGGGGTCATCGAGATCCCCGAGCCCAGGCCGGTCGTCGCCCACCTGGCTTCCTACCGAGCCTGGGCGGACCAGATGGGCGTGCCGTTCGCGGCCGTCATCGACCAGGCAGCGCGACGTCTCGCCGAACACCTCGACCGATACGGCACCTTCACCATCACCAGCCGCGTCGGCA
Source organism: Actinomycetales bacterium (assembly GCA_012719445.1). Lineage (GTDB taxonomy): Bacteria > Actinomycetota > Actinomycetes > Actinomycetales > Kineosporiaceae > JAAYAH01. Next base: position 4,320 of record JAAYAH010000161.1, on the reverse strand, counting down.
TGGTCATGGGCAAGCGGCCCCGTTGACGAAGCGGACACCGACACGCCGCCCCTGAGCTGTAGGTCACTGCCAGCCGTGCACGGAGAAGACCTGTCCCTCCCGGTACAGGCGGACGACCTCGCAGGTGTAGGGCATCGTCTTGACCGGCAGGTCAGCGGGGTCGACCCATGCCAGCGAGCTGCACTTGTCCGGTTCCTGGTTGACGGGCTCGACGTCCGCGGGGACGTCGGCGAGGAAGGCGAACCCCACCCGCGTGTCGCCGTGCGGCGGGTGGTGGTGGGTGACCCCGATGAACCGCACGTCGGTGGCACTCACCTGGATGCCAACCTCCTCGAGGAGTTCCCGCGCCGCTGCCTGTTCGACGGTCTCGCCCGCCTCGACCTTGCCACCGGGCACGGCCCAGTAGCCGGCCATGTAGATGTCCCCGGCCCGCTCGGTGATGAGGATCCTGCCGCCTCGTCGGGCGATGATCAGGACGTCAACGGGGAAGCGGTGCGTGCTCATGGATCTCCTTCACCTGTGGGTGTCGGCTGTGTGCAGGCGGTCGCGGGGGTCGAGCGCCCGGCGGATCCAGGCGCCTGCTCTCCTGGAGCCATGCCGGGGCTCACGGGGCAGTGGGAGAGGTTGCTCGTGAGAGGGGCTCCACTCGATCCTTGAGCATCACGAGGTCCGGTCAGTTCGTCGAAACGATCATCATAGATCTCTGCCTCGCCAACGTGATTCTACCGTCCAGGTTCTCCTGGGGTTGACATGGTTCTCCTCAGAGAAAGCGACTGGATGCGCGGTGTTGCCACTACTGGCGGCAACACCTGGCAACAGTGGCGGCGGGTTTCTGCTGGGTACCGTGGGCTCGGCTTCCGTGGTGACGGGTACAGCACGTTCGGGCATTTCGTCGCCAGCCGCGGCGGCTGTGGTCTGGCGCCGGAGGGCTGACCTCGGGGCTGCATGAGAGGAGCACTGATGACTGTGGCACCGGATCAGGCAGACAGGAGTCCTGCTCCTTTCGGTGACCCACCGTCGGGACTGCCGCTGCGGAGGCTTGGCCGTTCGGGGATCAGCTCACCGGCGCTGGGACTGGGTTGCTGGGCGATCGGAGGTCCGGATCACAACCTCGGGATGCCGATGGGCTGGTCCACGGCTCCGGTCGATCACGTCGCGCTGACCGCCCTGGAGACCGGGTACACCGCCGGGGTGCGGCTGTTCGACACCGCTGATGTCTACGGCCACGGCCGTTCCGAGCGACTGGTCGGGGAGTTGGTCGCCCAGGTGCCGCGCGGGGACATCGTGCTGGTGTCCAAGGTCGGCTACTTCACCGGCACCGCCAAACACGGCTATTCTCCCGGGCATATGCGCCGTCAACTGGAGCAGACCCTGGAGAATCTGCGCACCGATCATCTGGATATTTACTTCCTGCACCACAATGAATTCGGACCCGAAGACCGATGGCTTCCCGGCGCGGTCGAGGCCATGCGGACTTTCCAGGGCGAGGGATTGATCCGGGCGGTGGGCATGCGCGGCCCACACCGCTTCGCGCCGGAACGTCTGCACGCCAACCCTGGAATCCGATCCGACAAGGTGACCCGCTTCCGGGAGCTGTTCGAGGTCGTTCGCCCCCAGGTCCTCGCGGTGCGTGACAACCTCCTGACGCCGGCCGAGCGCTCCACGGGGCTCTTCGAGTTCGCCACCCACCATCAGGTCGGCGTCTTGATCAACAAGGTTCTGGGGCAGGGTCTGCTTGCCGGCGGGTACGACCGGAAGCACCCGGTGGTGTTCAGCGATGGGGATCACCGACTGCGCAAACGCTGGTTCACCCCACCGGCCCGAGCGCTGATCGAGGAAGGCCTGTCCAGGATCCGTGAGGTCATCGGCCCGGCGCCGACGGAACCGCTCGAGTTGGTCAGGGTCATGGTGTGGGCTGCCCTGTCGCGCAGTCAGAACGCCGTCGCCCTGACGGGATTCACCAGTCCCGGCCAGGTCCGCATGAACGTGGCGGCTCTGGCCATGGGTCCCCCGTCATCAGCGGTCCTGGACACCGCCCGGGAGATCATGAGTTCGGTCGCGGCGAGGTTGGATGCCGAGGGTGAGGTCTTCATCGACGAACGTTGACCAGCTCACGCGCGTGCAGCGGGCATCTCAGACGAGTGAGGGAGTGATCGGTGGGTACCACGCCAGGCACAGCGTCCCAACCGCCCGCACCGCCGCCGAGTGAGGACATCGTCAAGATCACGACCTGGAACGTGCAGAACGCCTCACCGCAGCGATCTGCAGCCCAAGCCTCCTGGCTGGCCGGGACCGACGCGCAGGTCCTCGTGCTCACCGAGGTCAGCCCCACTCATGACACCCTCGCCCAGCAGCTGTCCGCTCACGGCTTCTCCACCTACACCCCGGTCCCGACCTACCCTCACATCGGCGACTACCGCGTCGTCCTGGCCTGCCGTGGAGCTGATCTCGTCGCCACGCCGGAAGCCCTGCCTGACTACATGCCACACCGCTGCGCCCTGGCCACGATCCGCCTGAGCACCTCCCGCGCCGCCGAGGCGTCGCGGGGGCCAACGCGGAGGACCGAACTGGTCGTGGCCGGGCTGTACGTCCCCTCGCGTGGGCCACAGTCGCGCCGCAACGTCGACAAGCGGGCTTTCCAGAGCGCCGTCGCCACCTGGCTACCGGCCCTGGTCGGCGCCGCGCAGGTCGGAACCACGGTCGTGATCGCAGGGGACCTCAACGTCGTAGAACCGGGGCACGTACCGCACCACGTCGTGTTCGGGGCCTGGGAGTACGACTTCTACCGGTCCTTCGCCGCCGCCGGGTTCGCCGACGCCTACCGGGACCTCCACCCGGTCACCGTCGCCCACTCGTGGTTCGGGCGTCGCAGCAACGCCGGGTACCGCTTCGACCACCTGTTCACCGGGATCGACCAGAGGCAGCACCTGCTGGCCTGCGAGTACGACCACAGTCCACGGACCGGCGGTCTGTCCGATCACGCAGCCCTGAGCGCCCACCTTCTCCTGAGCACTCCAGGAACCCACACCACTTGATCCACATCCGCGCCTGACTCGCCCGCACGGCAGTCCATCACCGCCGCGTGGTGCTGCCACACGCCCTCGTGCGGGCCGAACGGCGCCGTTTCCCCCCGGGAGTCCTTCATGTCCGGTCGCGTTCCGCATTCCGCGCCCATGCCCAGATCCGTCATCGAGGCCGTCACCCGTTTCGAGCGACGCCACGGCAGTTGCCCTGGCGACCCGGCGACCGTCCCCTGCTCCACCGTCGACATGCTCACCACTCCCGATGCACTGCGTGACCGTGTACGGCGCATGGCGCCGTCGGCGGGCGTCACGGTGGTCACCGGCCCCGTCGAACGGCGGTTGCTGGCCCTGGGCCCCAGCGGCCCCGGACCGTGGCTGCTGGCCGACCTGTCCGGCCAGCCTCACGACAGCAGGCCCTGGCCGGCATGGGCGAAGGACCACCTGCGTGTTCATGACGCCCACGACTGGATCTCCTGGGCTGATGTCGATCGGGCCGGGAGGGAGCGCCTGAACTCGCCGCGCGTCCTGCTGGTGGGACTGTACAAGCCCGAGATCTTCCCTCTGCCGCGTTTCGCGCTGGGGATTCACGACCTGGCGCGCGCCGCCCGTGCCCACCTGACCGGGCGGATCCGCCTGATGGACATGCAGTTGGGCGCCACCCGCGAGGACATCCTCACGGCCCTTGGCGATCAGGGAGAAGCGGTGGATGTGCTGGGCCTGTCTGCGACCTTCGGTCAACACGACCTGCTCACCGACATCCTCGACGCCGTCCATGCCCTGCCCAGACCCCCGATGATCCTGGCCGGCGGATCGTTGAGCGCCCGCAACGAGCAGGTCCTGCTCAGCGCCTACCCCGACGTCCTGGTCGGTAGAGCCGCAGGGGAACCGATGATCACGGATGTCCTGGACCACTGGCATGGCGAGTTGGACGTCAGCGGAATCCGCTTCGCCGGACACAGCCACCACAGGAGCTCCACGCCCACCTCGGTGACCCTCAGCCGACGTCCGAGCATCGTCGTGACCGAGGATCTCGGACACGGCCTGCCCGAACTGGACCTGCTCGATGCCACCCTGGCCGCCGGGGGCGTGGCCCAACTGGAGACCAGCCGGGGGTGCACCTCCGCCTGTTCCTTCTGTCCGCGTGGCCATAAGGGTTCCTGGCACGGGACCGTGAGCTGCCCCGCGTTTTCCGGACGCCTTCTTATGGGGTTTCTCAGGCCCCTGCCTGCATACGGTGGTACTCGTCCATAACTTCGCGCGGGGTTCGATACCCCAACCCGGAATGGAACCTGCGGGT
>JAAYAH010000160.1 GCA_012719445.1 Actinomycetales bacterium | reverse complement strand
CCGGTGCGCTCGGGGTTGGACCCGCGCAGGATCACCCGGTCCCGGGCCACGCTCACCGTGGCCGTGGCGCCGCCGGTGTGGACCAGGCGCGCCATCGGGAAGGACTCACACGGCGCGTGTGCGCTCCAGGCGGGCAGGCCGTGGGTGGTCATCGACTCGGCGATGCGCGTGGCCCGCTCCAGGGCGTCAGCGCGTTCCTGGGCGAAGGACATGAGGGGACCTCCCGCGGGCGCGCGGCGCGGTCCCGTGCCGTCGGTTGGCACGGGGATGCGGTTCCGCCCGCGCGGCCCGGGACGCGAGGGGCGGACGCCCCAGGGGCCCGCGGGCAAGGGGGCGCGCAGCGCCCCGGCGCAGCCGGCCCGGCGGGCCCTTGCCGGCGGGCACCGCGTCCGCCACGCTGGCCCCGACCGCCGCGCGCGGGATCTGGTCGTCGTGCCCGGCACCGGCGACGATCTCGATGCCGCGCAGGCCAAGCGGTGGCGCGAGGGAGAGGTTCGTTGGGGGTGGGGATGCGTATGCTCGCGGGCCATGTGGAAGCGCAGGCGCGAACCGGCCGATCCCAGGACCCGGGGTGTGACGGTGTTGGCGGACCTGGTGGAGACGGCGCTGCGGATGGTGCACCCCGGTCCGGTGCTGCGCGCCCCGGGAACCGGAGGGTTCGACGGGCTGGTCCTGGTGACTGGCACCGCCGGCGGGTGGCACCTGGTCACGGTGGGCGTGTCCTCCCCCGACGTTCCCGCGATCGGTGAGGGGGTGTGCGGGCGGGGCGTGGAGTTGTCGCTGCGAGTAGACCAGGACGCGGTGGATCCGTCCCGGCCGGGGGTGCCGTGGCCGGTGGGGGTGCTCAGCGCGTTGGCGGTGCGCGTCCAGCACGGTGACGTGATCGGTCCGGGGACGCGGTGGGAGAACTCCACGCCGCTGGATGGGGATCCCGGCTCGACGGCCACGCACCTGCTGTTTGTGGCGGACCGAACGCTGCGGCGGGTCCAGACGCCAATGGGGGAGGTCGTGCTGGCCCAGGCCGTGCCGGTGGACCAGGCGCGCCTGGAACAGGCTCGCGTCGAAGGCGTGGAGCCGGTGGTCACCGAGCTACTGGGGACTGATCCGGCGGCGGTGGCCCTGCTGCGCCCGGCCGGCGCCGACGGGCACGGGGTATCGGGGCCTGGACGGTGAGCGGCGAGGACGGCCTGCGTCGGGCATGTGTGGGTCGGTTGGTGCCGGTGGAGGCCTGCGCCGTAGTGCCGCCGGGGGTGAGTCGCTTCGGCGGGCAACCGGACTGGCTGTGCGAGCCGTGTTGGCCGGTCTCGGCCGAACTGGGGGTGCCGATGCGGTTCATCGCCCAGATTCGCCTCCCGCAGGCGGCGGGTGCGGCGGCGCGGTTGGCGTATGTGTTCCTCACCGACGAGGACGAGGAGTACGTCGACACCTTCGAGGCCGACGGCGGGGAGAACGCCGTGATCGTCCAGCCCGGCGGGGTGGCGCCGGTGGACCATGAACCCCTGGTCAGCGGGCCGACCCTGTGTGATCGCGAGGGCCACCCGGTGTGTTTCCTGCTGGAGACCGATCCCCTGCCCGCCACCGCGCCTGTGCCCGAGCCTGGCCCGGACCAGCCCCAGGACGCCCCGGAGGCAGAGCAGCTCACGGACCTTCCCGCGGTCCAGGTGGGTGGCACGCCGACGTGGCTGCAGGGCGAGGAGACCCCGGCGGGCGACTGGCGGTTGTTGGCGCAGATCGACTCCACCCAGGTGCCGTTCTGGATCAACTTCGGCGACGCCGGCATCGGCTACGTCTTCCTCGACACCACCCTGACGCGCGGCTGCCTGCTGTGGCAGGGAGCCTGACGGCCCGCCGGAGGGAGGCCGGGCACTACCCCGGGCGGGTGGTGGACCCTGCGACCGGGGCCGCGGGGTCTCAGGTGGGCGGATCCGCGTAGGGGTCGCTGCCCTCCGGCAGAGGGACACCGTCGTAGCCGACCGGGATGACGCGGGTGGGCCGACTCAGGGTCGCGGCGGCGAACTGGGGGACGGAGCGCTCGGAGTAGGCGGTGATGTCGGTGTGGGGGATGTCCAGGGCGACGGGGACGAACGGGCCGGCGTAGCTGGCCAGGTGCACGGTGGGACACAGGCGCCGCAGCGCCCGTCCCGGTGCCAGGACCGCGTTGGGGGGCATGGGCTCGTTGGGGTATCCGCCGACCGCCAACGGTTTGGGGCCCTTGATCGACAGGGCCTGATAGAGGCGCACGACCGCGGGGTCCGGCCCCGGTTCGTGGTGGAAGAACTCCAACCAGCAGGGCAGCTCCCGCAGAGCGGCCACGGGCAGAACGCTCACCCCGGGTTGGGAGAACACCGGGGCCGCCACCTCGGGGTGGCAGGCGACGCGCACGTCGGTGGCCCCGCCTACGTCCACGTGGGCGGGGCCGGAGTCGCGGGTGAGGAAGAGCCGGGCCTGGTCGTAGGCGGTGACGTGACCGGTCTCCACCGTCGCGTAGCTGTGGTCGTGGCAGACCAGCTCCACCCGTTCCTGCTCCCCGGACCCGACATAACCCAGGGCGTGATCGTGCAGGTGGATCTCGACATCAGCGTGGATACCGTCGATGACCACTCTGGACAGGTCGCGGGCCGTCACCGTCGTCTTCGCGGGAGCCCCTTGGAGGTAGGCCAGGCCATGGAGCGTGACCGAGACCTGCTGGCTATAGGACAGCTCGCCGGTGTCCGGACGACGATCACCCAGGACTGAGGAGACCATGACGCGGGCCATGCCGGCCGCGGTAACGCTGGCCCGGTCGCTGACCCCGGCGTGGGCGAGGTCCTCCACGTGGATCGCGCTGTCGTCGTGGGCCAGCACGCCGGCACGGCCACCAGCCCAGATCTGGGCGGTGCCGGTGGCCAGGACAGCGGCCAGGCCGCGGGCGCTGAGGCGGATGCCGTCGCCCACGTGAAGGCGGGTGCGCGGGTGCCCGGTCCACACCGGGTGGGCCCCCTGGGCCAGGGCGGCACGCACCTGGTCCACGGTGGAGCAGACCACCTCAGCGCCCTGGTCGGGGCCAGCGTTCGCGGTGGTGCTGGTGAACAGTTCGGACAGCTCCTGGGCGGGAGCCTGCGCGGAGCGGCGGGTGAACAGTCCCATGAGGTGTCCTTCCTATCGGTCACGGTCTCGGCGCAGTCGCAGTCCCTGCCCCGGCTGGGCTTAGCCGATGGCGGAGGCGGGGCGGACGAGGTGGCCGGTGACGTCGAACAGGGTCAGGCCGTCCACGCCGCGTTCGGTGAAGGTGAACGTGTTGAACTCCGCGCCCGGGACGATGCTGGTGCGGCGCAGGGCCCCGGCGAGTTGGGCGCCCTCGCTGCGGT
>JAAYAH010000159.1 GCA_012719445.1 Actinomycetales bacterium | reverse complement strand
GGGTGCTCTACGCGATGTACGACGGCGGGTACCGGCCGGACCGGGGCTTCTCCAAGTGCTCCCGGGTGGTCGGCGACGTCATGGGGCAGTACCACCCGCACGGCGACTCCGCGATCTACGACACCCTAGTGCGACTGGCCCAGCCGTGGGCGCTGCGCTACCCGCTCGTCGACGGCCAGGGCAACTTCGGCTCGCCCGGCAACGACCCCGCGGCCGCCATGCGGTACTGCGTCACCGGGGACGCCCTGGTGCGCACCGCGACCGGCACGGTGCGGATCGCCGAGCTCGTCCCCTACGCCGCACCGGACAGCACCACCGAGCTCGACCTCAAGGTCCTCGACCGCAACGGCGACCCGGTGCGGGTGACCGCGTTCCACCACTCCGGCACCCACCCGGTGCTGCGGCTGCGTACCCGCGCCGGCTACGAGCTGACCGGGACGGCCAACCACCCGCTGCTGTGCCTCACCGAGGTCGGCGGGGTCCCGGTACTGCTGTGGCGGCTGCTGGCCGAGCTCGGCCCGGGTGACCACGTCGTGCTGCAGCGCACCCCCTCGCACGAGGTCGGCCTGCTCGACGACCGTGACCAGGACCTCGCAGTCGTGGCCGGAGCGCTCATCGGCGCCGGGTACCACTCCCGGGCGACCGTCGGCCTGGTCACCCCGGACCGGGCGTTCCTCGACGCCGTGCGGCGGGCCTACGACCACGTGGTCGGCAGCTCCGCGCGGGTGGGCACGACCCTCGGCGCCGACGGAGCGGAGCTGCACCACCTGGACGTCGAGGACCTCACCGACCTCAGGTCCTCCCCACTCGGAGAGGTCGTCCCCGTCGTCGCGACGGCCGTCGACGGCACCGACGGGGTCGTGGCCGAGGGTGAGCGCCCCGAGCAGTTCGTCCCCGGCTTCGTCTGGGCCGCAGCCCCCGCCGTCAAGTGGACCTTCCTCTCGGCCCTGTTCACCGCCTGCGGCGAGCTGTCGGTGCCGGGCTCGACGGCGCGCATGGCGGCGTGCACGACGGCCGGTCGGCGCGGTGCCCCGGCGGATGTCCGGGCGGGGGTCCGGGTGAGTTGCACGGCGCGCGGACCGCGGCTGGCCAGGGAGGTCCAGCAGCTCCTGCTGGAGTTCGGGATCCGGTCCGAGCTCCACGACCTCGCGCCGGGCGACGGGGACGGCGGCTGCGCGGTGGTCGTCGCCGACGCCCGCGACGTCCGGCTGTTCACCACCCGGATCGGGTTCCTCGGGTCGATGCAGGCCCGGCTCACCGCCGCCGTCCCGGCACCCCCCACGTCGATCTCGGGGGCGCCGGAGTCCTTCCGGTCCCGGGACCGGGTGCCCCACCTCGCCGCCTTCCTGCGCCGGTACGGGGCCCGGCGGCGGCCGGACCGCGAGTGGGTCTACGGCAACGCGCTGGACCGCGTGGAGCGCTGGGAGTGCGACCGGGACGGGATCCTGGCGCACCTCGACCCCGAGGCGGTCGCCGTCGCCGAACCGCTGGTGGACGGGAGGTACGGCTACGCCGAGGTCGCCTCGGTGGAGCCGGCGGGCACGGCCGAGGTCTACAGCCTCCGGGTGGACAGCGACGACCACGCCTTCGTCACCAACGGGTTCGTCTCGCACAACACCGAGTGCCGGATGGCGCCGCTGGCGCTGGAGATGGTCCGGGACATCGACAAGGACACGGTCGACTTCTCCCCCAACTACGACGGCCGCACCCGGGAGCCGGACATCCTGCCGAGCCGGTTCCCCAATCTGCTCGTCAACGGGTCGGCCGGGATCGCCGTCGGGATGGCCACCAACATCCCGCCGCACAACCTGCGCGAGGTCGCCGACGGTGTCCAGTGGCTGCTGGAGAACCCGGACGCCGACGACGAGGAACTGCTCGGACAACTGCTGCTGCGGGTCAAGGGGCCCGACTTCCCCACCCGCGGTCTGATCATGGGCACCCGGGGGATCGAGGAGGCCTACCGCACCGGCCGGGGCCAGATCATCATGCGCGCGGTGGTCGAGGCCGAGGAGATCCAGGGCCGGACCTGCCTGGTGGTCACCGAGCTCCCGTACCAGGTCAACCCGGACAACCTGAAGCTCAAGATCGCCGAACTGGTCGATTCGGGTCGGGTCCAGGGCATCGCCGACATCCGTGACGACACCTCCGGGCGCACCGGCATGCGGATCGTCATCGTGCTCAAGCGGGACGCCGTCGCCAAGGTCGTGCTCAACAATCTCTACAAGCACACCCAGCTCCAGGACACCTTCGGCGCCAACATGCTCGCCCTCATCGAGGGCATCCCGAGGACGCTGAGCCTGGACAAGTTCGTCCGGCACTGGGTGGACCATCAGATCGACGTCATCGTCCGGCGTACCCGGTACCTGCTCGCCGAGGCGGAGCGGCAGGCCCACATCTACCGCGGCTACGTCAAGGCGCTCGACGCCCTGGACGAGGTCATCGCGCTGATCCGGCGGTCTCCGTCCGCCGAACAGGCCCGTGAGGGCCTGATGCAACTGCTGGACGTCGACGAGGACCAGGCCGCTGCCATCCTCAACCTCCAGCTCCGCCGGCTCGCCGCCCTGGAGCGGCAGGAGATCATCAACAGGTTGGCCCAGCTCGAGACCGAGATCGCCGACTACAACGACATCCTCGCCTCCCCGGCACGGCAGCGGAGCATCATCTCCGAGGAGCTCACCGAGATCGTCGACAAGTACGGCGACGAGCGGCGGACCAGGATCCTGCCCTTCGACGGGGACATGAACATCGAGGACCTCATCCCCCAGGAGGAGGTCGTCGTCACCATCACCCGGGACGGGTACGCCAAGCGCACCCGGTCCGACGCCTACCGGGCACAGCGCCGCGGCGGCAAGGGGGTGCGCGGGGCGCAGTTGCGCAGCGACGACGTCGTCGATCACTTCTTCGTCACCACGACCCACCACTGGCTGCTCTTCTTCACCAACCTCGGCCGGGTCTACCGGGCCAAGGCCTACGAACTGCCCGAGGGAGGGCGGGACGCCAAGGGTCAGCACGTGGCGAACCTGCTCGCGTTCCAGCCGGGCGAGCAGATCGCCGAGGTGCTCGACATCCCCGACTACGAGGCTGCGCCGTACCTCGTGCTGGCCACCAGGGGCGGGCTGGTGAAGAAGACCCGGCTGGCCGAGTACGACTCCAACCGTTCCGGTGGTGTGATCGCCGTCAACCTGCGCGACGGCGACGAGGTCGTCGCGGCCCGGCTGGTGGATCCAGCCGCCGACCTCGTGCTCGTGTCGCGCAAGGGCATGTCGGTCCGGTTCCGCGCCGACGACACCGCCCTGCGGCCGATGGGGCGGGCGACGTCCGGGGTGACCGGGATGAAGTTCCGGCCGGGGGACCAGTTGCTGTCCATGGACGCCGTGACGAACGACGACGCGTTCGTCTTCGTGGTCACCGAGGGCGGCTACGCCAAGCGGACCCCGCTGGACCAGTACCGGCTCCAGGGCCGCGGCGGACTCGGGATCAAGGTCGCAAAACTCACCGAGGAGCGCGGTGACCTGGTCGGGGCCATGGTGGTCGGTGAGGACGACGAGGTGCTCGTGGTCATGGAGCACGGGAAGCTCATGCGGTCCGCGGTGGCGGAGGTCCCGGCCAAGGGCCGCGACACCATGGGAGTGGTCTTCGCCAAGCCCGACAACGGTGACCGGATCATTGCGATCGCCCGGAATTCGGAGCGTGATCTGGGCAATGACGACGACGAACCGGTGAACGGGGTGGACCCCACGGAGGGCAGGTCTGCGCAGGAGGGGGTCGGCACGGCTACCATCGAAGCCTCCGCGGGCCGTGATGACGAGTCCGAGGAGGGTGTCGAGAGCGTCAGCGGCGTCGATGACAGGTCGTCATCGGAGTCCGACGAGCGCGGAGGTGACGTGTGAGTCCGTCAGACATGTACGGTCCCGGGGGTGGGCCGCGCGTGTCCGGCCGACCGGCCGGCACGGCGACCGGGCGGGGGCCGTCCGGCACGACCACGGTGCCTCCCACAGGTGGCCAGACCGCGTCCCGTCCCGGTGGTCCCCCGCCACGACCCCACCCCGGCATGCCCCAGGGAATGCGCCCGCCCGGTGCTGCGGGTGCCATGGGCGGCGCACCGCGGGTCGGTGCCGCGGCCAGGCGGGTCCGGCTGAGCATCGCCAGGGTCGACCCGTGGTCGGTGCTCAAGCTCGCCTTCCTGCTCTCCGTCGCGATCGGCATCGCCACCGTGATCGCGTCGATCGTGGTGTGGAACGTCCTGGACGGCATGGGTGTGTTCTCCTCGCTGAACAAGGTCTCGGGTGAGATCGCCGGTCCGGGCGAGAAGATGGACATCTACGACTTCGTCGGTCTCGGGCGCATCATGTCGATCTCGATCGTGATCGCTGTGATCAACGTGCTGCTGCTGACCGCGCTCGCCACCCTGGGCGCGTTCCTCTACAACCTGGCCAGTGGCCTGGTCGGCGGCCTGCAGGTCACCCTCTCCGACGACTGACAGCGACCGCGACAGCGACAGCGACCACGGTCGCGACTGCGAGGTTGACGACGACCCGCCCGGGGCTCGCTGCCGTCCCGAGTGCGATGTCGGGTGTCGTCACCTCGGGTCCGTCCCGCCTCATCGGGTCCGGATCGGGTTCCTCGGGCCGGCCGCTCCGCAAGGTTCGTGATGCTCCGCTGCTGTCCGGTCGCGTCCTGTCACGACACCCGGGGATACCCGGTTTGGGGCCGGCAGCGTGGGTGAGATAATCTCATCCGGCACGTCCGATGCACGGGCCTATAGCTCAGTCGGTTAGAGCGCTTCCCTGATAAGGAAGAGGTCACTGGTTCAAGTCCAGTTAGGCCCACGGACCACAGAGTGAGGCGGGAGCTTCGGCCCCGCCTCCTCGTGTAACGACCGGTTGGTCGGGTAGTGGCTGGGCCGAACCCCGTCCTCACCGGCACCGATGCCGTCCATGGAGGGATCACCGTGAAGAAGGCCCTCGTCGCCGTTCTCGCGATCGTTGCCGGGTACGCGCTGTGGCGCAAGGTCGAGGCCGACAAGAGGGAAGAGGCACTGTGGGCTGAGGTCACCGACCCCGTCGAGTGACACCGGGGACCACCAGCCCTGTTCCCTGAGGGACCGGACGATGTCCGCCTCCCTCGGCCCTGGCTGACGGTCGCACGGTGGCTTCGGCGGCCGCTGGGGGCGTGGCGCAACTGGCAGCGCACCTGCTTTGCAAGCAGGGGGTTGAGGGTTCGAGTCCCTTCGCCTCCACCCAGGAAGGGCCAGGTCAGAGGCATGATCCTCCGGCCTGGCCCTTGGGTTTTAAGCCATGGAGCGCCGAGTACTACACCGAAGTACTGCAACGGTGTCACTGCCTGGCGTCGTCGCCGAGCGTCTTGCCCAGGCGGTGCAGGGCCTCGCGGGTCTCCTTCGAGGACACCTCGCTGTAGATGTTCATGGTCATGGCGATCTGGCTGTGCCGCAGGATCGCCATGGCCATCCGGGGGTGGACGTCCAGGGCCACCAGGAGCGAGGCGCAGGTGTGCCGGGTGGCGTGCACCGTGATCACCGGGACGCCTGCCGTGTGGCACCAGGCGGTGAACGCTCGGGAGAAGTTCCGCGGGTCCACGGTCTGCCCGAACCGGGTGGTGACGACTCTGCCGGTGTCGTGCCAGGCATTGCCGAACTGGTGGCGCCACCGCTGTTGTTGTTCGTGCTGCTCGCGCAGGGCAGCGTCCAACAGCCCGATGATCGGTAACGGTGCTTCGGAGGAAGCTGTCTTGACCCGGCGACGCAGGAGCTTGCCGCCGACGCGCTGGACCTGCCAGAGCACGTACAGCTCCCCGCGTCGAGGTCGACGTCCTCCCAGCCCAGGCCGAGAGCCTCCCCGCGGCGCAGGCCGAGAGCCTCCCCGCGGCGCAGGCCGAGACTGAGCACCAGGACGTAGGCGATGTAGTACGGATCGTCGTCCTGTCGCGCGGACTCCAGGAACCGACGGGCTTCGTCCACGGTCCACCGGCGCCCCCGAGGGGATCGCGGAATCGGGACCCGAACCAGCGCGGCGACGTTACGGGTGATCACCCCGTCTCGGATGGCGTTGCTGAGTCCGCTACGCAGGACCGTCCACCTGAGTTTGCTCACGGCCTTACCGTCGCCGAGATCGGATCGCGTTGACCTGCGGTGATGTCCGTCGTTGTTGTTGGTTTCACGCACTAGGCGGGGGTTCTAGGGTCGTCGTGTGGTGTTCATCAG
>JAAYAH010000158.1 GCA_012719445.1 Actinomycetales bacterium | reverse complement strand
TGGGACCGCCGTTGTGACTTCGACCTGTGGCGCAACATCGTGAGGGAGTACTCCGAGGAACTCCTCGGCACCCCCGAGCATGACGGCACCCGTACCCAGCCCATCGACTACGAGGGTTGGCCGCTGTTCCAGCAGCTGACGCAGGCCCGGAGCGACGGGACGGCGTACACCGCGGTGCTGGGGATCGGGCTGGACGCGCTGACCCTGGCCGCGACGATCCTGACCGTCGTGGTCCTCGACGACGACGTGTTCACCCAGGTGTTCGGTGACGCCGTGCGGCTCAACGACGAGGGCGAGATCGTGAACGTCGCAGGCGGGGCTCCGATCGACGGCGTGCCGTTCACCGAGGAGAACGTGACGCGGATGTTGACCGCGGAACCGATGGCCTCTCCCGGGGCAGCCTGCCTCTCGCTGGCCTGGCAGCATCGAGACCACCTACTCGGACTGTGATCGGAGGCCCACGGGATGCCCGCTCCTGACAGCCAAGCCACCGCCGAGCTGACCGCCGACCAGCGGGAGTGGCTGCAGGTCCGGGCGTATTTGCGGCAGCACCGCCGCGAGCTGGACCAGGCTGCGGCGCAGCTGTACCCGGACACCGCGCGATTCGCCGGCACGTCGCTGCTGACCCGCCCGGAGTGGGTCCTGGACGCCCCTCTCTCCCTTGACCAAGTCCAGCTCACGTGGGCAGCCGGAGCGCGCACCTCGGGTGTCACGGGAACCGAACCGGTCGCCGAGGCTGTGCGGCCACGCCGTCCGGACGGTACCCGGTATCCGAGTTATGCCGAGGCCATGCGGGACCTCGCTGCGCCGAGGGTGTTCCAGGACCGCAGCACCTACCAGCTGCGCACGGTCGCGCTCCCCGGCTCCCGGCCCGGCTCCAATGCCTCAGCGGAGGAGGCCCGGCTCGGGTTCGGGCCGGGCAGTTACTTCGACGGGATCAACCTGGGTGAGGCGTGCGCGCACGAGTTGGCCGCCGCCCGACTCGGTACCGGCGCCGGCACGCCGCTGCGGGACGCGGTCGGTGACCCGTGTGATCCGGCGCGACGCCCGATGAACCTGGCCGTGGCCACCCTGGTCATACGCCACGACACCGCCACCGGCACAGCCGATTTCCCGCTGCACTGGCGCGACCCGGCCAAGGTCGGGCACGCAGGTGGTCTGTACATGGTGATGCCGGTCGGGATCTTCCAGTCCTCAGCGGAGCCACACCAGCACCAGGTCAACGACTTCTCGCTGTGGCGGTGCCTGATCCGGGAGTTCGCCGAGGAACTCCTCGGCGAGTCCGAGGACCACGACCAGGACGTGCCCATCGACTACGCGGCCTGGCCCACCGCTGACCGCCTGGATCAGGCCCGGCGCGACGGGCAGGTCCGTGCCCACGTCCTCGGGCTCGGGGTGGACCCGCTGTCCCTGGCCACCGACCTGCTCACCGTCCTCACCGTCGACGCCCGGTGGTGGGACGAGGTGATCGGGCAGGTCGCCGCCACCAACGGCGAGGGCCGGCTGGCCCACCCCGAGGACGCCGACCAAGCCCGGTCCGGGCTGTTCCCCTTCACCGCCGAGACCGTCGAGCGCCTCACCACCGAACGTCCCTTCCAGTCCGCCGGCGCCGCCCTGCTCCGCCACGCCTGGACCCATCGGGCCGCGTTGCTGGGCTGACGGCGCCCGCTCCTGGGCGCCCTACGGCAGGCCGCCTACAACTACGGGTTGTACAACTCCTGGTTGTTGGAGTTCGGACGGTTCCATGGGTGATCCTCCTGCATGTCCGAGATCTGAGGGCACCGCGATCCCCCGGTGATCCCAGACCAGCCATGACCAGGAGTCACCTCATGCCGTTGACAGACACGGAGCGACGGATCCTCCGCCGACGGGTGCTCGGCCTGCGCCGCGCCCTGGGCGAGGTCACCGCGCGGCTCGACCGCGTGGAGGCCGCCCTCGGCGACGCCACTCACCCTCGCCGTCCCGACCGCCGGGATCAGCCCTCGGCCGGCTCTCCAGATGAAGGCTGAACCGTGCGCTCGATCTCCCGGACCCGCGCGTCCAAGGACTCCACGAGGGACTGGATGCCCTCCAGCCGCTCCAGCAGTTCCAGGTACTCCGGGCTCCCAGCTGCGGATCCCGCGCCCGCAAGGTCGACGTCACGGACGAACGTGCCGCGGCCCTGCTGGGAGGCCACCAGTCCCTCGTCCCGCAGCAGGCGGATGGCGCTGAGCACCGTGTTCGGCGCGACGCCGTACTCCTCGGCCAGCTCCCGGCCGGCCGGCAGCTGGTCCCCCGGCGCGAACTCCCCCGCCACGATCCTGCGTCGCAACTGGTCGGCGACGACCAGATAGGGCGGTCGCGAGTCGCTCCTGGGCTCCATAGATCCCAAGGCTACTGAGCACCTCAACCCCACACCCCGACAGCGGATCCCCATCGATTGACTCTCGCAAGTTACTTAAGTAACCTGAATCGCTGCCATCACCGACGGCACTCCCCCGAACCCGCTCAAGGAGCAGCTGATGACCGACGTGTCCTGCGAGCCCGCGGAGCCGGCATGCCCGGCGTCCCCGACCGACCACGAACTCATCACGGTCGCCGAGACAGCCCGGATCCTCGGCTTCTCGCACATGACCATCCGGCGCCGGATCGCCTCCCGGCAGTTCCCCGCCGTCCGCATCGGCCGCAAGTCGATGATCCCCCGCGCCTTCGTCATGGAGCTGCTCGCCGCGGCCCGGTCCGGCCGGACCGTCGTCGTCGAGGAGCTGACCAGCAACACCACCCCAACCCCCACCAACTGAAGAGTCCCCGCCCGGGCGGCATCCCGAGCGGGGACCACAAGCACGCACTCCAGGAGATGAAGAGCCATGCCGTTCCACCGTACCCACCACGAGCCGATCACAACCCAACCGACGGACCCCCCGCCCGCCGCAGACCCCGGCGAGGCCGCGCCGTACTACCCCGCGCCGCCAATGCCTCGGTTCCTGTCCGTCCCCGCCATCGCCCGGATCCTCGACGTCTCCGAACCGACGCTGTACCGGGCCATCCAGGGCCGAGAGTTCCCCGCCATCAAGATCCGCGGACGCTACGTCATCCCCTCCCTCGTCCTCGACGCCATGGAGAAGAAGGCGCTGGAGACCTGGAGCGTGGTCGACGCCGCCGACTGGGTCGACCGCCTGGGAGCGGCCTGACTCCCCCTCACCCCCACCGCCGGTTCGCGTCCCGTGGCCCGAGCCCGGACACGCCCAACCCCGAACCGCAAGCGGCCCCCGGCAGGTGCGCCAACACCCGCCGGAGGCCTCGATCCCGGAGGTAGCCGGAACCGTGAACCACATCTTCGTTGATCGTCGTGGCGGTCGCCATGACGCCGTCACTGTCCGGGTCGTCGTCACCGTTGACGACGGCGTCCTCAACCCCATGACCACGTTGGTGGGTCGGCTCACCGCCGAGCAGGCCACTGCCCTGATCGATGCCGTCCGTCGGCACCTGGCCGTCGAGAGGAGTGACCGGTGATGGCTGCCTTCAAGACTGTGGAGGAGCGTCGGGACTCCTACGTCGAGGCCTACCACTCGTCGCTGGCAGGGAACACCGCCATCGGCCACGAGGCCCACGTGGTGCCGTTCCTCGCCCAGACGGGCATGGCGGCTGCCTTCGTCGGCAACGTGCAGGGCATCGAGGCCCGTCGGGACCTCACCGACGCGGAGCGGACCGGCGAGCTGGCCGCTGTCGCTCGGGGCTTCGCCGCCGCATGGGATGCGGTCCTGGAGTTCCAGCGCACCGCCGTCGATGAGGCCGGGGAGGTGGACTCCCCGGCGAGCGCGTCGTGCCGTCACCGCCCGGTCGTCGCCGGGTCGTGGGATGACCCGGTGGACCTGGGCGATGGCACCCAGCGGATCACCTGCTCCGGCCGGTGTGAGGGGTGCAGGAACACCATCTACCGGGTCGAGGTCCGCACCGCGGCCGTCACGCCCGAGGAGTGGTCCGTCGGCGAGCATCTGCTGTCGGCCGGGCCGTGGGGCACTGCCGTCGAGCACGCCCGGTGGGGCGAGGTGGTGGACCGGGCGCACGCCCGCAACCTCGCCGACCTCGCTGCGTGGCGCGACCAGACCGCCCGCCTCGACGAGCCCGGGGAGGTAGACGGGCTGTGAGTGCCGCCTTCGTGATCGCTGTCGTGGTGACGGTCGTGGTCCTGGCCGCCGCGGTCGCCGTGGTCGTGAACGGCACACGGCCCTATGTCGCTCCGCGCCCGACTCCGGTCGACGCCGACCGTGGAACCCAGGCCGCGGACGTGACCGCTGATGGGGGTGAGGTCTCGTGAGGCTGGCCCGTGCCCGGGACGGCTTCTGCCGGACCCACCTGTCGACCTTCGGACCGACGTGCACCCGGTGCGCGTCGGAGACCGCCCGCCGGAAGGCCATCCACGAGCAACTGCTGGCCGGGGAGCTGTCCTCCGCTGCGTCGGTCGAGCCGGTGCCCGAACGGGCCCGGGTGGCCGAGTGGGTTCGTGTCGATGAGGACGCGGACGAGACCGCCGACTGCCTGTAACCCGATCCCTCGACTCCCTGTCCGCCCTTTCTCTTCGCGTGTGTCTGGAGGGGGTCCCTGCCCTGTGGCCCGGGGTGGGGACCCCTGGGCCCACGCCGCCGTTCTCCCTTGTTCGCGTCCTTGATCGTTTGCTTGTTGAGGAGTTGTTGTGCGTAGGAACTCGATCCGGTCGGCTGCGTTCACCGCGGTGCGGATGGCGCACCGGTGGCCCTGGCGTCCCGGGGCCGCCGGTCTCGGCCTCGTGTCGGCCGGGTGGGGGTTGACGGAGCTGGGTGTGGACCAGGCCGTCTACGCGATCCCCGGCGGCCTGACCCTGACGGTGGGGGTGTCGGGGTGGTGGTGGCTGCGGCATGTGGCGAGGCCGCACTCCACCAAGGCCCTGGTCGCCCGGCGCACCTACCTCGCGGAACGCTCCGGCGGGGTCGCGACCCGGCTGGATGTGATCGAGCACGCCGGAGTGAGCGTGTTGCGCCGCAAGGCCCCCGTCCTGCGGCCCTCCCTCGCGGGCCTGTCGTGGTGGCAGCGGCGTCGCCTGGATCCCCGCGCGGTGGGGGTGGAGGTCGCCCGCCTCGGCTGGGGCCTCGCCGGTGAATCCGTCTGGTCCTCCTGTGAGGACGTCACGATGCGGGTCGCCGGGCCGCGGAGCGGGAAGACCACCGCGTTGATCTGCCACGGCCTGGACGCCCCCGGCGCCCTGCTCACCACCTCCACCCGGTTGGACCTCGCCCAAGGGGTCCACGCGACCCGCGCCGAGCACGGCAGGGTGTTCGTGTTCGACCCCGCGGGGATCGTCGACCCCGCCAAGGTCACCCTCGTCCGGTGGCGGCTGCTGGCCGGGTGTGAGGACTTCACCACCGCGCAGCGCCGCGCCAACGCCCTGATCCCCCCGAACATCGACCGCTCCAGCGACGGCGAACGCTGGGACCTCCGGGCCCGTCTCCTCCTCGGTCTGCTGCTGCACGCCGCCGCCGTGTCCGGACGCGGCATGAACGCCGTCCGCCGGTGGGCACCCGGCGGGGCGGAGGCGTTCGAGGAGGTCCGCGACGCCCTCCGCGCCATCCCCAAGGGCGGGGCCGAGCGGTTGGATGAGTGGCGGGAGTACTGCGCCACCAACGACAAGACCCGCACCTCCATCTCCAACACCATGGGCGCAGCCGTCGCCTGGGTCAGCGACGACACCGCCCGCGCCATCGGCGACCCGAGACCCGACGACCCCGCCCTCATCGACCTCCGCGCCTTCATCACCCGCGGGGAGACGCTGCACCTGGTCGGCGACGGCGACGCTGACACCGGTTCCCGCTACGCACCCCTGGTCTCCGCACTCACCGCCGAGGTCGCCCACGTCGCCCGCCGCCTGGCCGTCGAGCAGGGCGGGCGGCTGGACCCGCCGCTGACGATGATCCTGGACGAGGCCGGGATCGCCACCCGCCTGCCGTTGGACCGGTGGTCGGCGGACATGGGCGGGCGGGGGATCACCCTGCACATCTCCGTGCAGTCCTTCGCCCAGCTCCGCCAGACCTGGGGCGTCGACGGCTCAGAAGCCCTCCGGGGCAACGTCGGCACCCTCCTGGTCTACGGCGGCTCCACCTCCGCAGCCGACCTGCGCGACATCGCGTCCCTGATCGGGGAACACCTCGCCCAACTCGACGCCGACGACAAGCGCTACATCCCCGTCCTGACCCCCGCCGAGATCCGCGCCATGGGCGAGTGGGACGCCGTCATCCTCCGCCGAGGCATGCGGGTCTTCGTCGGCCACACCCCCCACGTCCTCGAACGCCGGCGCGCCCCCAAGCCCGTCACCCTCACCCGACCCCTGGGCACCCACCGCCCGGATCGGATCACCACCGGCGAACTCGAAGCCCTCTTCACCACCAACCCCGACAGTGCCGACGGGGCCGCCGGGATCGACCGGAACGGCGGCAGGCCGGTCGACGAGCGGAACCGAGACGCCGGGCGCGACGACGGACGACCGGGCGACGGCGGCCGGAGTCGGGACGCCCGACGCGGTGACGGTGGCCGGGGCCGGGGTGTGGATGGGGGTGGGCGGTGATGGCCCGCCGCTACCTACCCGGCACCGACACCGGCGAACCCGGTGTCGTCAAGGCCGTCACCGGCCGCCTTGCCGTCCTGTCCGGCCGGCTGGACGCCGTGGAGACGGTCCTCGAGGAGCACGGCAAGGACCTCACCGCCCTCGGCCGGGGCCTGGCCGCCCTGCGCACCACCCAACCCACCACACCAGCCCCGACAGTCGGGAAGACCGCCGGTAGCGGCGGGGCCGGTGACTCCGGGGATGGTGAGGGGTCGGAGGGGCCGCGGTGCTGGATGACCGTGGCCGACCCCGACCAGGCCGCCCGGTGGCTCACTGACGCCACCGCGTGGCTGGGTGAGGTCGGGTCTGGGCATCGGCTCGACCTGGTCCCGTGCTGGCCGTTGCACCCCGACGTCGTCGCCGAGGTCCTCGCCCTGGCCGAGACCTGGCGATCGGCTTACCAGGGCAACCCCACCGACGTCGCCGAGTGGCTGACCCGCTGGCTGCCCGCAGCGAAGGACCGCATCAGCGCCTCCCTGAACCGCTGCCAGGTCGGCCACGCCATCAACCGCACCACCTACGCCACCGACGGCCTCACCCCCGACGCCGTCGCGCACTGGTGGACCACAGATCGCACCACCAGCCCCGAGATCGCCCTACGTACGTATCTGCGTGACCTCGACCCCCGCTGAGGAGCCCCCTCGTGAACGACACCCCTGCCCGCTTCCGGGTCCTGGTCACCGGATCGAGGACCTGGATCGACACCACCGCCATCACCACAGCTCTCGACGAGCTGCACGCCGTCCACGGCCCGCGCCTGGTCGTCGTGCACGGCGCCTGCCCCACAGGGGCCGACGCCATCGCCCACACCTGGGCCCACACCCACGGCGTCCCGGTCGAGACCCACCCCGCCGACTGGAGCACCGGACGGTCCGCGGGACCGGCCCGCAACGCCGCCATGGTCGCCACCAACCCCGACACCTGCCTGGCGTTCATCCGCGACCACTCCACCGGAGCCACCGGCTGCGCCGACCTCGCCGAACACGCCGGGATCCCCACCACCAGGACCACCACCAGCACCACGACGGACAGCATCCCGACCGCCGACACCGCCACGAGCAGCGGGACGGAGACCGGGACGGCTGCGTCAACTCCCGTGGCCACATCGGACGGCCTCGATCTCACCGGCCGAGCCGAGGCCGACGCAGAGCGGCTGGTGGCCGTTGTCGACGGACCCATGGCCGGGCAGTGGTTCACCCTCACCGACTGGCGCGCCCGGATCGCCGCGGCTCGGTACATCGCGGAGGCCACCAGTGCCCGCACCGCGGTCCTGGACTACGCCCCCGGCCCGATCCCGGTGCCGCACCCGCAGTGGGCCGGGGTCACCGGGATCGCCGCCACCCACGCCCCCAGCCGCGCCGCCACCGCCGCCCGTTCCTCGTCGCGTGTCGCCGTCGCTGTCGATGACGACGCCGATGTGGCCTGACCCTCAGGAGCTGCTCATGAGTACTGCTACTCACACCGCGCCGGGTGGGCAGGCGATGACCCGTCGGCTGCGGGGGATCGCCCACGTCGTCCTGGCGGTGGTCGCCGCCACCGGCGCCGCCCTGTCCTACAAGTCCCTCTACCTCGCCGCCGCCGACGTCTTCGACCACTCCGTCCTGGCCTACGGGTTCCCACTTCTGGTCGACGCCCTCGTCCTCGGCGCGAGCCTGCAGTACGTCGCCGGCGCCCGCACCCGCTCCGCAGGACGGCACGGCTGGAGGGCCACCGCCCACGCCGGCATCGCCGGCACCCTCCTGCTCAACGCCCTGGCCGCCGACACACCCGCCGAGGTCCCCTGGCACATCGTCGCCCCCGCCGTGTGGGCGGTGCTGGTCGAGCTGTACGCCCGCACCGCCGCCGGACAGTGGAAGGCCGAACGCCCCGACACCGACACCATCCCGATCCGACTGTGGCTCACCGCCCCGATCGAGTCCGCCCGCACCTGGCTGTGCCAAGCCCGACTCACCGCCGCAGTCGCAGCCCGGTTCGACACCGGCCGCCACACCGGAGCCGTCGAAGCCCTCCGCCTCACCCTGCACGGCCGCTCCGGCCGCAGGGTCCGCCGCGTCCTGCGCCGCCAGCTCCGCGCCGGATCCCTCACCCCCGACGCCGTCCTCGCCGCCTGCGGCTGGACCCAACCCGGACCCGTCACCCGACTCGACCCGACCACCGTCTTGCGCACCGCGCTGACGTCGGTGGCCCCCTCCGATGACCCCCCGGTCACCGGGATGACCCCCGGGTCAGGACCGATCCCGAACCCCGGTGTGATCCCGGGTCATGGCCCCCGGCCATCGCTGACCTCCCTCGGCCATGTCCCGGTCTCCGGATGCTCCGGTGACCCAGCCGGTGACTTGACCGCCACCGGCGATCTGCTCTTCGTTCCCGCGTCACCTGCTCCGATACCCGATGACCTCTCCTCGGGAGCTGTTGCGCCCGGCGGTGTGACCGGCCGGCCGCGTCGTCCTCGAACCGGGTCAAGTTCCGATCGGGTGGCCTGGGCGATGGGTCAGCCCGGAGTGGCCTCGGTCGGGGCCATCCGTGAGCGCTGGGGGGTCAGCGAATCCACCGCGAAGCGGGTCCGTCGCGAGGCGCTGGCCCTGACCCACGAGTCCGGTGACCGGGGTCATGACCCCCAGGAGGTCACGACCCCGGAGCAGTGACCCCCTGACCCCGGACCGAGGAGAAGCCCGATGGAGCGTGTTACGGATGCGGCACCGCTCGACCGCAGTCGCGTTCGCGCACCAGGCGGCCAGCCGCAAGCGCCGGTAGGCCGCCTACCGGCGCCGTCCCTCCCCCGCAGAGGCCGCCAGCCTCGCGCTGGTAGCCGAGCACCATCCATGGCGAGGCGAACCAGCAGCCAGATCCCCCAGGCCAGCAGAGAACCACGACAACCCATTCACGAGGAATACCGAGTGATCCACCACCAGCACCGAGCAGCACACGACAGGAAGCCAGCCAAGAAAGCACTAACCCCCAGGGAAGAAGTGACACACCCAGGCATCACGACTGAGCAGGTCAATTCCATGATCCACTTCCAGGTTTCGGGAATGCATTCCCGGGGTGTTACCGAAGGGAGCCCCACCAAGTGATCACGGTGTCGCAGATCCGCGGAGCCGCGGGTGCGGAGTACTACTGCTCCGGTGGGGCGGAGGGCCCGGACGCGGTGAGCTACTACCTCGACGGCGAGGCCCACGAGGAGCCGCCCGGGGTGTGGTCAGGCGCGGGGGCGGAGGCCCTCGGGCTGTCCGGTGAGGTCACCGATCACGCGATGCGGTCGGTGTTCGGGGAGTACCTGACCCCCGACGGGCAACAGATCGGGCGGGCAGCCCGGGGTGTGGAGCGGGCCCGGGCCCGGTTGGCGGTGGCGTTGGCCGCGGAGCCAGACGCGGATGAGGCGCGGCGGGAGGCCATCCGGGCGGAGGTGGAGGGGTCCTCGCCGACGACGGGGTATGACTTCACGTTCTCCCCGCCGAAGTCGGTGACGGTGCTGCACACGGCGAAGGTGCGGATGGAGAACCTGGCCGCCGCGGCGGGGGACCTGGTGGAGGCGGCGCGTCACCGGGCCGACCGGTTGGCGATCGAGGCGGCGGTGATGGCCGGCTCCCGGGCGGCGATGGACCATCTGGCCGATCACGCGATGACCCGGGTCGGTCGCCACGGTGCCGGGTCGACAGGTCGGTGGATGCCCGCGCCCGGGTTGGTGGTCGCGTCGTTCCTGCAGTTCACCAACCGCAACGTGGACCCACAGCTGCATGTGCACAACACGACGCTGAACCGGGTGCGCTCCGAGGATGGGGCGTGGCGGGCGCTGGACGGGCGGGACCTGATGCGCCACCAGCACGCCGCCGGCGCCGTCGGGCAGGCGGTGATGCGTGACCAGCTCGCCGCGACGCTCGGGCTGGACTCCTGGGAGGTCCGCGACAACGGCGCCGCCGAGGTCGCGTTCGTGCCGGAGGAGATCTGCCGGCTGCTGTCCTCGCGTCGGGCGGAGATCGAGCGTCGCTACGCCCCGACGGTCGCGGCCCTGGAGGAGGCCAAGGGCCGGGCGTTGACCGACCGGGAGCTGTGGCACGTGCGGCAGGAGCTGAACCTCGCCTCTCGGCGCGGGAAGAGCGCTGCGGCCCCGGAGACCATTGCGGAGATCGCCGAACGGGTCGACGCGCTGGTCGCCGCGGACGGGCAGTCCTTCGAGCTGGTCTGCGCTGACTTCGACGCCCACCAGGCCCGCGCCCACGACCAGGGCCGGGGACCGCTAACGGAGTGGTCGGCGGAGGCGGTGGTCAGCGAGGCGATCGCTGCGTGCGGGGAGACCTCGGCGACGTTCCGGGCTCCGGACCTCACCGCGGAGATCCTGCGGCGGCTGCCGCCGGTGCTGGGCCTGTCCCCCGCCGAGACGAAGGAGCTGGCCGAGCGCCTCACCGCCGCGGCGAGGAACCACCCGGATCTGGTGCAGGTGTCCGGACGCCGCGGCGCCGACCCGGGAGCCGATCCGTACGGGCGCCCGACCGACGACCAGTTCGCCGCGACCTTCACCCTGGAGGCCGAGCAGGCCCTGCGACGCCTGGCCGTCCAGCGTGGAGCTCACCGCCTGGACGCCGCCGACGTCGCCGCGTGGCTGGACACCAACGCGCCGACCATCGGCGAGGACCAGCGGGCCGCGGTGACCGGGATCGCCTCCAGTGACGCCGTCCTGAGCGTGTTGGTCGGCCCGGCCGGCACCGGGAAGTCCTTCGCGATGGGCACCCTGGCCGGGGCATGGTCGGACCTCACCGGCGACGGCCGGGTCATCGGCCTGGCCACCAGCGAGATCGCCACGAACGTGCTGCGCGACGACGGCCTGGACCACGCGCTCAACATCGCCCAGTTCCTCGCGGCTCAGGAGCGGCTGGACGCCGGGAGCACCCACGCCCACGACCGCGTGTGGGTCCTGCGGACGAGTGATGTGGTGATGGTCGACGAGGCGTCCATGGTGGGCACCCGGGACCTGACCGTGATCCGGGAACGGGTCGAGACGGCCGGCGCCCGCCTGGTGCTCACCGGGGACCCGCAACAGCTCGGCGCCGTGGAGGCCGGCGGGGTCATGGGCCTGCTCCACGACCGGGCTGAGACGTTCACCCTGGCCGAGGTCCGCCGCTTCCACGAGCCCTGGGAACGCGACGCCTCGCTGCGGTTGCGCGCCGGGGACCGCGAGGCCCTGGACGTCTACGACGCCCACGGCCGGGTGCTGGGCTACCACGACCCGGGCGAGACCGTCACCGCCGCGGCCCGGGCCTGGGTCGCCGACCACCTCGACGGCCGCGACGTCCTGGCCGTCGCGGCGTCCAACCGGCTCGCCGGCGAGGTCTCCCGTTCAGTCCGCGACCTGCTGATCTCCCTGGGGGAGGTCGACGACGGCCCCGGGGTGCAGCTGGGCCGCGACCACAACCTCGCCTCCGTCGGCGATCTCGTGCAGGCCCGGCGCCTGGACCGGGCCCTGGGCCTGGTCAACCGGGAGGTCTACCGGGTCACCGCCCTCACCGACGATGACGGCCTGGACGTCGTGTCGGTGCGCACCGGGGAGCACTGGCACGTGCCCGCCTCCTACGTCACCGGCGACCTGGCGCTGGCCTACGCCTCCACCGTCCACGCCGCCCAGGGCCGCACCGTGGACGCCTGCCACTACGTCACCGACACCACCCCCGAGGCCGAGGGCCTCTACGTCGGCTTCACCCGCGGCCAGCTGCGCAACACCGCCCACGTCGCCCTGACCACCACCCCAGATGACGTCGCCCCCGGCGTGAACGCCACAGTGACCCGCCCCGGCGCCGTCCAGGCCCTGGCCGCAGCGTTCGACCGCGACCCGACCGGACGCGCCGCCCTGGTCGAACTGGAGGCCGACCGAGAGCGGCAGGCCTCCGCCGCGGAGATCCTGGCCCGGATCGAGGACACCACCCGGGTCGCGTGCCGGGCCCGGCTGGAACGCCACCTGGACGACCTGGTTGCTGACGGCGCCCTGGCCGTGGCCGACCGGGCCAGGTTGTGCGCCGACCAGGGAACCGAGCACCTGGCCAGGCTGCTGCGCGCCGTCGAGCAATCCGGAGCTGACGCCCGCGAGGTCCTCCACGACGCGGTCACCCGCCGGCCCCTGACCGACGCCGACTCCGTGGCCCAGGTCCTCTCAGCTCGCATCACCGGCGGCCGGCCCCTGCCCCCACCCGTCGCCAACACCACGACCCTTCCCGGCGACCTCGACGCCGACGAGGCAGAGCGCCTCACCGCGCTCCACGACAGAGCCGCCGAGCGGGTCGCCGAACTGGGCGACCGGGCCGCGGACGAACCACCCCCGTGGGCGCTCGACGTCCTCGGTCCCGTCCCCGCCCCCGAGGACCCCCGACGGGTCGAGTGGGTGCAGCGGGCCGGGACCATCGCCGCCCGTCGCGAGGCCACCGGCTGGACCGACGCCCACCGCCTGCTTCCGCCCCCACCGGTCGGGCCGCACGCCACCGAACGCCGCGCCTGGCACCTGGCCGCCTGGGACGCCGCCGGACGCCCCACCCACGAACGCGACGCCGCCCTCCTCAGCGACGGGCAGCTGCGCATCAGGCTCCGCGCCGAACGCGACGCCCACGCCATCCGCCCCCACAACGCCACCGGTGACCTGCGCGCCGCCGAACTCGCCAGGGAACAAGCCCGCCAGGACGCCGCGCTCCGCGACCGGGAAGCCGACCGTGCCCACGCCGCAGGAGACACCGCCGAGGCCACCCGCCTGCGCGAGCAGGCCGCCCAGCTGCGCGCCGAGGAGACCCTGCGCGGCCACGACGTTGATCGGGCCACCCGCCAGGTCGAGACGTTCACCACCTGGACCGAGGTCTACGGGCCGACCCTGACCGAAGCCGACCGCATCCGCGGCGAAGCCCAGGCCCGCGGGATCGCCCTCGACGACCAGCCCGACCAGACCACCGCCCCGGACTGGCTGGCCGCCGAACGCGCCGCCCGGCAGGCCGACGACACCCACCGCGTCGTCACCGAGACCGACATCCACCACACCGACGACCACACCTCGACCGTCGAGGCCGACCCGGCTGAGCTGGATGCCCTCCCCGAGATCCCCCTCCTGGGCTCGGATGCCCGCCGGGCCGCGCTGGAGGTCGACTGTGAGACCTTCGCCCAACGGGCCGCCGACACCCGCTCCCACGACGCAGCCGAGCCCGTCGATGCCCAGCGCCACCGTCGGTGGGTCCTCGACGAAGCCGCCGCAGCGGCAGCCGTCGACACCCACGGCGACTACGACGCCGCCGGCTCCACCTGACGGTCGAGAACCTCGCCGCCCCGGGACCGGCGACAGGTCCCGGGGCGGCGTCCTGCCGAAGGCCGGTTACCCAGCCAGGCCGCGACGCAGCCTCGCGCCGGCACGAGACCGCCACGACACCGGAGTCTCACCCGGCCGACCGGTCGTATCGTCCGGGTAGGTGATCGGCGTGCGCGCCATCAGCCACAGCAGACACGCAGCGATCCCCTCAGCGAACAGGGCAACCGTCCGGTCCGGGTCCCCCGTCAGGTTCAGCGCCCGAGCGTGCTCCTGCTCCACCATCACCTGGCTGATCCCCGACCTCCCACTGGTCGGCGCCAGCTCCGCCCCGGTGATCCATTGCAGGGAGACCCGCACCCCCAACGTGAACAGTTCCGCGTCGGTCAGCCCCGGGAACGCCGCCGGGTCCACACCGCCGCCCTCGATCCGCAGGTAGCGGGTCAGGTTCGTCTCGTACTCCCGGTCGAACACCTCTTGGCTCGGCAGGGACCACGACCGGGACCTCGGGTCGATCGGCAGCGACATAGTGCGCGCTCCTCTCGCTCGACGACCCGTCCACGCTACGGACCAGCACCGACACCCATCGCCGCCGCGACAGCGAACACCCGGCGGGGCATGCTGAACCCCCGGAACCGGAGGAGCCGTGTCATGGCCCGACGCGAACGCGAACTCCGCACCGTCAACTACGCCCCCGAGGACCGGCCCTTCGTTTACGTCCGTCACGACGACGGCCGCTGGTACGCCGGGCGTCTGCACGCCTGGGTGCCCGTCGACGACGCTTGGCGTTGCATCGTCAGCTACCACACCGGACCCGGGGTGCAGTACTACCGCGACGTCCCCGCCGACGACGTCCGCCGCCACGACAACCCACCGGACGCGACCTGAGTGCCGCTGCCGCGGTAGGGCACCTCGCGCCGCCACTCCAGGGACAACCCCGCTTCGGAGGGAGCGGCGGCGAAGATCACGCGGGGCAGGGTCACGTCGCGCACCCACCACCCGCACGGCGAGAGACCGCGCCGGCTCCGCCGCCGCTACGACACGGCCATTCCGCAGCCCCAACCGCGAGACGACACGGGGCACAGCCACTCTGAGAGCCGTGCCCGGCCAACCGCCCCTGCACATGTGCATGGCCCCCGCAGTCTCTACTACGGTCATCAACAACGACCGTTAGCGGCCACGCCAGTGTGCGCCACGGAGGAACAGTATTTCTCTTGATGCCTCAGTCCTGCACAGGGTGCTACCGCCGCAAATCAGAGCGGTTCCGCTTCTTTCCAGCTACGGAGATTGCAGAATGAGCAGGCAATCGCTCTCACCTCGAATCCCACAGCCGCATCCGGGTGACTCAACTGTAGTAACATTCGGTCGAGTGACTACAGTGCCAACAAATCCACCATAGCCTTGGGGTGCCCCTATTGAGCCTGAATCATAGATCTCAACGACACCCCAAGTCGGTCATCCGGACAAGACCGGCGAGAAGATCATCTACTCATTCGCACAGTTTCTTCAGCGAAGTTATGGCGCGGAACCAGGCGCTTTCGGACTTCTCTACAAGCAGACATGAGGATCAGGCTCGTCGGTCGTTGACGGTGTAGAGGGCCGCTGCGAGTATCGGACTGACGATTGCAACCGGGACGGGCACGATAGACAGAAGCGAAGCCATCTGGGTACCCAATGGGGTTATGAACTGCAATCCAACCCACGTCATTCCAGCAGGGAGGGTCCAGAGCCAGGGCTCCGTCCCCGTGAGCGCGACGGACGTGAAGCCGAGGGCCGCAAGCAGGGCAATGAACACCAGCAGCGCTGGATCTACACTCGCCACCAGGCTCGCAGCGGCGGTGAGGGCGAGCACGAGCAGAGAGAAGGCCGCGCGTAGTGCCCGCATCACCGGCGCCTTGGCCGCCACACGTTCGAGCGGGTCCAGGGCGTTCCTTAACGGCACTTGAGAGGCAACCACAAGTGTGACGCTCAGCGGCCAACTCAACGGCAGCGGTTGACGTGTGACGCCGATCATGTGCCGACCGAGCAGGACCAAGAGCAGAATCATTGCGGCCGAGGCGAGGGCGGCTTGGATTGCGCCGTAAGCCAGGGAAAGCCGGAAGATCACCGAAGGTCTCCAGTCATCGGCCGGCAGTTCTGGATGCGCGCGAACGCCAAGGACACGTCGTCCGGCACAGGGGTTGCCGCCGTCTCACCTGCGAGAACCTGGAGTAACCACGGGATGACGACGTCCTGCGCCTGCAGCAGTGGTTCGGCGGACGATGCTACGAACAGTTCCGAGCACTGGTGGGGACGCACCAGGGCACGTGCGACAGCGTCATTGTCGTAGCGGTCATTGTGGACGTCGGCGGGGTCGAAGTCGAGCGGCGCCGCCCCATCGAGGTGGGCGTAGTGATCCAGGCGGGTCACTCGAAACGCCGTCGGTCGGATGAACTCGGTCCCCGCGAGTTGGGTGTAGGCCTCGGCGAGCGACGCCTGTACCGGAGGCAACAGTGGTAGGCGAGACCGCGGGCCGCAGACGGCCGGAGCACTCCCGACACAGCCGTAGGCCTCGTCCGTGACATCGTAGATCTCGACCTTCCAGGGCCAGGCGGAGGGAAGGACAGTCGCCACGGCAGCGACCCCGGCGCACAGCCCTAGGACGGCTGATCGCGCACCGGCGGGCCGGTTGCTCTCCACCGCCGCTGTCGCGACTGCGAGTGCGAGCACGAGAACGCCCACGACCACCGCAACGGCACGCACGGGTGGACGTTGCAGACCGGTCAGCGTGCCGTAGGTCGTGACTGCCTCGAACGGGCCTCGCCCCCACGGCGCGGCGCAGACGAGTGCTGCCAGGACCGTCATCACCGCCGCCGGGGGTGCCAGGCGTGGCCCAGCCACCATGCCGGCGAAAAGACCGATCGAACCAGCCCCTACCAGGGGCGCGACAACCTCTGGGAACACCCACCAGTCGTGGATGCCGATACCGTCGTTGATACTCACGACGGCTGCTGCCACGAGCCAGGTCAGCAGGTAGGCGACGACGGCCCAGGTGACAACGGCCAGCGAGGGAAAGGCGATATGCCAGGGCTTCCGCACCGAACCGCGACCCAGGAGTGTCAGCGTAGGGCGTAGCCGGCGCGAGGTGTCGAAGGCGGCTACCGCGGCCACCGCCGGGCTGACGACGAGAACGGACGCCGCTGTGAGACGTGTCGCCCAGTCGAGTTCGATCATCCAGTCGGGCTGGGAGAACAGGGCCATCAGCAGGAAGCCCAGTAGGACAGGGGCCAGGAACCGACCGGTGCCGCGGCGCAGCCATGTGATGTACGGTCTCACGCGCCCGCCTTACGTCCGATGGCACGCAGGAACCCCGCCTCGACGGGACTGCGCCGCCCGTTATCCGGGAGGCCCGAGACCAGCTGATCCATCGTGCCGTTGAAGACCAGACGGCCTTCGTCGAGGATCAACACCGTCTCCGCGAGATCTGCCACATCTTCCACGACGTGACTGCTCATCAGAACCGTGCCAGGGAGCCCTCGAATCAACTCAACCATCCCCCGGCGCTGCTCGGGGTCCAGCCCGGTGCTCGGTTCATCGAGCAGGAGAACCTCGGGTTCCGAGACCAGCGCCTGCGCGAGTGCGACCCGCCGGATCATGCCACCCGACAGATCAGCGCACTTGCGGTCCATCTTCTCCTCGAGCCCCACGGCGACGAGGCACTCCCGGGCCCGTCGATCGGCCCGTCCACCGGACATGCCCTTCAGCCACCCGGAGTACGCGACCACGTCGCGCGCCGTAAGCACCGAGGGAAAGGTCACCTGCTGCGGCATGAAGGCGATCGATCGCAGCGCTTCCTTTCTCTCCCGCCTCGCGAACAGGGACCGGGACGACACCATGGCCGTCCCGGTCCTGGGAGCGAGCAACCCCGCGCCGACAGAGAGCAACGTGGACTTGCCCGCACCGTTCACGCCGAGCAGCGCTGTGACACCCGGAGCCAGTTCGAACGAGACGTCATCCAACGCCATGACCGACCCGTACGCGTAGCTGATCTCCGACATGCGCATGCTCACGCGCCGTCCTCCTGCTTGTCAGGGTGAGTACCGCTTGTCCTCAGAACAGGGGTCGTTCAACGTCACGGACCGGCAGGTATCAACACGATAGCGGAACGTGCCGGTACCGTTATCCAGGTAGCCGGTCTTGTCTGCCATTCGCGCGTAGCTGCTCTCCCCGTCCGAACGCTTCCCCGAACTGAGGTAGTGGAAAACACTGTTGTCCGACTTCCGGGTGACCCGTACATGCGCGTAGACTCGCCCGTCGCCAACCTTCGTGTCACGAAGCCAGCTCTGCAGCTTGTAATCCACTCCACCGTAGATGATATTCCCGTAACCGCCGCCACCGGACATCACAATGGGGTTGGACGATGAAGCCCACGTCCAGGCCTGCGCACTCAGCGCACCTGTAACTACGAGACCCGCAGCCATCCCAACTGACGCGATTCCCTTGTACATTCTCACCATTCACCACCTGCTTCCCCTCGCACTCGCTCTCGAGTTCAGCGAGATCACCGACGTGAACTTACCCATCCGAAGGGTCAGCCGTCAAGCAAAGAGAGGGTCTTCGAGTTGGGCGTGGTTGTCTGTGGGGGCAACACTGGGCAACAGCGACCAGGTTCCGCAGTCCGCATCGCAACCCGAGAAGGCCTCCATTACGGCGAGAGCCACCGAGAGGCATCCGCCCAGCACAGAGGCCATTTCCGAACTCGATCGCTCGAACGAACACGACCCAATAACCACTCACAGTCACAGAGTACCTACAGGCGCGAGACATGCCCGTAGCCCTCCAGGTCTTGGCCGACGGCCCAGGCGCCGCGGTGCGCCGCGACCAGCCGTTCCCTCTCCTGCCGCAGCACCGTGAGCATCTGCTCCAGCACACGAGGTTTGAGCGCCTGGCCGAGGTCGACCCGCATGGTCGACAGGGCCCGCTGGTTGCCCTCGATGGCCGCCCTGGTGTGCTGGACGGCGATCCAGGCCAACGCGACGGTGTGACGGGTGAGTACCTGATAGCGGCGGTAGTCGGCGGGGCAGAGGTCCAGCAGCCAGACGACGGCGGTGCGCACCCAGTCGGGAGCACCAGGCGGTCTCACCTCGGCCGGCCAGTGTGGGGGGACGCCAGGAACGGGTGGCCGAGTTGGAGGGTAGGCCGTGACCTGCTGGCCTCCAATGCGCCCAGGTGGCCCCTGCCCACGCGGGAGCCACCTAATCGTTGGCCATAAGGGGCCTCTTGGGCGATCGAACTTCACTACCCTTCGTCAGCATGACGTTACGAAACGGCACATCCACGGTCTTGGTGACGGCCGTGCTTCTCGTGACCGGCTGCTCTGGCGGGGACTCCACTGCCGTCCAGTCCGTCACCACACCGACGTCCACCAGCCCCACCACTGAGCCGAAGACCGAGGCTGCGGCACGGACCCTCGCGGAGGAAGCGGCGAGCAGGTTCTCCGCTGGCGACTGGAGCGGTTTCTGGGACCTGCTGTCCGTTGCCGATCAGAACCTCGTCACCCGCGACGACTACATCCGGTTCCACGAGACGTGCCCCGGGGCACAAGGGCTGGCCCGAACCATCGAGGCGGTCCGTCTGGACGGCGATGGGGCGATCGCCCGGGTCGAGGTGGCCGGCTTCAAGTTCTCCTACCGGCTGACCCATGAAGGCGGCCGGTGGCGCTGGGAGCTGGACAAGGACGCCAGGCGGGACTACCGCAAGGGCGTGGACACGATGATCCGCGAGGCGAAGAAGGACGGCAGCTGCCAGTGAACCCGGTGCTCCTGGCGGTCATGTCCACCGCCGTTGGCAGCGTCGTCACCTGGACGCTCACGACCGTCCTCACGGCTTCCCGCGGACGTTGGCTGCGCCGGAAGCTGACTGGCCAGTGCCGCTGGGAGTTCGTCCCAACGAAGGGGTACACGCCCACCCATGACTCACGATGCCCGTGCGGCCTGCGCCAGACACCAGACCGCGAGGCCCTGAGCCAGCTCAGGTGATAAGCCGGATGCACACCCGCCCTGTTGCGATCGTCGCCGCTCGTTGCGCTCGTCGCAATGCTGTGCGATAGTCGCTACATGCAGACGCTGAACGAACTCGCCGCCCTCCGCTTCCCCTGGCCCACACCGCCCCGCGACCTGGATGACACGGCCGAGGTCGTGAGCTACCAGGCCGCATGTGAAGAGGTCACCCGCGCACGAGAGGAGTACGTGGAGTCCCGGGACGACCCCTACCGCACCGCAGACGAGGACGGAGCCGCCCAGACCGATCCGCTGCTCTCGGATATCGCCGAGGCCCGGCAGGCCATGCTGGCCGCCGAACACCAGATCCGTCGCCTCCTGGCCTACGGCCGCGAGTTCGCCAGGCCTCGCCCCTACCGACTTATCGACCTGGCCGCAGCCGCCGGAATGTCGATCTCCGGGGTTCGCACGGCCTACGACGAGGACGAGATCGCCGACGTCGCCGAGGCCATCGAACGCCCGGCTCGCACCACGGGCAGGGAGGATAAGGCCCGATGAACCAGCACTGCCAACCCACTACCTGCCGCTGCACCGCGCGTTGGAGCGACCTGGTCGTGCACCTCGAAGGCCACGGCGACCAGCCTGTGCTCCCGGCCACGAGCCGCGGCCCAACCGCCCACCTCTACGACGCCCGCTGTCGCACCTGCGGCGCGCGCTACCGCCACCCCTGGCGGCTCGCACCGCGCCCGAACGAGCAGCTCTGACCCCTCCTCACCCCACCAGGTGAGCAGCGGACCCGCAGCCACCGGTACCCCTACGTCCCGCCGGGGGATCACCGGGTACGGTCCGCTTGAGTTCCGCCCCCAGAGGCCGATATCGTGGAGGCATTCCTCCCCGCCGTCCTCCGGGACTGGCGGGGAATTTTCTGTTTGCCACCTTGGAGGGACTCGTGTCTGACCTTGACCGAGTCGTGGTGT
>JAAYAH010000157.1 GCA_012719445.1 Actinomycetales bacterium | reverse complement strand
CGACGGTCGTCGTGTCAGGGTGTTTCGTCACAGTTCATCGTGATCACGACGGCCGTCCCGCATGCCACCCGACATGCCCGCCACCTGCAGTGATGTCCGGAACATCACAAACTACGGCTGCCGTGACAGATCTCCGGGCGACTGACAAGGAGACGTCTTAATCGATGACTAACGGACCATTGCAGTGCGAGGTCACGACTACGCCGGGGGAGAGGGTGTGGGGCGACGGGTCCTTCCGCCGCGGAATCACGGGCCGGCAGTTCGGGTCGCGCCACTGCGGCTCCGACCGTGGAGGTGCGCCCGCAGCAGCGACGACAGGCCTCTCGCCGGGCCTGCGGTGATCAGCAGTGCACCTACCCGGTCATTTCGATCTACGGCAGCAGTGGCACGGGCTAGGCTCGAAGGGTGGTCACAGTCCTCAGGAAGCTCGAGCCCTTCACCGACGCCGAGACCGGTAACTGCGTCGAGTACGAGGGTGAACCGCGTGCCGAGAATATCTCGATCAAGTTCCGCGGGAACGGCAATCGCCTTGTGGTTGCCGCCGACGCGAAGATTTTCCGGTTGTCGGCAGTGTTCGACTGCAGCAACGGTGTGATCACGATCGGCGGCAACAGTCACGGAACGCCGTTCCGTGGCACCCTCCGTGTGGGGCAGGACAGCCGTATCGTCATCGGGCACAACGTCAGTTCGACGGACACGGTGTACATGTCGGCGGCCGAGGGAACCACCATCGAGATCGGCGAGGACGTGATGTTCGCGACGGGGAACCAACTCCGCGCGGATGACGGGCACCCGATCTTCGACGTTCGCACCGGTAAGCGCGTCAACGTGTCCAGAGACATCACGGTGGGCAACCACGTCTGGCTCGGTTACCGCGCCATGGTGCTGGGCGGCGTGACGATCGGCGACGGCTCGGTGATCGGGTGCGGCAGCGTGGTGACCAGACGCATCCCCAACAACGTGGTCGCCGTGGGGGTGCCGGCGCACGTGGTGAGACGGGATATCGCCTGGGAACGGCCGCACCTCACCCTGGCCAAGCCGTACTACAAGCCGGACGCACGGACCGTCAAGAAGTCGGCGTACTGGCACCTGACCGCGGAC
This sequence comes from Actinomycetales bacterium, assembly GCA_012719445.1. GTDB lineage: Bacteria > Actinomycetota > Actinomycetes > Actinomycetales > Kineosporiaceae > JAAYAH01. The sequence continues at coordinate 38,189 of JAAYAH010000157.1, read as the reverse complement.
GACGGGGCCGACGCCCCCATCGCGCGTCCCTCCCGGACTGCGGAGCCCATCGTGCGACCCCTCAGGGCCAGGCGCAGGACCTGGCGGTCGCTCGTCCCCCGTCGCGTCGTCCGCTGGGTGCGTGCCATCAGGTCCTGACCCTTGGCCTGGGCCGATGGCCGTAGCGCCACGCGGCGCGAGTCCTGCAGCCTCGTCACACTCACAATGGAGAAGCCGAGCCGCTCATGTCACGGTGAAGGCCATGTCTGCCGGGCCCTGTTCCGGGGTCAGCCTGGTGGGTTCTCCCGGGGTACGGGGAGCGGTACGTGATCACGGTTTGGGGTGGAACAGGAGAGGCCCGTCTGGCCGGCCGACGTCCGGCAGAGACCCGAGGTATAAGCCGATGGTGAAGTCCGAGGGAGGCCAGCGGGAGTCCGACGGGGTCGTAGTACCGCTGATCGCCGGGAGGAACCCGGTGGGAGGGAAGGGCCCCGACTTTGATCACGCGCAGGGAGTGGGTAACCGTGTGGGCATGGCCGGGGTGTCCCGGTCCAACTACCCCGGTAGGCAATCTGGGCCTGCCGCTGCTGTGGGTCGTGTCGGATCACCGGCACCTGAGCCTGCCGGGGGACCGGCGGGTCGCGTGCTGGTGGTGCCGCGGGTGGGCAGAGCGGGAGAACTGCAACGTGCGCTATGGGCTGCGGCCAAGCAGTCGCCGGGTCGGCGTTTCCATGCCTTGTACGACCGTGTCCATCGGGGTGACGTCCTGGTGGCGGCGTGGGAGCGGGTCCGGGCCAACAGGGGTGCCGCCGGGGTCGACAAGCTGACCCTGGCGGAGGTGGAGGTCTACGGGGTGGCCCGGATGCTGGGCGAACTCCAACACGACCTCCGCGAGGGCAGGTACCGTCCCGCGCCAGCCAGGCGTGTGGAGGTCCCGAAACCAGATGGTGGTAAGCGTCCGTTGGGGATCCCGACGGTGCGGGACCGGGTGGCGCAGGCCGCTGTGAAGCTGGTGTTGGAGCCGATCTTCGAGGCCGACTTCCTGCCGGTCTCCTACGGGTTCCGGCCGAGGCGGTCGGCCACGCAGGCGATGGAACGGTTTCGTACCGCCTTCATCGCCGGCTACACCCAGGTCGTGGAGTTCGACATCCGCGACTTCTTCGGCTCGATCGAGCATCAGCGGTTGTTGGTGGCGGTCGGACGACGGGTCTCGGATCGGCGGGTGCTCAAACTGCTCCGGTTGTGGCTGCAGGCGGGGGTGATGGTCGACGGCACGCGGCAGCCGACCATCGCTGGGACGCCGCAGGGCGGGGTGATCTCCCCGTTGCTGGCGAACGTCTACCTGCACGCCTTCGACCGGCACGTCCAGGCCCACGTCACCGACGCGGGTCTGGGTGAGCTGGTCCGCTACGCCGACGACGGTGTGATCTTGTGTCGCACTCCGGCGGCGGCGCGGGCGGCCCTGCGGGTCGTCAGCGATGCGCTGGCGGACCTGGGGTTGGAGCTGCATCCGGACAAGACGAGGGTGGTCGACCTGCGCGAGGGCCGGGAGGGCCTGGACTTCCTCGGATGCCATTTCCGGGCTCGCATGTCGGGCAAGCTGTGGGAACGCAGGCGGATCGTGCGCTACTACCTGCAGCGGTGGCCCAGTCAGCGGGCGATGAAGCGGCTGCGGGAGAAGATCCGAGACCGGACCGGTCGCAACCGGGTCGGGGTCGACATCCGCGTGGTCATCGCGGAGATCACCCCGATCATCCGGGGCTGGGGTTCCTACTTCCGAACCGGCAACGCCGCCGTCAAGTTCGCCCAGGTCGACCGGTACGTGGTCGACCGTCTTCATGGCCTGATGGTCAAGAAGCGAGGTCGCAATCTGCGTGCCGGTCAGGCCCGGCAGTGGAACGAGGCCTGGTTCAACGGGCACGGCCTGCACCGTCTGCGTGGCACCGTCCGCTATCCGAAGGCTGCGTAACCATGTCTAGAAGATCATCGGTAAGCCGTATGCGGGAGAACCGCACGTACGGATTGAAAGGGGGATGGGGAACCCGGACCGCGCAGCGGTACCGGCGCCCCTGACTACCAATGGCGACGACGGTGATGGTGCGGGCAGCGTTGAGGCGGGGTGCGCGGGTGGCAGTCGTTGCGATGGCCGCGATCACGTTGTGCGTGGGTTGCTCCGGCCACGGAGACAAGGAGAGACCAGCTGCGCCAGGTCCGGACGACGTCGGGGACGCCACCCTCTGCCCGGACCGGAACGCGTACTGCCCGGTCAAGGGTGGCGGTGTGAGCTGGCCCGGTCGGCCGGCTGTCTCGCCGTCGGGCCGGTACCGCCTGGAGGTGATGCGCGCCGACCCGGTGACTGACAGCGAGGACTGGCAGTTCCGGGTGGTGGACGTGACGACGGGCAAGGTCGTCCTGGAACCCGATCATCCGAAGATCGACGGTGGTGTCGGGTCAGTGGTTGCGTGGGCGGCGACCCGGCCGGACACCGTGTGGACGGCAACTGGGGGTCCACACCGATGGCGTGTCGGGACCGATGGCCAGTGGGAGGCCGGACAGCCAGCCGCTGATGAGTCGATCCCGGAAGTGGTGAGTGACTCGATGGCTGCCGCCGCGGCTGCCGATTAGCGCCAGTCACTGCTGGCTGGAGCGCCCCGAAGGGGCCACTGAAGCTGTCAGCTTGGGAACCGCCCGAATCATGTAGGTGCTACGGCGTTCCCGCTGGTCGGGTGTGATATGAGCTGCCTGGAGCGACCCCGGTTGACCTGGGGTAATGGCCCAGGATGACGATGGAGTGCCCGCTGGGTGGTGCTGAGCGCCGGCCTAGCCAGTCAGCGTTGCGTCCGCTGCGTTTATTGCGGATAATGCGGATGGCTGGAGGTGGTCGTGATGGTGACGAGGCTGGCTGGGGCGGTGGCTCCGGATGAGGACGAGGCACGGACGGCTGCGGAGGCGCTGGAGCGGGTGCAGGCGTACCTGAGTCGGCATACGGAGGGCCCTGCGCGGGTGCGTCTGTCGGACGACGAGGGCGGCAGCGAGCTGGTGGTTCCGCGCATGGTGGTGGAACTGCTGGCTCGGGTGCTGGCGCACCTGGCCGGTGGGCAGGGGGTGTCGATCGTGCCCTCGCATGCCGAGCTGACCACGCAACAGGCCGCTGACCTGCTGAACGTCTCACGTCCCTACCTGATCGGGTTGCTGGAGTCGGGGGAGATCGAGTACCGGCGGGTGGGGACGCACCGGAGGGTCCTGGCGGGGTCGTTGCTGGAGTACAAGCGTCACGATGATGCCCGTCGTCGTGGTGCGGCAGATGAGCTGAGTGTGCTGGCTCAGGAGATGGGGCTGAGCTGAGTCGTGAGCTTCGTCGTGGTCTACGACGCCAGCGTGCTGTACCCCAACGTGCTGCGTGGCCTTCTCATCCGAATCGCCCAGGCCGAACTGGTGCAGGCCAAGTGGACCGAGCAGATCCTCGACGAGGTGTTCACCGCCGTGCGCCGTAACCGTCCCGACCTGGACCCGGCCCGGCTCGACCGGACTCGGACGCTGATGGGTACGGCAGTGCGGGACTGGAGGGTCAGCGGGTACGAGCCCCTGGTCGAGTCGGTATCACTGCCCGACCCCGATGATCGGCACGTCCTCGCCGCCGCCATCAGAACGCACGCCCAGGTCATCGTCACCAGCAATCTCCGGCACTTTCCCATTGATGCCCTGAACCAGTGGGATATCGAACCCAAGTCGCCTGACGAGTTCGTTCGGGCCCAGATCGATCTGGACCGCAGCGCGGTGTATGCGGCTGTCCAGCGGATCGCGGACTCTTGGCGACGTCCACCCGGAACCGTCGACGACGTCCTCGACCGGCTGGAGCGTGCCGGGCTGGTCCTCTCCACGGCGGTTCTTCGGGCACGCTGATCACGGTGAGCCTTGGTCAGCTGATGCAGGCTGGAAGTCATGCGCGAGCCGAACGGGAGTCGGGTTGCCCTGGGCACTGGGGCGCCTACGTCGAGCTGTGATCTGAGATCTTGGGTGTGTGCTCTGCCTGACGGTGTCGAATCCGGACTTGAAGCTGTCGACTGACCAGCTACAGCGAGTGCAGTTCTGGCTGCTTGAGTTCCTACCCGCGAGGCGCCTTCTGGTGAGGCAGGGACCGCCTGTGCAGTTTGTGGTCGCGGAACGGTACCGCCCGGGCGACCTGGCACCCGGGCTCCAGGCTCGCGTTGAGGAGATCTGCGGGTGCGCGGTCGAGGTCTCAGGGGATCAGGCTCAGTAACGGGGCGCCGAGCGACGCCCGGGTTGCGTATCACCGCATCAGCGGGCTGCGGTCGCCAAGATGCGGCTCTGACCTGCGGTTTTGTGGAGCGGGTGACGGGAATCGAACCCGCACTGTCAGCTTGGGAAAACAAGATCAACTAATGGATAGGGGTCTGAGCTGCGGGTATGGGTGCCCGCCGTTGACCGCTCGCGCCCCCTTGGATCTATTCGTTGTTGCACGGCTGTTGCACGCCCGGGTCTGCCCGGCGGGATCCGTGGAGGAGGGCTGCCGGGGGTGGACAGCGGTGCGACACTGGAAGGGCGGAGGCGATCGTGATGACCAGTGGAGCTGAGTCGGCCATGGCCGTGCCCGGCGGGTCCTCTCCGCGGGAGACGGTCGAGGAGCAGGCGCGACGGCGAGGGATCCGGCCAGTGAGATCGGTCGAGGACATGGCCCGGGACGACGTGTTCGAGTCCGATGAGGAGCTCGACGCGTTCCTCGCTCACGTGTACGCCGAGCGTCACGCCAACCTGGCGTAGGTGCCGGTGAGCTTCGTCGTCCTGGACACGGTGTCGCCTCGCTGGCCTTCCGCAGGCGTCTGCCCGCGGATCTCGTCCCGCTCCTGGTGGATCGGACCTGGTGCGTGACCTATGTGACCATCGGGGAGATGACCCAGTGGGCGCAACTGCGGTCCTGGGGGGCGAGGAACCGGGGGGCGCTGGATCACTGGCTCGGTAGCCTGGTTGTGATCAACAGCAGTGTGGAGGCTGCTCGGCTGTGGGGCACGATCTCCGGGTGGGGCAAGCTCCACGGCCGGTCGCGGCCGATCAATGACACCTGGATCGCGGCCTGCTGCCTGGCCGAGAACCTGCCCTTGGCGACGGTGAACGTGAAGGACTATGAGGATCTCGTCGCCGAGTACGGGCTTGAGTTGGTGACTGGCGGCCGGTAAGGGGGCGTGCCCGGCGGAGGGGATGTCGGTGCGAAGGCACGCCGACGCCGGTGGGCCAGCGGCCGATGACTGGCATGGGATGCCGGCGGACCACGCGGATCCGTTCCGACGGGGTGACGGGTAGGTACCGTCGCGTCGACAGTCCGCCGGCGTGCCTGACCGATGGGAGCCCTGCCAGGGAATGTCGCTGTGGTGTGGAGGCCAGACCGCGTTGCTGTACTCGTGGATGAGCCCGCCGAGGATGCCTCGCCGCTGGAACTCGCCACTCCGCCTCTGACCTCGCTGGACGGGCGCGAGGACGGGAACGTTCAGGCCGAGTCCGCGGAGCGGGCACGCAACGTTGTCGTGCCGTAGATACTCGGCCCGGACCCTGAGCAGGTGGATCTCGTTGAAGATCAGGATCCGGTCCAGGCGCTCCGGGCTGAGCGTGCACACCCAGCGCTCGACGTATGCGTTCGCCCGCGGCGTCCGGAGCGGGGTCATCACCACCTGGACCCCCGCCGCGCCGAAGACAGCGCCGAAGGAGTCCGTGGACTTCGTGTCGCGGTCTCGGACCAGGAGAGAGAACCTCTTCGCCCGGTCCTCGAGGTCCATGAGCAGGTTCCGGAAGACCTGGGTCATCCACGCGCCCTTGGGGTGTGCGGTGACGCCGAGCAGGTGGACCCGACGGGTGCCGACCTCGATGGTGAACAGGACGTACAGCCGGGTCAGGGTCACCGTCTCGACGTGGCAGAAGTCGATGGCCGGGGTGCCTGCGGCCTGGGCAGTACGAGACCTCCGAACACGCGGATCGCGAACAAGTACTGCAACCGGACCGCCATGCCACCCAGGATGCACGACTCAGCAGAAGCCCAACTCACAGGCATGTGACGAGTTCTGGCAAGGTGCAGGGCTCTACTGACGGTTCCGTGATTGACATCCGGGGTGGTTCGGGTCGGGGCGCGCCGGGGCTTCCTGCACCTGGCCGTTCAGGCGGATGGACGACAACCTCTGATCTTGCGAGTGACGCGTTTGAGGACCTCCTTCCGCCTCCACAAACCGCGAATTCGTCTGTTCTTCTTCTGATTCTGCACACTGTTGCGTAATGAATGGTTGCCGTAGGCTCCGGAACTGAACAACGTGACCGCCCAGCGCACCTGGTCGACTGTCTCAAACAGGTTCGACCGCACCAAGACGATGTTGTACTGGTACCGGGACTGGAAGTCCCGGGCGACCGGCACAAGGCCCCGGTCGTAGAGGTAGGACAGGACCTCTGGCCGTAGCCACTGGTCCTCACCCCAGAACCGCCGATCCTCGACCTCGACGATGACGACCGCGGCCTTCTCCAAAGTGACCCGGCCACCGTTCAGAACGGGTCGAGCCGCGCCCTCGACATCGATCCAGAGCGCTGCCCGCTCGAAATCCTGGTCGCCGAAGTAGAGGTCGAGCGTCGTCGCGTCCACGGTGATCTCGACGAAATCTGTCGACTGGTCAGAAGCTCGCGTGAGCAGCGAGGCCTGGCCGTCGGCCGACGGCCTGCCGTCTGCGGCGCGCCGCACGTTGAGCGTCACGGTCCCCGGCTCGTCGCTGAGGGCAAGGTGCTCGTACTCGACACCTGTCGCGTCCGCATTGACTCTGGCGAACCTCTTGTACGTGAACGGGTTGGCCTCGAAGGCGACAACCCGCTCCGGCTTGAGCGTCCGTCGTGCCCGCCGCGAACTGTCAGCCTCTTTCGCGCCGGCCTCGATGAACAGGTCCACCTGAAGGATCTTGGCAAGTGTGAAGAAGAGCTCAACAAGATCATGTGCAGAGCGTTGAGCCTCGGCCCGGTCCGTGAGGTTGTACCTGCACGCGGTCACCAGCATCGCGAAGTCCCTGTCAACCAGGATCTCTTCCTTGTGGGGAGCTCCTGGTGCGGTCGCCGTGGGCGGAGCGGTTTCGTTGACAGCCATCTCTCCCCAGTCCCCTGTTGTGGCGTCGAAGAGTAGCAGAGCCCCTACCAAAAGTGGTTGATAGTGGTATTGGTGAACGCCAACCCCGCTCCTGCCGAGACACACCGCCTCCTGTGGACGTGATGGCGGTGGGCCGCCCTCGTCCCGAGGTCTGCCCACGTGATGGGGGTGGGGGTCACTTCACTTGTTGGGGGTCACTTGACTTGTTGGTAAAGGGGCCTGGAGTGGACCGAGCTGTGACGACGGCCCCTATCCCGCTGATACACCGACCATGATTGCGGTCCTCGGTCATCAAGGCGCGTGACCTGCATTGATAGGCGTCGGTTCGGCGACGCCCGTCGTGGTCGTTGGGCGTCGTTCGCCATCGAATCGTGTCCGTTAAGTGTCCCGTCGAGAGCAAGGCTCAGGGGCACCGCATCCAGGCGATCACCGGGTGGCGCCCACCGCCCGGTTCTCTCACCCAGGTGTAACCGATCTCCGCCTCGATCGATTGGCCCAACCGCAGACACGGCGGCCTGCCGTCACCCTCTCCGCTCGCGGCAGTCCACGAGATGCTGCCGCTGACGGTCATGGTGGGGGCGTCGTGGCTTGCGAAGCTGATCAGACCGGTGTCGGCGTTGAGCAGGTGGACCCGTCCCTTCGCCACGGTGAGGGTCTTGCTGCCCCACGCCAGGTGATTGCCGACGTACCCGCCGAGGACAAGCGCGACAAGGACAAGACCGAGCAAGGTGACAAGGCGCGTCTCCACGCGCCGCTTGAGCATGTTCTGGATCACTGCGGAGTCCCTGTGCTGGTGGGATGGCCGCCGGAGTGTAGCGAGATGATCTCCCAGCTTCCGGATGGGGATGGGAACAGGGTGAGCTGCTGGCAGACGACCAGCAGGGGGCCGCGGACCCGGCGTCCTCATGGGTCGATCCAGCGGATTGGCGTGGCAACCTTCATCTCTGCAGCAGTGTGCAGAATCAGAAGAAGAACAGACGGATTCGCGGTTTGTGGAGGCGGAAAGAGGTCCTCAAACGCGTCACTCGCGAGATCAGAGGTTGTCGTCCAGACGGCTGATCGACACATCGCCGACGCCATCGCCGACATGATCGGGAAGAGGGACAGCAGCGATGAGGACGACGGGACGGTACCCCGCGACGACCCCGACGACGGGGCCGTCGGGGCGCTCGTGCCCTCGCGGTAGTTGCACATGGGTTGCACGATGAGTGTGCGATCATCCAAAACAACGAGGCCCCGGGTCCGGATCATGCTCCTGATCTGGGGCTTTGCATGGAGCGGGTGACGGGAATCGAACCCGTACTGTCAGCTTGGGAACCGCCCGAATCACCCAGGAACCACGGCGTTCGCGCTGGTCGGGCGGGTCTGGAGTGGCCTGGAGTGCCCCTGGTTGACCTGGGCTAATGGCCCGGCAATGGCCCGGGCTCCGGGGCCGGAGGGTTGTCGTGAGTGAGTTGATCGAGGACCTGACGTACCTGGGTGGTGAAGCCGGGCAGTTGGTCGGTTGCCGTGGTGTGCAGGATGCCGATGTCCACGGACCAGTAGCCGTGGACGATCCGGTTGCGAAGACGCGTCGGTTGCTGCCACGGGACAGTGGGGAAGCGTTGCTTGAGATCGGGGGAAAGCTGCGCGGCGGCTTCACCGAGGACTGTGAAGTTCCACAGCAGGGCGTCGCGCCGAGGGCGATCGTTGGTCAGCTCCTCAGGAGTGACTCCATGGACGAGCTGTTGGGCCTGTTCGCCGGCGTCGATGAGCTCGGTCAGGAGCAAGAGATCACGCTGCATAGAGTTCCCGGGCTTCCGCAAGGACCGCAGGGCGAAGGAGCGCATGGAGGGCGCTTAGGGAGACGAGATCGACGGGGCGGTCCAGGAGGGTCGACAGCTCGTCGGAAAGCTGCTCGATCTCCCATCCTAGGCGGCGTCCCGGCTGCAGGACGTAGAGGATGTCGACGTCGCTGTCTGTGCGGGCGGTGCCGCGAGCTTGGGAACCAAAGACCAGCAGCTCAGCGATGCCGTAGCGGTGACAGATCTCGGACAGGCGCTCGTGGTCGACGTGGAGTCCGGTCCCGGCGTCCATGGCAGAAGGGTACCCGCGGTCTTGCCGGGAGGTCTGCGGCTCCACAGGCCGACTCGCCCGAAGTCGAGGGCACGTTGGGGTCACGCGAGGGAAGAATGACCCCCGTGACGAAGGTCGCCGGGTCGGGATCATGCTCTTGACCTGGGGCTTTGGGTGGAGCGGGTGACGGGAATCGAACCCGCACTGTCAGCTTGGGAAGCTGATGTTCTGCCATTGAACTACACCCGCGAGCGCCCCACGGGGGGACGATCGGGCCTACCCTACCAACTGAGTCGCGTGGCATCCGAATCCGTTGTCGGTGGATCGTGATCTGTTCGAGACCGAGCGGGGGGAACCTCCCTGGTGTCGGGCCCGTCATGCGAACGGCATGACCGCGAAGGGGCAGGGCATGGGCACGGAAGAGGACCGCGACTTCTGCGAGTACGTCATGGCTCGACAGGAGCCGCTGAGACGATCCGCGTTCCTGCTGTGCCGCGACGTGCACCAGGCGGACGATCTCGTGCAGACCACGATCACCAAGCTCTACCTCAACTGGCACCGTGCCTGCCGCGCCAACAGCCTGGACGCCTACGCCTACACCGTCCTCGTCCGGGTGTTCCTCGACGAGCAGCGGAGGGGCTGGTGGAAGGTGAGGTTGACCGACCGCACGCCGGACCGGGTGGCCGAGCCGGAGGACACCGCCACCCGGCTGTCGGTCCGCGACGCCCTCGCGACGCTGCGCCCCCGGCATCGCGCCGTCCTGGTCCTGCGGTACTACCAGGACCTCACCATCGAGCAGGCCGCGGATGCGCTGCGCTGCTCGCCAGGAACGATCAAGAGCCAGACCCACCGAGCCCTCGAGGCGCTCCGACTCGCCCTTGCGGATGCGCCCGAGGCCGCGCGCGCCCCGGAGATCACCGAGACCCTTCCCGTCCTCGGTCAGCTCGTCGGCGTCCCGGTGGTCCAGAGAGGTGCCTGAGTCACATGCGTGGCGATGACGTCCACGTCCTCCTTGAGGAGGCGACGACGGAGATCCCTCCGTCCACGGTCAACGTGAGCGAGGCGGTCCGGACGGCGAAGCACCGGCGCCGGGTCCGTCGGGTGACCCTGTGCATCACGGCAGGAGTCCTTCCCGCGGTCGTCGCCGTCTCCCTGATGACCGGCATCACCCTGTCGACCTACCGGATCAAGGCGGCGTCCCAGGGGCCTGCCTCGGGTTCCGGGGTGGCGGCCGACGTGTCGGCATCGACCGACGACGGCAACATCGAGCGATCGGCGATCGCGGGTGCCGCGATCACCATGCGGGCGTTCAATCCGATGAGCCGGTACCTGTCGATCACGTGGCTCCCCAGCTCCGTGATCGAGGAGCGGTGGGAGTCGACGCCGCTGCGCCAGCAGTACACCGGGTTCGAGTCCGAGCGGCGTGATCGAGGCGTGACGGTCACCGTGCTGGCCCGGGGCCAGCGGTTCTCCGAGCACGAGCCTGTGCTGGGTCTCAAGGGGTGGACCACCCGTGCCGCACGTCCCGTCGCCGGTGCGCCTGCGGTCTGCCTGTCCGTGCCGGGGGACGACGCCTCCTGTCCGGTGCTCCGGTGGGAGTACGAACCGGAGTCCTGGATGTCGGTCTCCTACACCACCCGGCGCGAGCTCTCCTCCACCACCATCGCCAAGGTCACCCGGCAGGTCGCCGAGTCGGTGTCCATCGACAAGCCCGAGTCCGTGAAGCTGCCCTTCTGGGTGGGGGGGAACACCGCCACCTTCACCCCGACCCGGGTCGTGGTCCAGGAGCGGAAGCGGGCCGTCGGGGGCAGCGGCGCCCGGTGGTCTGCCCGCCTGGTTCTCGACAGCGGGTCGGGCACCTCGACGATGACCGGAGGCGCGGGGGTCACCGTCGAGGTCACCGACGTGGTGCAGGCCACGTCGAGCTCGAACCGGGATCGGACGCCGAACACCACCGTCCGCGGCGAGGCCGTGTGGCTGAGCCAGGACCGGAACACCCTGGTCGCCCTCGACGGCGGGACCAAGGTGACCGTGCAGGTCGCGGACGCACGGGCCGACGCCGTGTTCGAGGACCTCTGCCTCGTCGGGTCCCCCGACGACTCGGACCTCTGGACGGACGTCCCGTTCACCTGATCTCGAGCCCAGACCCGGTCGAGTACCGGCCCCGGCTCGCGATCACCCGGCCGTGACGGCGGAGAGGACGCCGAGGGCGTACCCGAGCCAGATCACCTTGCCGTCGGCGTCGGCGTACTTCGTGCCGTTCACGGTCACGGACCCGGTGGCGGGTCGTCCGTTCTTGTCGCTGGTGAGCTGGGCAACCGCACCCGCCGGCCAGCCGGCGACCACCTCGCCGGGAGCACCGACGACGACGTCCATCCGCCCGTCGGCGTTGCGATCCCGCAGCGAGAGCGACCAGCCGAACCCGTCGCTGGCTTCGGGCGATCCTGCGACGTACGGCGAGGCCTGGCTGATGCCCAACGACCCGGTACCGGTGATCCCCTTGGTCGTGGTCCTCAGCACGGTGTAGGCGCCGGCGCCGAGGGTCTTGCCGATCGACTCGCCGTGGGCACCCACGACGACCTCCGGCCGGCCGTCCCCGGTGAGATCACCCATGGTGACCGCCCAGCCCCAGAAGTCTCCCTGCTCGCACGCTCCCGCGACCTTCGTCGACGACTGCGACACGATCTGGGTGCGGGAGGCCGCCACGCCGGAGGCGGCCCCGCGCAGCACCACGACCGCGCCGCAGGCTTCCGTCTTCCCGATCTTCGCGTAGGGGGTGCCCGCGACGATGTCCGCGAGTCCGTCCCCGGTCAGATCGTCCACGACGAGGGACCAGCCCATGAGGGCGGCGTAGCCGCTGCTCGACGGGTCGACGGAGGAGAGGGCGGACGCCACGACACCGATCGTCGAACCGGGGACGCTCGTGGAGCCGACTCCCTTCGGTCCGGTGGTCGAGCCGGGCAGCAGGTGCACGGCCCCGGTCTCGTTCTCCCCGGGGACGCCGATCGCCAGGTCGAGGCGTCCGTCACCGGTCACGTCCCCGAGGGCGACGGAGGCGCCGAAGCGGTCGTAGCTCTCCGGGCTTCCCTGAACCCCTGTCGTTCCCTGGTGGATGGCGCGGGACGTCTTGGGGTCGAGCCCGGTGGAACTGCCGGGGATGACGGTGACCGAACCGGCCCACGCCTTGTCCCCGATGCTCTCCCCGATGCTGCCGACGACCAGGTCGTCGTACGCCGCCCCGACGAGCCGGCCAGCGGCCAACGAGTACCCGAACTGGTCGTTCTTCTCGGCCTTCCCGGGGATGCCGCCGCTTCCCTGCCGGAGGGACACTCTGCGGGTCGGCTTGGTGGCCGTGGTCAGCAGGCCCTGCGACCCGCCGTGGTACACCCACACCGCGCCGGAGTGGGTGGCCGTTCCCGCCGACGTCCACGGCGTGCCGATGGCGAGGTCGTCGTACCCGTCGCCGTTGAAGTCCCCGCTGGCGACGGCCGAGCCGAACTCGGTCTTGTCACCCCCGGGAGCCCGGATGATCTCGTCGCCCTGGGGCCCGGGGTAACTGACGACCACGGTGTCCTTGCCGGACATGACCAGGTCCGCCAGCCCGTCACCGTTGAAGTCCGGATGTGGGGCCGGCACCGCCGCGGCTGGGGCGGCCGGCTCACCGAACACCACGAGGCCTGCCGAACCGGTGACCAGGGCTGCACAGAGAACGGTTCTCCGGATCCACGGGCCGCGGCAGGGCCGGCGGTCCTGCGCGGTCCGCTGCGACCCGGCTCGGGCGGTGGACGCACACGACCTCATGGCGACGGATCCCCTCTCGACGACGCGCCCACCGGACGCGCGGCACCAGTCCCTGATGGCCCGGCGTGGGACCAGACCGATGGCAACTGACAGTGACCCATTGTTGACTATCAGCAATGACAATCGGTGGTGCCGGGCCGGGGCGTCGCGGGATGCCCTGCTCGGTGACGCACTGCGCGATCAGGGGGCGGGGGCGTGCCGAGGTCCCTCACGTCGACGGAGCCGCCGGGTGCAGGTACCGGATCGGGGCGCGCGGACGCGATCAGGGGACGGGGGCGTGCCGAGGTCCCTCACGTCGACGGAGCCGCCGGGTGCAGGTACCGGATCGGAACAGCGCCGGCCCGATCAGCGGGCCTGCAGGGCGTCCAGGGCGACGGCGACCGCAGCGGCGAGACGCCGGTCGAGTCCGGGCTCGTGGAGGGCCACGTCGTAGCTGTCCCTCCCGAACGCGAACTTCTTGTCGACGCTCATCACCAGCGACCCGTCGGGCCGGGTGAAGTCGAAGTGGTACGGCAGGAACTCCAGGACGAACCGCCGGAGTATCGCGATGAGGACGTTGCGCTCCTGTCCGGTGATCGTGGGCAGCCCGGGAGCCTCCACGTACCAGGTCGACCGGAGCAGGGACGCCGCGAAGTCCTTGCGGAAGGTGCCGAGCGGCTGACCGGTCGCGTCGACGACGTCCGTGACGCCCTTGACGTCGAGCACCGCCCGGCTGCGGAACCCGAAGACCGGGATGGTGCGGCTCTCGTCGGCGAAGAACGTCACCTGTTCCTTCAGGGCCATTCTCTTCTGCTGGGCCATCGCGAGGATCTCCCCGTGCCCGCCGCGGGGGTCGATGGCGCGGATCTCGTACCGGTTCACCATCGGGGTGATCCGCTGCCTGACCCGGAAGCGGTCGAGGGACTGCAGACGGGAGATGGGGTCGCTGCTCATGGCGGTGACGGTACTCCCGACCGCGGCTCACCGTCCTCGGCGCGACCCGATGGGATCAGCGCCTCACCGGGTCGTCCTCCCTGCTCCCGGTTCCGAGCGATCGGCTACCTGCTCCCGGTTCCGAGCGGCCGGCGACCCGCTCCCGGTTCGCCGCGGTCGGTGCACCGGCCGGACGCCGAGGCGCCCGGAACGACACCGTGCCCCCGCCAGGACCTGACGGGGGCACAGCGACCGTTCGGAGGGGGCGCTAGCTGCGGGAGCGGAGCGCGGTGGCGAGGTAGACGCCGCCCGCAGCGACGAGGATCTGGAGGATCAGTTCGATCCAGTCGATGCCGCTGGAGTCCGCCACGCCGAATGCCGCGGCGATGGCGGTGCCGATGAAGGCGGCGATGATCCCGATGACGATGGTCAGCCAGATGGCGATGTTCTGCTTGCCCGGGAGAACGAGGCGCCCCAGTGCGCCGATGATCGCTCCGATGATGATGGCGCCGATGATGCTGTCGATGTCCACAGGTTCCTCCTCGGTGGTGCGCGGGACTGATCATCCCCCCCTGCAGGTGCCCGACGAGATCTCATTCCAAACATCGGTGAACCGTCGGCGAGGCCCCTCGAATCCGCGCCGTGAGCGCTGAATACGCGATCTTCTAGCCCGGCGTCAAGACCCTGTGACGCTGAGGAGTGAAGCATCTACGCCACGTAGCCAAACATCGGGTATCGGGCGCCGGGCGGCCGAGGTACGGAGAGTCGCCGGGACACCGGTACGGTGGGACGGTGCTGCTCTCCGATCGGGACATTCGCGCGGAGATCGACGCCGGTCGGGTGGTCATCGAGCCCTATGACCCCGCGATGGTCCAGCCGTCGAGCATCGACGTGTGCATCGATCGCTTCTTCCGGCTGTTCGACAACCACAAGTACAAGGTGATCGACCCCGCGGAGGAACAGCCCGAGCTCACCCGCCTCGTCGAGGTCAAGCCGGACGAGCCCTTCGTGCTGCACCCGGGGGAGTTCGTGCTCGCCTCGACGCACGAGGTCGTGACCCTGCCCCCGACGATCGCCGCCCGGCTGGAGGGCAAGTCCAGCCTCGGCCGGCTCGGTCTGCTCACCCACTCCACCGCGGGCTTCATCGATCCGGGCTTCTCCGGGCACGTCACGCTGGAGCTGTCCAACGTCGCCACCCTGCCGATCATGCTGTGGCCGGGGATGAAGATCGGTCAGCTGTGCTTCTTCCGGCTCTCCAGCCCGGCCGAGTTCCCCTACGGGACCCGGGACTGCGGGTCCCGTTACCAGGGTCAACGCGGGCCGACGGCGAGCAGGTCCTACCGGTCCTTCCACCGGACGCCGGTGTAGGAAGGAGACCTGCTGGGCGCGGCGCGAGGGAGCCGGCCCTCGGCATCGGGTGGAGACGGAAGGGAGGGACGCTGGCGCGATGGCACTCTGGTTCCGGCGGGAGCCCGGTGAGGACGGGGACGGTGCGGGCGGCCCGGACGGGGATCGCCCCACGGCGCGGGACCTGGCTGGTTGCCATCTCCTGCTGGTCCCGTCCACGGTGACCGTCGACGATGTGTCCACCCTGGTCAGAGCCCGGGTCGCCGGAAGTGATCTGGCGAACACCGGTGCGGTGCCCCTCGGGCGCCGGAGCCGGTTCCTCGGCCCCTTCGTGCTGTCCATGGAGGAGGCCGTCGATGCGGCCGTACCCATGCCGTGGACCGTCGCCTACGTCCTCGACGCACCGGTGGAACGCGAGGACCCGCCGCTGCCGGGGCTCGACGACCGGGACGGGTTCACCTATGCCTTCCCCGACGGGCTCCCCTGGCGCGAGGAGGGCCGGGGCCTGCAACTCCTCGTCAGCCTGGCCCGCAGACTGCACGGCGTGGTCCGGACCGCGGGCAGCCTCGAGCTGATCCAGCCGGATCCGGCGCGGGCGGTGGACTACCGCGTGCACGCGCCCTGCTGGCTGGAGCCGGACGTGCTCCTCGGCGTCGTCGTCCGTGACCTGCCGACCGCCCGGCTCGCCATCGAGGGGATCGAGTGGACGGGTCCCAGCGAGGACGCCTACTCCGGGGAGGCCATCTCCCGGGACACCGGGCACGACCCGCTGTCCGCCGCCGAACTGGAGGCCCTGCACTCCGCTGCGGACGACTTCGACATCGCCGTGCTCTCCGGCGAGCACGTCATCGACGGCTACGCGGTCGTCGGCGACGTGGGGAGCGACGGTGAGGACGGCGCGGTCGAGGTCATCGCGCACGTGGCCGAGTCCGTCGAACCGTCCGTCGTCGATCAACCGTGGGGCGACCGCCCCTTCGTCACCTACGAGGTCCGGTGGGTGTGCCCCGACCAGCACGCGCGTGAGCAACGCGTGCCGACGGCGGACTTCGTTGCCCGTCGCCGTCGGGTCGCTCCCGTCGTCGCGGCCGTCACCCGCTCTCTCGTCGAGGTCACCGACGGGATCCTCGTCGACGAGGACGGGTTCTGGTTCGACCGGTACTACCTCTGAGAACGTCAGGTACGACCTCCGGGAACGTCAGGACGCCGATAGGCCGTCTCCGGCGGACAGCTGCCCGGGCCGGCCGGGACGCGCGGGTCGCCCGCCCTGTGGTGTTCGGTGACCCTGTGAGACCAGCGTCACTTCACAGCGTGACGATTCGATGACAGTGGATCGCTGACCTGGGTGACCAAATGTGCTATAACAGACAACAACTCGTTTGAGTGACCAGTACGTCACACAACGGCGTGGGACGCACTGCTCGGCCTGTCGTCAGAGACTCAGCACTCTGGCGGCAGGCCGCGTCGCGTCACCGGCAGCGGGAGCGGCGTTCGGACGACCCCGATCGGCCCGCCTGCGGATCGCCTCGTCGGCTCGCGGCGGCCTGCCCCGCAGAAGCACCCCATCGGCTCAAGTCGGCCCCCGCCCCGCCGATGGACTCCTCAGCAGACCAGGTGCCGAGGGGAGCTGTCCGTGGAAGCGATGGACGAGATCGTCGCCGAGTTCCTGGTCGAGTCCCACGAGAACCTGGACCAGCTCGATCGGGACCTGCTCGCTCTGGAGCGCTCCCCCGCGTCCCCGGAGCTGCTGGCCAGCGTCTTCCGCACCATTCACACCATCAAGGGCACCAGCGGCTTCCTCGCGTTCCACCAGCTGGAGCGGCTCACCCACGTCGGGGAGAACCTCCTCAACCGGTTGCGGGACGGAGCCGTCCCGCTCGACGAGGACCGGCTGAGCGCGCTGCTGCGCCTGGTGGACGTCGTCCGCTACCTGCTGCGGACCATCGAGAGCACCGGCGAGGAGGGCGTCTGCGACCTCGACGGGCTGATCGGCCAGCTCACCGCGCTGCTCCAGGACGTCGGCACCGGATCGAGGGGCGACAGCGCACCCGGCGAGGACAGCAGCGCACCCGGCGAGGACGGCAGCGCACCCGGTGAGGACGGCAGCGCACCCGGTGAGGATGGCAGCGCCCCCGGGGCCGGTACCGGATCGAGGGGCGACAGCGCACCCGGCGAGGACAGCACCGCATCCGGGGACGGCACCGCGTCCGGAGGCAGCAGCGCAGCCGGCGCCGAGGCCACTCCAGCCGGTGGCAGCAGCGGCACCGCCAGGAGCCGTCGGGGGCAGCGTTCCCGCCGGAAGCCGTCCACCGGCGGCCCCCAGGCCCCTGCCGCCGACGCGGCCGACGCGGCCGACGCGGTCGGTGCGGCCGGTGCGGCCGGGGGCTCGGCGCCGGAGCCCGCCACCGGCTCGCCGGACCCGCTCGGCAAGGTGCTCGTCGAGGCGGGAGCCACCAGCCCGGACGCCGTGCAGATCGCCCGGATGGAGCAGGAGCTCGGCGACTCCCGCCGGATCGGGCACATCCTCGTCGACCACGGCACCGCGACCGTCGACGCCGTCACGCAGGCCCTGGAGGTCCAGGACAGTCGGCGCTCCGTCGTGGACAGCTCGGTCCGGGTCGACGTGGAGCTGCTCGACTCCCTGATGCGCCTGGTCGGCGAGCTCGTGCTGGCCCGGAACCAGCTCGTCTCCCGGCTGGACGACACCAGCAGCGACCCCGCGCTCACCCGGTCGGCCCAGCGGCTGAGCCTGGTCACCAGCGAGCTGCAGGAGCAGGTCATGCGGACCCGCATGCAGCCCGTCGACACGGCGTGGAACAAGATCCCCCGGGTGGTGCGGGACCTGGCGAAGCAGTGCGGTCGACAGGTGCGGGTCGCCATGGAGGGCCGGGACACCGAACTGGACCGCAGCGTGCTGGAGGCCATCAGGGACCCGCTCACGCACATGGTCCGCAACGCCGTCGACCACGGCATCGAGCCGCCGGAGGTCCGCCGGGCGGCGGGTAAGCCCGAGGAGGGGGTGCTCCGGCTCCGCGCCTACCACGAGGCAGGGCAGGTGCACCTGGAGATCAGCGACGACGGCGCGGGGATCGATCCGGAGCGGATCGCCGCGAAGGCCCTGGAACGCGACCTGGTCACCCCGGCCCAGCTGGCCCAGCTGCGTCCGCAGGAGATCATTCAGATGATCTTCCTGTCCGGGTTCAGCCTCTCGAAGGAGGTCACCAACCTGTCCGGCCGCGGGGTCGGTATGGACGTGGTGAAGACCCGCATCGAGGGCATCGGCGGCTCGGTGGACGTCGTCAGCGAGGTCGGGAAGGGCACCACGTTCCGGCTCACCATTCCCCTCACCCTGGCGATCATCCCCGCCCTGACCATCGGCTGCGAGGGCCGCCGGTACGCGGTCCCCCAGGTCAGCGTGCTGGAGCTGGTCCGCCTGTCCGGGGAGCACGCGCGGGGCGGGATCGAGCTCATCGCCGGGGCGCCGGTCTACCGGCTCCGCGACACCCTCCTCCCGCTGGTCCGGTTGGACGAGCAGCTCGGGCTGGCCCCCGTCGACCCGGAGCGGGGCGAGGACGACGACGTCCGAGGCGGGTTCATCGTCGTGCTGCAGGCCGAGCAGAGCCGGTTCGGCCTGGTCGTCGACGACGTCCTGGACACCCAGGAGATCGTCGTCAAGCCGCTCGGCCGGCACCTCAAGGGGATCCAGGTCTACGCCGGGGCCACCATCCTCGGTGACGGCAGCGTCGTGCTCATCCTCGACGCGGCCACCCTCGCCCGCAGCGCCAACGTCCTGCACGGGGCGACGGCGCAGGCGACCGAGCAGGTGAGCACCGAGGCCGGGACCGCGGAGCCGGTGCTCGTCGTCGAGGTCGGCAGCGGACGACGCTCGGCGATCCCCCTCGACATGGTCACCAGGCTGGAGGAGATCAACACCTCGGCGATCGAGCGCGTCGGTGGGCGGGAGGTCGTCCAGTACCGCGGGCACATCATGCCGTTGGTCCGGTTGGCGGACCTGCTCGGGACCTCGACGGAGATCCTCGACGAGGACCGGGTCCAGACCGTCGTGTACACCCGGGGCACTCGCAGCGTCGGCCTGGTCGTGCAGCGCATCCACGACATCGCCAGCGAACGCTGTGGCACCCGCAGCGACGTGGACGGGCACGGCTTCCTCGGCAGCGTCGTCGTCGGCGACCGGGTCGTGGAGCTGCTGGACGTCGAGTCCGCCGTGCTCGCGGCCGATCCCACCTTCTTCTCCGCCGAGCGGGCGGAGCCCGACCCGCACCGGCCGGGCGACCTCGACGAGGAGGTCCTGGCATGACCCAGCTGTCGACCTTTCACGTCGGCGCGTACCTGTTCGGCGTCGAGGTGAGCCTGGTGCAGGAGATCGTCCGCCTGCCGTCGATCACCCCGGTCCCGCTCGCGCCACCGGAGATCGCCGGACTGATCAACCTTCGCGGGGAGGTGCTCACGGCGGTCGACCTGAGGGTCCGGCTCGGTATGCACCCGGCGCCGTCCACGCAGGACCAGGTCAACGTGGTGGTCCGGCTCGACGACGAGCCGGTGAGCCTGCTCGTCGACGAGATCGACGGGGTGATGGCCCTGGACAGGGTGCCCTTCGAGAGCACGCCCAGCACGGTGCCCGAGCGGGTGCGCGAACTGCTCGTCGGCGCGTACACGTTGCCGGACCGGCTGCTGCTCGCCCTCGACGTGCGCGAGGTGCTCCGGATCGAGGACGCGAGGGTCGCCTGACCATGACCAGTGAGATCGCGCAGGGGTGCCCCGGGACGGCCGTCCGCCGGGAGAACGGGGGCGAGGGGCGGGCGGGAGCCCAGCAGCGAACCAGGGCGGGCGACCCGAGCGCAGCGGGACGGCGCATGCTCGCCCTGGTCATCGACGACTCCCGGGCGATCCGGTCGATCCTGACCCGGCAGCTCGGCAGCCTGGGATTCGACGTCGCCCAGGCGGGGGACGGTGCGGAGGCACTCGCCGTCCTCGACGGCGGCACCCTTCCCGGCCTGATCCTCATCGACTGGAACATGCCCGTCATGGACGGCCTGTCCTTCGTCGAGGCGGTCCGTGACCGGCCGGAGCTCCGCGAGACCACCCTGATGATGGTGACAACGGAGAGCGAACAGCGGCAGATCGTCAGGGCGTTGGAGGCCGGCGTCCACGAGTACGTCACCAAGCCGTTCACCGAAGAGATCATCGCCGAGAAGCTCTCGGCCCTCGGACTGGTCGGCTCATGAGCGAGACCGCAGCGATCAGGGTTCTGGTCGTCGACGACTCGGTGGTGGTCCGTCGCCTGGTCACCGACGCCCTGAGGGCCGACCCGCAGATCGACGTCGTCGGCGCAGCCCAGAACGGGCGGGTCGCCCTGACCAAGGTCGCGGAGCTGTCCCCCGACCTGGTCATCATGGACGTCGAGATGCCGGTGATGGACGGCATCGAGGCGGTCCGTGAGCTGCGGCGGACCCGTCCCCGGCTGCCGATCGTCATGTTCTCCACGCTGACCGAACGCGGGGCCTCGGCGACCCTCGACGCCCTCGGCGCGGGGGCCAGCGACTACGTCACCAAGCCGGCCAACGTCGGCAGCGTCACCGAGGGACTGCGGTGCATCAGCGACCAGCTGATACCGAGGATCAAGGCACTGTGCGCGACCCGACGGCTCGTCGGCACCCTGGAGGCCGCCCGGCCCCCGAGGCCGCCGACCCCCCGCGGCAGAGCGCCGTCCCGGGCACCCGTCGGCGTCCTGGCCGTCGGCTCCTCCACCGGGGGACCGGACGCCCTGGCCACGGTGCTCGCCGCGCTACCGGCGAACCTGTCGGTGCCGGTGGTGGTCGTCCAGCACATGCCGCCGGTCTTCACCCGGCTGCTGGCCGAGCGGCTGGACGCCGGATGCCCGCTGACCGTCCGGGAGGCGGAGGCGGGGGACGTCCTCGTCCCCGGGCAGGTCCTGCTCGCCCGGGGTGGAGCGCACCTGGAGCTGAGCAGGAAGGGCGCCGGCGTGACGGCGAGGTTGAGCGACGCTCCTCCGGTGAACTTCTGCCGTCCCTCCGTCGACGTGCTGTTCCGGTCGGTCGCCGAGGTCTACGGCGGGGCGGCCCTCGGCCTGGTCCTCACCGGGATGGGCAGGGACGGCGAGCAGGGGGCCGGCGCCATCCGCAGGGCCGGGGGAGAGATCGTCGTCCAGGACGAGGCGACCAGCGTGGTGTGGGGCATGCCCGGGGCGGTCGCCTCGGCGGGACAGGCCGACCGCGTCCTGCCGCTGCAGCGGATCGGCCCCGAGCTGCTCACCCTCGTCGGCCGCAGGGTCGCCGCGGCGGGGGTGACCTGATGGGCATCTCCGCGCCGGACTTCGCCTACGTCCGTGGGCTGGTGCGCCAGCGCAGTGCGATCGACCTGCAGCCGGGCAAGGAGTACCTCGTCGAGTCCCGGCTGATCTCGGTCGCCCGCGCCGCCGGGGCCGATGACCTCTCCTCCCTGGTGTCGCGGATCCGGGCCGGTGACGAGCGGCTGCAGGAGGCCGTCGTCGACGCCATGACCACGAACGAGACGTCGTGGTTCCGGGACGTGCACCCGTTCGACGCCTTCACGAGCCAGCTGCTGCCCGAGATCGCCACGACGTCGCAGAGCAAGGAGATCGTCGTCTGGTCGGCCGGGTGCTCCACCGGCCAGGAGGCCTACTCGCTGGCCATGCTGCTGCTCGACTGGCTGCCGGCACACCCGGGGTTCGGCGCGAGGATCATCGGCACCGACATCTCCCGGTCCGTGATCGAGAGAGCGCAGCGGGCCCGGTACTCCCAGCTCGAGGTCAACCGGGGGCTCAGGGCCCCGCAGCTGGTGGCCCACTTCGACCAGGTGGGGCGGGACTGGGTGCTGCGGGAGCAGGTGCGGCGGCTGTGCCGGTTCCAGCAGGGCAACCTCGTCGAGCCCCTGCTGGGCCTGCCCATGTGCGACGTGGTCTTCCTGCGCAACGTCCTCATCTACTTCGATCTGGACACGAAGCGGGCGGTGCTGGCCAACGTGCGCACGGTCCTCCGCCCGGGCGGGTTCCTCGTCCTGGGCGGGGCCGAGAGCACCCTCAACCTGGACGCAGTCTTCGAGCGCCTGGAACTGGGCCGGGCCGTCGTGTTCCGACACACAGGAGGCACCCGGTGAACCCCACGGGCACGGCGGAGGTGGCGCCCGACCTCGAGGAGATGCTCGTCGAGGTCCTGGAGGCGGTGTCGGGGGAACCCGCGATGGTCGCCGCCGAGCGGGACGCGGTCGAGTGCCCGCATGCGATGGCGAGGCTCGCGATCCACGATCCCGAGCGGGACCGGTACAGCATCGTCGAGGTGTGGCTGGTGGCGTCCATCGCCAGGGCGCTGGCCTCCTGGATGCTCTCGGTGCCGCATCCCGCCCGCGAGGACGTCCTGGACACCGTCGGCGAGCTGGCCAACATCCTGGCCGGCAACGTGAAGACCATGCTGGGCCGGTCGCACCAGCTCTCCCTGCCGGAGGCGCGGCTGGTGGACCGCGGGCGGGTGGAGCCGCAGGCGACCGGGGCCTGCCGCACAGCGCTGGGCGAGGTCCTCGGGCAGGTCGTGGAGCTGGTCGTGTACGACGACGGCGACCCGTCCGGTCTGCGCTGGCCGGGAGAGATCGAGGTGACACGGCGATGAGGATCCTGGTGGCCGACGACAGCAAGGCGATGCGGATGATCGTCATCCGCACGCTGCGCCAGGCCGGGTTCAGCGGTCACACGATCGTGGAGGCCGAGAACGGACGGCGGGCGCTGGAGATGGTGGACGGCGACCGGCCGGATCTCGTCCTCTCGGACTGGAACATGCCCGAGATGACGGGGATCGAGCTGCTGAAGGCCCTGCGCGGCCGGGGCGACCGGATCCCATTCGTGTTCGTGACCTCGGAGAGCTCCCCGGAGATGCGCGAGATGGCGGAGCAGTCGGGGGCGACCGGCCTGATCTCCAAGCCGTTCACGCCGGAGGCGTTCCAGGGCGCGCTGGACGAGGTGATGACGCCGTGAACCTCACCGAGCGGTCCCAGCTGCCGAGCAGGCACGCGGTGCGCACCACGATCGAGGACCTGGTCAACCGGCCGGTCAAGATGGAGGACTCCGACATCCTGCCGGTGCGGGACACCAGCGTGCTCGCGGTGTACGTCAACGACCGGATCGTGACCTCGGCGGTGATCGTCCTCGACCTCGCGGCCGCGGCACGGATCGGCGGGGCCCTCGGCATGGTGCCGCCCGGCGCCGTCGACGACGCGATCGCGGAGTTCGAGCTCACCGAGATGCTCACCGACTGCTGCCGGGAGGTGCTCAACGTGCTGGCCTCGGTGTTCAACGTCCGAGCAGCCCCGCACGTCCGCCTCTACGCGATGTACGGGCCGGGCGACGTCATCCCCGGCGACCTCACCGCGCTCGCCGTCGTCCCGGGCGAGCGTCTCGACGTCACCCTGTCCGTCCACGGCTACGGCGAGGGCCGGTTGTCCGTCGTGGTCCGCTGAGGTTGGCGGCCCGGCGTGCCGATAGGGACTTGGGAGACTGAACACCCGAGGAGCGGATCATGACCGTGTCGAACGTCCAGGCCGGACAGCCCCACCAGCCCGGTGGCTCCGACCGGGGAAGCGGCCGCACCGGTCTGGTGCGGTACGTGCGGGTCGGCAGGCAGGGGATCTACGATCCCCGCCGCAACCTGGTCGGGTACGAGCTGCTGTTCCGCACCGGTGCGGGCGAGGGCGAGGACGAGGTCGCGGGGGAGCAGGCCACCTCGCAGGTGATCGCCTCGACCTTCGGCACCTTCGGGCTCGACAACATCTCCGACGGCAAACCGGTCTTCATCAACTTCACCCGGGCCTTCCTCACCGGGATCATCCCGCTGCCGGTCGAGCCGGACCGGGTGGTGGTCGAGGTCGTGCAGCACGTCGTCGTCGACCGGGAGCTCATCATCGGGCTCAACCAGCTCCACGACCAGGGCTACCGGCTCGCCGTGCACGACTACCAGGGCGGCGTCGACCGCAGCGCCCTGCTCGACCTGGCGGACTTCGTCAAGATCGACATCAACGCGGTGCCCCCGGTCCTGCTCCCCGGCCTGGTCCAGGCCTGCCAGGGCGCCGGCACCACCCTCATGGCGGAGGGCGTCGCCGAGGCCGAGACCTTCCAGCGCTGCGTCGACCTGGGGTTCGAGCTCTACCAGGGGCTGTACCTGCAGCGGCCGACGATGCTGGAGCAGCGGACCCTCTCGCCGTCGCAGCTGATCTGTGTCCGGCTGCTCAACGACCTCGCCGATCCCGACGTCCCCATCAGCCGGATCGAGCAGATGGTCGGCAGCGACCCGGGGCTGACCCTGAGGCTGCTGCGGACCGCCAACTCCGCGGCCGCCGGGGCGAAGCGCGAGGTCACCTCGCTGCGGCAGGCCCTCGTGCTCATCGGCCCCCGCCGGCTGCGCTCCTGGGTGGTGCTCACCCTGCTCGAGGGTGGCACGACGACGAACGCCTCCGACGACCTGTGGCGGGTCCTGGCCAGGGCCTTCGCCTGCCAGAAGCTGGCGACCGCGCAGGAGGACCTGGCCTTCACCATCGGCCTGCTGTCCGGGGCGGCCGACCTGCTCGGCAGCGACCCGGGGATGGTGGCGGACGGCGCAGGGGTCGGCGAGGAGGCCCGCTCGGCCCTGATGGAGGGGGTCGGCGAGGCGGGCAAGGTGCTGCGCGCCGTCCTCGCCCACGAGCACGACGACCTGGCCGGCATCAACGACACCGGGCTGGTGCCCTTCGACGTGTCCCGGGCCTACCTCGAGTCGCTCAGCGAGTCGCTGCAGCTCGTCCACGACCTCACCCGGAGCTGACCGCTCGCCTCACCCGGGCAGAGCGCTCGCCTCACCCGGGCAGAACGCTCGCGCGGACGCCGACGGCGGGACGGTCCGGGTCACGGCCACGTGCGTCGTGGTCGTGACCCGGCTGTCTCAGTGCCCCGGGTTCACGCCTCCCGGGCCGGCCCTTCGGCGATCAACAGTGCCTCCGCGGGGTCACCACCAGGAGCCGCAGCGGATGCCACCGCCCCTGGCAGCCTGCCCGCAGGCCCGGAACCGGAAGTTGGGATCGCTCCGCGTCGGGATGGCGGAGGTCCAGAGATTGCGGCTGCCGTCCCCGTTCCACACCGGACCGCACTGCTCCCAGCTCTGGCCACCGTCCTCGCTGATGTCGAGCCACACCGCGTCGTTGCTCTTCTGG
The DNA here is from genome assembly GCA_012719445.1 of Actinomycetales bacterium. GTDB lineage: Bacteria > Actinomycetota > Actinomycetes > Actinomycetales > Kineosporiaceae > JAAYAH01. The sequence continues at coordinate 12,742 of JAAYAH010000157.1, read as the reverse complement.
GCCGGGCCGGTGAGCCGTGCCCAGGCGACCTGCCGGTTGTTCAGGGTGCCGACCCGCAGCCCCAGGTTGACCTCGCCCCAGAACCAGTTGGAGTAGATCGTGTTCTCGTACACGGTCCAGCGGTTGTAGGCATTCGGCTCGGGTTCGACACCTCCGTAGTAGTAACACGTGCCCAAGTTGGCCTGCGCCGGGCCGGCCGCAGCCAGGGAGCTGAGGCAGAGCACCGACGTGGCGGCGAGAACGCCGACCCGTCGCATGGTTCGATGCCTGGGGAGGCGGGATCCCGTGACCGTGTCGGTGGCCGCGGTCCTCCGGGCGGTGCACCGGTGGAACGCTCGCAGTGATCTGGTGAAGGATCGTGCCGCATTCGTACGAACACTCACAGTTCAGCCTCTCTCCCGTGTCGTGGTGGCGTCGTCCGCGTCTCGCCACGGTCGTCGCGTCTGGACAACCCTCGATCGCAGGACCGGTCAACACCTGTCGGTGACCGTTCGCCGCCCGCAGCGTCCAGCGGGCGGTGTCAGGATCTCCGCCGGGCATGGTGTCTGGCGACGATCCCGGACACCCGGGGCCTCGTTCCGACGCCGCCGGGGCAGGTACACGACCAGTGGGGCCGGGTGCACCGATTCGCGCCGCGCGTCGCCTACCGGTGGGGGATCCCCACCACCTCGGACGGGACGGACGGCGGAACGGGCCGGTGCTCCGCGCCGAGGCAGTCCGGTGGACAGCCGGAGCCGGGGGCCAGCACGGTCCGGTTCCCGCCGAGCGCCTCGGCCCGGTGCAGCGCGTCCTCGGCCACCGTGACCAGGGAGGCCGGCGTCAGTCCCGGGTGCCCGGCGCGCACGGCGATCCCGATGCTCGCCGTCAGCACCGGGGGATCGGTGGACGCCCCGGGCGGGACGGCCAGGTCGGCGAGGTGACGACGGAACAACCGGGACACCTCGGCGGCGCCGCGGACCCCGCCGGTCGGCAGCAGGACGGCGAACACGGTGTCCCCGTACCGGCTGGCCAGGTCGTCCTCCCGGCGCACGCTGCGCTCCAGGCACCGGGCCACGTTCACCAGGGTGTCGTCGGCCGTCAGGGTGCCGGCCACGGGGGCGTGGGTCACGGAGGCGTCGTCCACGGAGGCGTGGGTCACGGAGGCGTCGTCCACGGAGGCGTCGGGCCGGGCGCTGCCGTCGCGGGTGGCCGGGACCCGGTCCAGGGCCACGAGGAGCAGGGTCAGCCGCTGGTGCATGGTGGAGCCCGCGTCCCACAGCTCCCCCAGCCTCCGGGCGAAGGTCTCCCGGGTGGCGAGCCGGGTCAGCGGGTCGAGGGTCCGTGACTGTCGCAGCTCGGAGGTCACCCGGTGCAGGTCCCGCTCCGCCTTGCGCCGGGTGGAGATCTCGGCCTGGAGCTCGTGTTCGGTCCGACGGCGGACGGCCGTCGCCGTGCGCAGGTCCTGTTCGAGCCGTCGGCGCAGTGCCACCTCGGCCTGAAGGTCCCGTTCCACCCGGCGTCTCGCCGCGATCTCCGCCCGCAGGTCGCGGTCGTGCGCGTCCACCTCCTGCTCCAGCCGCCTGGCCCGGTGCTCGAGCTCCCTCCCGCCGAGGATCGCCTCGAGGGCCCGGCTCAGGATGTTGTGGATCATGCTGTTCTCCGAGGGGGCCCCGCCGGCCCGCTCCAGCAGCATGTATCCCAGCTCCCTGATCCCGGTGCGCAGGGCCTGGCAGGAGAGCAGCCCGGAGGAGAGCTCGGCGTGCAGCGGCTCCGGCAGCAGGTGGTGCGCCGGGTAGGGCTCGTCCGGGAACGGGATCACCTCGCCGTCCCGGTGGGCGAGGGCCAGCCGGGCGAGGGGCACCCCCCGGTCGAGCCGATCGCCGTCCACCAGCGGGGAGTCCCGGACCACCAGGAAGAACCGGCGGAGACCGAGCCGGTGCAGGGACTCGGTGAGGGTGGTGACCACCTCGTCGACGGTGCGCGACTGGAGCATGGCGAAGTTCAACGCCATGATCGAGTCCGTCGAGGCGAGCCGTCGCTGTGCCCCACGGGCCATGGCCGTGGCGTCCCGCAGCGCCTCGGTGAGCGGGGGGGCGTCGCCGGTGGACCGGCGGGCGACCACGTGCGACGGGATCTGGATGAGCCCCATGGGCGGTTCGCCCTCCATGACCGCGAGCAGGTGCTCCGCGGCGATGGCGCCCTGGGCCTCCAGGTTCTGGTCGACGGAGGTGATGCCCGGCCAGCTCAGCGAGGCGATGGCCTCGTTGTCGAACCCGGTCAGCAGCACGTCCTCGGGGACCCGCAGGCCGGCGTTGTTGAGCGCGCCGAGGGCGCCGAGGGCGGAGAGATCGTTGAACGCGATGACGGCGTCGATGTCGTCGACCTCGTCGAGCAGGGTTCGCACCTCGCCGTAGGCGATCTCGTTCCAGAAGTACCCGTCGAGGACGAGGCGCTCGTCGACGGGCAGCCCGCGGCGGGCCATCTCCTCCCGGAAGATCTCCTCACGCTCGATCGAGTCCCGGTGGTGCGGGACCCCCCGGACCAGCACCGGGCGGCGCACCTTCCGGTCGTCGAGGAGGTGGGCCATGAGCGTGCGCATGCCGGGCACGCTGTCACCGCGGACACAGGTGTGATCGGGACGAACCTGGCCCACGTACACCACGGGGACGTGCAGGGACGTGAGGATCTCGGCGAGGCTCGTCTCCTTCTCCTGCGCCTCGAGATTCGTGGCCACGACGCCGCACGGTTCGGCGGCGGCGATCACGTGGGCCAGCGAGGGCGGGAGGACGGCGTTCCAGCTCGTGATGAGGACGAGGACGCCGACCCCCTGCTCACCGAGCACCCGGTGGATCCCGTCGACCAGGCGGGACTGGTACTCGTCCATGCCCGTCACGAGGACGATCACGAAACGGGCAGGGGTCGCGGCCATGTCCTCCACCGGTGGACGCAACGGGACCGTTGACGGCTCTCCTCCGGCCATCGGCACCCGTGTCCGCCGACTTGACCCGACGGCGGGTTCTCCCACCCCGAAGGTGGGCTAACCCGCCGTCCCCTGTCCCGGGTGTCACCGGTCCCGGGTGTCACCGACCGGTGTCTCCGGTCCTGGGTGTCCGGCCCCCGGTGCCGGGTCCCGGCCGTCCGCTCAGCGGCGCTGGAGACCGAGGGTGTAGTCGCCGTCTCCGTACCACGACCGGACGGTCCACCGGTAGTACCCGCGGCCACCGGTGTAGGTCACGCTCTCGGCCGAGCCGGTCGCGATGCTCCTGGCGACCGTGCGCCACGAGCGGCCGGTCCACCGGCTGAGGTAGAGGTCGAAGTCGGTGACGTCCGGGCCGCTGAGGCACGCCGTCATGGTGGCCTGGCGCCGGGACTGGTAGTAGTACCCGCCGTCCGGCTGGTAGTTGCCGTCCCCCCGGCCGGTGAGGGTTCCGGTGTAGGCCTCGGGCAGGCCGCAGGGAGTCGGCGGGGTGTCCGGTGACGTGGTGGCGGTGGGGGTGGCCCCGGTCGTCGAGGACGGTGGCAGTCCGGTGGTGGGTCCGACCGAGGTCACCCAACTCGTGGTCACCGGGGTGGAGGTCGGGCTCGCCGTGGTGGGCGGGAGCGTGGTGACCACCGGGCTGGAGGTCACCCGGCTCGTGGTCACCGGGGTCGTCGGCCGCGACGAGGTCGTGGTCCGGGTTGTCGTGGTCGTGGTGACCGAGGCTCCGGGGACGCTGAGGAAGACGTTGTCGGCGACGTTGAAGGACGTCGCGAGGTAGCTGCCCGGTGCGGGCGAGGTGTTGTAGTAGTCGTCGTGGTTGCAGTCCAGCCGGGAGTCGCCGGCGCGGTCATTGCACTTGACGACCATGCTCGGATAGTCGGGTGAGTCCGAATAGCACATGATGTCGTATTCGTCGACGCAGTGACCGCTCCCGGTCGTGTTGGGGGAGTCGTTGTTCACGGCCCCGAGGTTGTGGCCGAGCTCATGGGCCGCGGTGGTGGCGTTCCAGCACCCGGAGTCGCTGCGCCCGTAGGAGGGGCCGAAGTTGCTGCGGTTGCTCGCTCCCTTGGTGGTGTCACCGGCGAAGCTGCCGATGCCGCAGTAGACGTCGGCGTCGGCGAAGATCACGTACTTGCGGTCGCGCCGGTTGAAGCCCTGGGCCTGGAGCTCCTTGTTCGTGGAGCTGAAGTTGCCGATGGCCGAGGCGGAGACGGTGACGTTCGCGACGGTGGGCACGCAGGTCCCGTCGACGGTCTCGGTGACGAACCGCACGTGCCGCGAACCGCCGGTCTCCTTGGCGCTCTCGTCGTAGATCGTGTCGATGCCGGCGGCCCAGGTCCGGAAGGAGTTGAGGTAGGTCGCGTAGCGGTCGGTCCCCTCCGGGTGCACGTAGAGCACCTCCACCCGGTTGCCCGACACGCCGTCGCCGTCGCAGGGCACGGCACCGGTCACGGCCGCGGCCAGCTCGGCGTCCGGGGCGACGGCCTCCGCGACCTCGGCGTCCGACCCGCCGGGGGCTGCGACCTCGGGGTCGTTGACGGGAGGGACCCGGGTGTCGACGTCGACGCCCTTCGGGGCGGCGTCAGGGCCGTGCGTGCACTCGTCGGACGTCGTGCCGAGCGCGAACAGGCCGACGCAGGGTCCCTTGGTGGCGCGCCGGAGACCCCGGTAGACCAGCCCGCGCTCGGGGTTCGGGCGCACCGCCTCCGGGCCGAGGGGGACGGGATCGGCGGCCTTCCGGACCGAGGGCTTGCCCGCCGGAGTGGCGGCGTCGACGCGGACGGCCTCCTGGACGACGAGGGCATCGGCGGGGGCGGATCCCTGGGGGACGTCGGTGGCTGCCCGGAGGGCGACGACCCCGGCCGCCGGGAGCGCGGCGACCGCGACGGCGGCGGCCAGGCGGAGAGCGAAACGCTTCGAAAGAGGTGGTGTACGCGATATGCCAGTCAACGGGAAATCCTCCAGACGATGGGATCCGCGGTCGCGTGAGTCGGCGGTGAAACGTGCGTCACCACAGCCACGGCCCTGGCCTGACCTGCGGTCCCGCTACTCCGGAAAGCATTGGTCGAGGATTGTGGTGCGGATCGCGTACCCGAGTCAAGGCGGGGATGCGTTTCAGTTCGGTTCGTTCGGGCGTCCTCGTGGGGGGAGCATGGAATATCCGGGGGCCACCGTGCACAATCCGTGATTGATGATCACGAAGCTATCACGGGAGGATCACGAAAGAATCCGTCCCGTCGGTGCAGGTCACGGCGCCGTCGCGGGTGTCATGCCCCCCAGGGCATGACGGCAGGGTCTCGGTGTGTGCGGGGGGAGTGGTCGCGCTCCGTGGCGGGCTGACCCGACGCGGAGGGTGTCGCCCGCCGGAGGGCTCGCCAGACGGGCCGTCACCCAAAGATCACCAGACGCTACGGATCGTAGGTGCGTGCCTGAGGGCGGGGGAGCGGTGATGGGGGTGGAGCCGGAGCCGTGACGCCCGGGTCGTCAGAAGCCGAGCACCCGTAGGTCCTCCGGATCGGCTCCCTCGGTCAGCTTGGTCAGCGGGATGCCGAACGCCCGGCAGAGCGGGGCCAGGTGGTCGAGGGTGATCTTCCGTTGGCCGGACTCGATGGCCGAGACCGTCGAGCGCGACCAGCCGATGCGGCGACCCAGTTCGGTCTGGTCCCAGTGTCGACGTGCGCGCTCGGCGCGAATGTTGCTCGCCACCACGCTGCTCAGTCTCGGCACCCGGTCATGGTCGGCCCGTCTCGGGAAGCAGGCCATAGCCCGGGGGAGTGGTGTGCGGGAAACAGGAGGGCATCTTTGGACAGGTGACAGATTCCCGGGAAACGGGTAGATTGAAGCCTGCCCGGCCCCGGCCGACGACTCGCCCAGCTCTCGGCTCGGGCCGGGTACCAGGACGCCCGGTGCGCTCCGTGGCCGGAAGGGGCCGTGGAGGTCGCCAGCCGGGGCCGCGCCGCCCCTCGTGGGCCTTCCCTCACTGTGAGGGGCGGCGTGCGCCCACCGCCGGTCCTGCCGTCGAGATCGCGGGGCGGCGTCGTGCCACCGGGGTGGTCAGGACGCGGAGACCGTGAGAGCCCTCCGCGCGTCGGTCACCGAGGGGTAGCAGGTGATCAGCTTGTCCACCCCGCAGATCCGCAGCACCCTGGCCACGAGGTCGGAGCATCCGGTGATCACGAGATCCCCGCCCATGAGCTGCGCCCGCCGCCAGGCCATGACGAGGATCCTGATCCCCGTCGACGACATGAACTGCACCCTGCTCAGGTCCACGATGAGCACCTCGGGACCTCGCCCGGCCGGCTGGAGGAGGTCCTCGAGTTCGGGTGCCGTGAGCTCGTCGATGTCCTCGATCTCCACCGGGACCACGACGGGATCGACCGGATCGATCCCCGGTCGCGGGTCCACCCCGTCCCCCCGTCGCGGGTCCACCCCGTCCTGCCGTCGCGGGTCCACCCCGTCCTGCCGAAGGGGGTGACCTGGTCCGTGGCCGGGTGCGTCATTCATGGGGAAATCGTGGCATCGGAGCGGATACGGCGCGATACCCCTGAGCGGGAGAACCCGAGCCCGAGCCGGAGACCCGACCCCGGCGCGGGAGGGTTCGGGTCGCGGGGGGCCGGGTCGCTCAGGCAGCCCGCCGTCTGGCCCGCCGGAGCAGGAGCGCACCACAACCGAAGTAGACGACGGTGAGCACCAGCAGTGAGGCGAGCTCGAACCTCACCTCGGCGAACCCGCCGCCGAGGGTCAGGATCTCGTTGAGCGCGGTGACGGCGTGCGTCGGTGCGATGCTCTCGAACGGGCCGACCGGATGGCCGAGGACGGTGAACCAGGTCACCCGGGGCACGGGCATCATCGATCCGGAGAAGAACATCATCAGCGCCATCGGGAAGTTCGCGATGACGAAGGCCCTGGCCACCGAGCGGGAGACCGCGGCGACCGCCATCCCCACCCCGATCACCGACAGGGTGGTCAGCCCCAGCGCCAGCAGGGCGACCCAGACCGGGCCGTGGCTGTGGAAGTGGCACAGCCGCGCGGTGGCGAACGTCAGCGCCACCGAGGAGATCCCGATGAGGGCGAGCACCCCGCTGGTCCCGGTGAGGTAGTCCACCTCCGTCATCCGGGTCAGCCGCAGCCGGCGCATGGCTCCGGACTCGATCTCCCTCGCCACCGTCATGGCCGCGAGGAAGATCAACATGATCACGGAGAACACGATCAGTCCGGGGGTGTAGATCTCGAAGTCGGTCCGCGAGGCCGAGGCGCCGAGGGCCTCCTCGGTCGGTCGGACCGGGGTCTCCCGCCCGGTGGCCTGCCGGACGTAGTCCTGGACGGCGGCGTCGGCCAGGGTCGCGGTGACCATGTACGAGGGGTTGGTGAGGTCCCCGGCCAGGGTGTAACCGGCGGGAGTCGCCACCGGGTCGGCCGCCAGTGCCGAGACCGCGGCGGAGAAGCCCGGTGGGATCACCAGCATCGCCGAGACGTCCCGGCGTTCGACGGCCGCCAGCGCCTCCGCCCGCGACGGCTCGACCCGCACCCGGAGCAGCGGCCGGCCGTCGGCGTCCCGGACCGCCCCCAACGCCGCCACCACGCCCCGGTCGGGGGTGATCGACTCGCCGGTTCGGTGCTCGGCGGTGTCCTGGTCGACGACGGCCACCCGGTACGCGGGCGCCATCTCCGGGAAGACGACGTAGTAGAGGAGCACGAAGGCCGGCGCGAACACCAGGGTGAGGGCCACCATGATCCAGTCGCGCCGCACCTCGCGCAGGGTCTTGCCGAACACCACGGCGGTTCTCGTGACCACCTGGGTCCACGCGGCCATCCGGGTCCTCATGACCTCAGACTCCTTCCGGTGAGCTCGAGGAACACGTCCTCCAGCGACGGCGAGCGCAGCCGCACCTCGTCCGCCGGTGCCCCGCGCTCGTCGAGGGCGGCGAGGAGGCCGGGCAGGACGGTGCTCGGTCGGTCGGTCCGCACGCTGACCAGGCCCGGCCCGGCCTGGACGGCGAGGTCCGGCACGGTGGAGAGCGCTGCCACCGCGGCGTCCTCACCCCCGCCGAAGAACCTCAGCTCCACGACGCCCCCGCCGAGCCGGCTGCGCAGTTCGGCCGGCGGTCCGCAGGCCAGCAGCCGTCCCCTGTCGACGACGGCCACCCGGTCACTCAGCCGGTCGGCCTCGTCCATGTCGTGGGTGGTGAGCACGACGCTCGCAACCCGGGCCCTGGACCGGACGACGTCCCGCACCAGCGCCCGGCTCTGCGGGTCGAGCCCGGCGCTGGGCTCGTCGAGGATCACCAGCTCCGGCTCGTGCACCAACGCGAGGGCGATGGACAGCCGGCGTCGTTGCCCTCCGGACAGCGCACCGCCCCTGGCCCGGGCCTTCTCGACCAGGCCCAGCTCCTCCAGCAGGTCGTCGGCGCGTCGGCGGGCGAGCGGGCGGGACAGCCCGTACATCCGGCCGGTGAACTCCAGTTGCTCGCGGCAGGTCAGCTTGTCCCACAGCACGTTCTCCTGCGGGCACACCCCGATCCGGGCCCGGTCGTCCGCCGACGCCCGCAGCGGGTGCCCCCGCAGCAGCACCTGGCCGCGGTCGGGCCGCAGCTCGCCGCTGATCATGCGGATGGTGGTGGTCTTTCCGGCGCCGTTCGGGCCGAGCAGCCCGAACACCTCGCCCTGCTCGACCGTCGCGTGCAGGTCGGACACCGCGGTGAGGTCGCCGAAGCTCTTCGTCAGTCCGTCGAGGGTCAGCGCCGGCCCGGTCACGGCTGCCGACCGATCGCGCGCACGATGAGCTCCACGGTCGCCTCCCGGATCCGCTCGGGCGGATGGTCCGCGTCGAGCAACAGGTAGTAGTCGTTGAGGTGGGGCATCAGTTCGGCGTCCCCGACGGCGATGGTGAGCGTGTGCACGAGCCGGACCGCGGTCTCCAGGTCGAGGTCGGGCCGCAGGTCGCCGCGATCGCGGGCGCCGGTGAGCAGCGCGCGCAGCATCCGCTGCAGCGCGCCGGCGACCGGCCGGACCAGCGTGTCCGCGTATCCGGGGGTTCCGGAGTAGGCGGCCCGGGCGAACAGGCCGAGCCACGATGTGTACGAGGCGCTCCACTCGATGCCCTCGGACAGGTAGCACCGCAGTCCCTCGCGCAGCGGGAGCTCGGCCATGAACGGCGCGTAGCTGTCGAGGGACGCGGTGAGGAATCCGGTGGTCATCTCGACCGCGGCGTCGAGCATGCCCTCACGCCGCGGGAAGTACTGGTAGAGGGAGCCGACGGAGACCCCTGCCCGCTCGGCGATGCGCTTGACCTGCACCGCCGCCGGGCCGTGCTCCGCGATCTCGTCGATGACCGCGTCGACGACGGCGCGCTGCCGGTCGGGGTCCAGCCGTCGGAAGGTCCTGGTCACCCGGCCCCGGGCCTCGAGCGCGAGTACCTGCCGCTGCCAGGCGGCGGTCTCCTCGAGGTCGGGGGAGGCGTCGTCCCCGGCGTCATGAATCACAGTTCATGTTACAACGAAGCCAAGTTCATACGGCATGTTCTCGGAGTTCACTCCGAGGTCGACCGTGTCGACCCGGCCACGGCCCAGGACGGACCACGACCCAGGACGGACCACGACCCAGGGCGGACCCACGGCCCAGGACGGACGCCGTCCGGGTGAGGCGCCGTCCGGTCGGGTCGAGGGTGCTTCCGGACGGGTGGTCAGGACCCGTGGCGCTCAACAGCGGGTCGCGTCCGAGCGACAACCCCCGGGGACCCGACGCCCCATCGAGCGACTCGATGACCGGCTCGGCATGGCATGGACCGACCGGGTCCTGACCCTGCCGGGCGGCTCCGCCGTCCGGGAACGGTGGCGACGGACGTCGTGTCGGCGGGGAGGAGGGCCGGGTCATGGACCCCACCCCGGTGGCCGGCGCGGCTCCCGACGCGAGCGGGGGCGCTCGCGGCCCGGCCCGGGTGGGCTCGCAGCGTCGCCGTCCCGGGACGAGGACCCGGATGGCGATCCTCTCCGCGCTCACGCTCACCGCCGTCCTGCTGCTGTCGGAGATGTGGGGTGACCGGCAGGCGGTGACCGGTCCCACGTTGGCCTGGTGGGTGGTAGCCCCTGCCTTCGTCGTCCTCGAGCTGACCTCCTTCAACCTCCACATCAACGGCGAAGCACACCCGATCTCCCTCAGCGAGATCGCGTTCGTCCTCGGGTTGTTCTTCGCCTCGCCGCGGGAGCTCGTCCTGGCCCTGCTCGTCGGCGGGCTGACCGTGGGCCTGATCCGCGGCAGGCGGTCGCCGGCCTGCATCGTGCTGAACCTCGCCCTGTTCTCCGCCCAGGCCTGTCTCGCCCAGGTCGTCCTCCGGTTCCTGGCAGGCGAGACCGTCGACCTGTGTCCGCGGGTGTGGGCGTCGGCTCTGGCCGGGGCCACCGTGGCCACGGTGTTCGGGGTGGTCGCGGTCTGGGGGGTCGTGCGGTCCTACGGCGCCCGTACCGACTTCCGCTCGCTCCTGCTCGCGGCGGGAGCCACCACCGGGTGCGTCGCGTCCCTTGCCGTGATCGCGGCGGTGCTGCTCGTCGCCGAACCCCTGAGCATGACGCTGCTCCTGGTGGTGGTGACGGCGATGTTCGTGGCCTACCGGGGGTATGTCCGGACCGTCAAGCGGAACGCCGGGCTGGAGACCCTCTTCAGAATCGCCCGGTTGACCAGCGAGCCGCAGAGCGTGGAGGAGACCCTCGACAGGGTGCTCGACGGCGCCCTGAGCCTGCTGCGTGCCGAGAGCGCGACGGTCGTGCTCCTCGGGCTGGACGGTGGCAGCCCGGTGGCGATCACCCGTGGCAGCCCCTGCTCGGCCGATCTCGTCGACCTGTGCACCGACCCGAGCGCTGAACCGCATCGCAGCGTGATCGCCCAGGCCACGGCCAGGTTCCTCCCCCGCAACAGCCGGGATCCGGCGGAGCGGGCTCTCCTCGCCCGGCTGGGGGTCTCGGACGGGGTGCTCGCCCCCCTTGTCGGGCGGGCCGGGATCGCCGGGCTGGTCCTGGTGTCCGGCCGGATCGGCGGCATCGTCACCTTCGACGCCGAGGACGTCGAGATGCTCACCGCCCTGCTGTCCCACACCAGCATCGCCCTGGAGAACGGCCGGCTCGTCGAGACGCTGCACGCCGTGGCAGAGACCCGCGAGTACGAGGCCCTGCACGACCCCCTGACCGGACTGCCGAACCGGGCGATGTTCGCCCGACGGGTGCGGGAGGTGCTGGCCCACGACGATCGGGTCGCCGTCCTGCTCATGGACCTCGACCGGTTCAAGGAGACCAACGACACCCTCGGCCACCACACCGGAGACGAGCTCCTCCGGGAGGTGGCCCGGCGGCTGCGGGGTGCCCTGGACGACGCCCGGGACGGCGACGCGGATGCCGGGGAACCGGGCGACCTCGCGGCCCGGCTGGGCGGGGACGAGTTCGCGATCGTGCTGCGGGCGGTCGACGATGCCCGGGCGGCCCTGCGGTGTGCGACCAGGATCCACCGGACGGTCACCGGCCCGGTCCGGTTGGCGGGCCTCCCCCTGGAGATCGGTGCGAGCATCGGGATCGCCCTGTCCCCGGACCACGGCTCGGACCTGGACACCCTGCTGCACCTGGCCGATGTGGCGATGTACACGGCCAAGCGCAGCCACAGCGGGATCGTCGTCCACCAGTCGCACTCCCGACCCGCTGACCAGTGCCGTCCGCGACCCGGCGGCGCCGCCTCGCCGGACCTGGGGCACCGACTCCTCGGGGCCGGGTCGAGCGTCATCGGGGTCACCGACCCGGGGTGTACCGGCACCGGCGGAGGTTGGGGGTCACCGGACCTGTCGACAGGGTGACCCTTCGTATCTCCCTGGGTTACCGACTGGGCAACTGACCCGGGCAATCCGGACACTGCATGCGAAGAGCGCCGAGGCCCACTACCCTGACGCTGCCTCGGCGCTCCAGCGAACACGCTCGGCGAAGACGGTGACTGAGGGTGAAGATGCTGTGATCGATGAACCCGGAACGACGAGAAGAGGGACCCCTACCGATCCCGCGATCGCCCCCGAACGGGTGGCGGCCTCCCCGACAGGCCACGGGAGGCACGCGAGGACCGACGGCGTGCGGTCCGGCTCGACCGGTGGTCCCGACGGTTCCACGCGTGGCCCCGTGCCCGTCATGCCGAGCACGGCCAGGGACGACACCGACCTGGGAGCAACCCTCGACATCCCCGTCCCACCGCCACCCCTCATGCCCGTGAAGGCGCATGCCGTACTCGCTCTGTTCACCGGTGGGCTCTGGCTGCTGGTCCTGCCCACCTACCACTTCTGGCGCTGCGGGCAGAAGGTGATGGCGGCCCTGGCAGGTGCCGCGGTGGTCGCGTTCGTCCTGGCTGTGAACATCGGCGTCCTGTCCATGAGCGATCGCTTCGGCGGAAGACCTCCGGGTGACACCACCACGGTGGAACCCGCGCAGCCGACGTTCACGGTTCCGACGACGACTCCTCGTCCTCCGGCGGGACCGAAGAAGGACAAGGCGCGGGACAAGCCGCCGGAACAGAGGGAACAGGACAGGAATCCGCCGCGGCATCCGTGAGGGGGCCGGCCTGACCGATAGCGCCGCCCGTGTCCGGAGGCCTGCGCGGGGCAGGACGTTCCTGGACACGGGCGGCGCCGGCTACCGGACGTCACCTACCGGTAGGTGACGTCGGACTGGCTGACCTTGCAGTTCCCGTCGTTCCAGCCGTCGCCGAGGTAGGACGGTTCGCTGCCCTTGGACACGCCCTTGTACTTGGCGCAGACGTGGG
>JAAYAH010000156.1 GCA_012719445.1 Actinomycetales bacterium | reverse complement strand
GGCTGCTCGGTGTGATCGGGCTGGGCTCCGGCCCGGATCCGGACGCGGTGGAGATCGCTGTGCTGCGGTACGAGCTGGCGGTGTTGCGCCGTCATGTGGCTCGTCCGCGGTACACGCCCTCGGATCGTGCAGCAGACCCCACTGCCGAATCGACCTCGTGAGATCAAGGCGCCGTAGACCTGACGCAGCGCTCCCGCCGGGCCACGGCCCAGCGGGCATGCGGCACCTCCGGCACCTGCGCGTGGCCGGGTCTGGTGATCAGCCAGGGGTTGACCCTGAGCCTCGCCGGTCGCGGTACCTCCGGGGCGACGGTGGAGGGATGAATCGCCCTCCACCGCCACCATCAATCCCGGGGAGGGACCATGTGGCGCGTTCGGGCGGGGAGCCGACGACGTGGCGGATGAGCAGGTCCCGGGCCGTGGCGCCGACCACTACCAGCGGGACATGGCAGGAGGTGGCCCGCTGCTGCAGTGTCGACAGGATCGACCCGGTGACCAGGAGTTCAGGTGCGGTCGAGTCGCTGAAGGAGATCATCGTTCTCTCGGAGTCGGGTGGCGGCCTCGTGCAGGCGGGGGTCGCCGGAGGCGAGCAGGTCGGCGTAGACGAGGGGCGTGGGGACCAGCGGCGCGCCACTGGCGGTGTCTGGGGGTGTGGGGAAGTTCCAGAAGCGCCGGCGGATCTGGACGTTTTCCGGTCCGTGGGCCTTGCGGAGCCGGTAGTCCACCACGAGCCGGGACGGGACCTCGGTGGCGTAGATGACGGCGTTGGCCGGTCTCAGGTGCTGGTCCAGCAGGTGTGCTGCGGTCTCGTCGCCCCACTGGGCGTTCTCGCGGCGTAGGGCCGCGTCGGCGGAGATCCACCAGGTGGGGTCGGGTGCCTCCAGCAGGGCGAGGGTGAGGCGGGGACGCAGGAGCAGGGCGTAGGCCTCGACCCAGCGGGTGAGCAGTTCGCGGGTGCGGTGCAGTTGCCGGGTCTGGGGGGTGGGCTGGAGGTGTCCGGCGGCGGTCAGTTCGGTCATGACCCACTGGACGGTGCCCAGGGAGGCTCCGCTGAACTCGGCGAGGCGACGGTAGGTGGCACCTGCGCTGTCGGGCAGGCACAGCAGGGTGAAAACCACGGCCAGGCCGCGGGGCTGGAAGGCCCGCAGTGGCCTGCCGGGCTCCGCTGGACGAGGCGAGGGCGGGCGGCGTCCGCGTACGTCAAGCAGGAGGCCCTCACCGTGGAGGTATGTGTTGCCGGCCGCGTCCACGAACTGGACGCCGCGGGCGCGCCACTGCTCGGCCACGGCCTCGGGGACGTGGTGGGCCACCACGAGCAACGGGTCACCGGTGCCGGGGTTGACCAGGGCAGCAGAGGCGGAGGTGACCTTCGCCGCTACCTGAACCCGGTACCGCACTCGGCCGGCAGGACCGGTGAGCACGACGACGGAATCCCCACTGCCTGTGCCGGCGTCGTGAGCACCGTGCGTGGCAGGGGTGCGGACGATCTCGACGGTCAGGCCTGCGGCAGCAAGATGGTCCAGGGCGTCGGACAACAACTCACCGTTCAGACCACCGCCATGTTCACTCGCACTGAACATGGTCTGATAGTGAACACGGTCGTGGAGTCTGTCAAACCCTGTGGGTGTTGGAACCCACGTTCGCGCAGCTCACGCGGTCCGCTGTGCCCTTCGCGCGGACCAGCCTGCTCGGTTCAACACCAGTCTGAGTGCCGGGGAAGGCCTCTGGGCCCTGTGGGGTGCAACCTCAGGGTTTCGGCTGTGACCTGCGAGGACGTCACATGGGATGATCACGGTTGTGGTGGGGAGGACGGTCGGGTTCCTGCTGGTGCGGCGGCTGCTCGGTGTGATCGGGCTGGGC